>NZ_JBEZGN010000036.1:0-111648 GCF_040650055.1 Spirillospora sp. NPDC048819 | reverse complement strand
TATCACCCGCAGCCACTCCAGGCCGCACGTGAGCAACGACAACCCCTACTCCGAGGCCGGCTTCAAGACCTTGAAGTACTGCCCCGCCTTCCCCGGCCGGTTCACCTCGATCCAGACGGCGACACGGTTCTGCGCAGCGTTCTTCACCTACTACAACATCGAGCACCGGCACTCAGGGATCGGGCTGCACACCCCGGCCTCAGTCCACGACGGCACCGCCACCAAGATCCGGGACCACCGCTGCGAGGTCCTGGCCACCGCCTACACCGCCCACCCTGAACGGTTCCGCACCAGGCCCATCCCGCCCAAGCTGCCCGACAAGGCCTGGATCAACGAACCCCCCAAGGACCAGCACAAGGAGAACAACCAGGCACAACCCGCAGCCTGAGCTGTCTCAACGAGTTTGACAGGCTCCGGCGCGCATCGTATTGGTGCTGTCCGGGTCGATTTCGTAGCGCCAGATCTCTCCCTCGTGGTCACCGGCGAGGACGAAGGTGTAGACGATGAAGTCGAAGTGGAACAGCGGCAGTTGATGCCGCCAGGGGAAGGGCGTGGCCACCGACAGGGACAGGTCGGTGAGCGCCTTGCCCGCGTCGTCCGGCCATGGCATGAGCCATCCGCTGCTGGGCCAGAGCCGTTCCAGGCCCCATCCCCGGGCGTGGAGCCAGGTGAGTTGCTCGGCGACGTGGTCGACGTCGAACACCCGGTAGACCAGGCCGGGCGGCTGCCCGTCGGCGTCGGCGTGATCGGGCCACGTCAGGCCCGCGGCCGTCGCCGCGGCGCGGTAGCCGTCGACCGCATCCCGCAGGGCATGAAGATCATCGAGCATGGCCGTCCTCAGGGCTTGGCGGGCGCCATGCACACGCTAGCCCCGGTCGGGGTGACCCGGAAGCCGAAGCTCGGCGCGTTCGCCTCCACCCAGGGCTTCACCGGCAGGACGATGAACCTGTCCGTGTCCTTCACCTTGCACTCTCGGTAGAACTGGTTGATGTCATCGCGCTGAGGTACCGCCTCGGCGGCGGGAACGGACTTCAGGCTCGCCACGATGCCGGTCAGGTCGACCGCCTGGTTCGTTCTCCAGAACGGGAACTCGTCGCAGACGTCGCCCCTCGGCCGGCCGACGCAGGCGTTCGGCTTGAACTTCGCCGTCTCGAACCAGCGGCGACCGTGGCCGGCGGACCGGGCGGCCCGGCCGTTCACGCTGCGGGCCGGCCAGAACCACTGGGGCTTCTGCGGGGGCTGCGGGTATCCGTTGCCCATGGCCTCCACGATGTGGCGGCCGGTCTCCTTCATGGGCGCGAACTTGTAGTTGGTTCCCCCGGGGACGTAGACGGCGAAGTCGTCGCCGCAGCCGGCATAGGGGCTGGTCGGGTGTCCCTGCTGAGCTGCGCACGCCCTGTCGACGGTCGTCCTGAACCTGCTGTCGTCCTCGCTGGTCCAGGCGAACGGAAGTGCGTACAGGCCGGTCAGGTCCTTGGTGATCTTGACCGTCTCGGCGTAGATCTTCAGGCTGTTGAAGAACTCGCCCTCTTGCAGCCACCAGTCCTCGTAGGTCCTGAAGTCCGTCGTGTGGTCGATCGGATACTCGAGGAGGCCGCCGATGGCGATGGGGGTGGCATCGATGATCGCCCATATCGTGCCCAGGACGACTCCGACGACGATGCCTATGCCGATGACGAGGAGCCAGGAGACGGCGGCGGAGCTGCCCGCGGCTACCTCGGCGGTCGCCGTCGCCTCGACCGCCTTCTCGAGGATGACCGCGCATCCGCCCTGCAGGCGCCATGTGATCGGCTGGACGCCCGGCTGGAAGAACTTCGCGCGAAGCTCGCCCGGGGTCAGGCCCGCCAGGTCGTCCACCGACGAGAGCAGCGGTCCGCGGTTGGGCGGGGCCACGTCCTCGAGGAGCTCGGTGACGTCGTCGGAACACTCGAGGAGCTCGTTGTCGGACTGCCGGAAGGTGTCGATGCACGTGCTGTCCGGAACGGAGTAGCAGCCTGTGAAGAGCTCCGTGCCACCCGCAGGTGCCGGTACGCTCCCGCGCGAAGACGCCGCGATGTAGATGTCGCCTCCCCGGCCGGTGCACGCGGAAGCCTCGGTGGCGGTCGTCTGCGTGGTCTCGGGCGACACCAGGTAGGGGCCGGTGGTGGTCGTGAACGATCCGTTGAGGTCCCGCCCCTTCGTGCCGTCGGCGCGCAACGCGTCCACCCGGAACGTGTGAGGCGTGCCCTCCTCGAGTTCGCTGACCGGGTACTTGACGAGGTCGTTCTCCGTGCACGGGGTCGCCGGGTCGCCGGCGGCACTCGTGCAGTGCTGATCCAGCGGGAACTCTGCGATCTCCTCGTCGTCCACGAAGACCCGGTAGGTGGCGTCCGCCGACGCGGTCGGGGGGAGATAGGGGTGCCAGGAGGCCACCGCGCCGCCCTGACTCACCTCGAGAGCGAGGTCGGAGTCGGATGGTGGCGGCGGTTCCTTCGTCGTGAAGGACGCCGTGGCGGGCGTCTCCGACTTGTTGCCGGCCAGGTCGACGGCCACCACGGACACGGTGTGACGGCTGAGCGGTGCCAGCCCGGTGACGGTGTGGGAACGGGTGCCGGTCGAGATCTGGTGCGGGGCCCCGCCGTCGACACTGATCTCGTATCCGGCGAGACCGTAGTTGTCGGTGGCCGCGCCCCAGCTCGCCGTGGCCGACGTCGCAGTGACGTTCCCGACGGTCAGGCCGGGAACGTCGCTCGGCGGGATCAGGTCGACCACGGTGAAGGAGCGCTGGATCCGCGCGGTCCGCTTGGGGTCCCGCTCGGCGCGGGCGCACAGCCTGTTCGAACCGAGGTGCGGCGGCCGCATGCTCGTGGTCCACGACGAAGCCCAGGCCGCCACGCCGTCCGGCGGCGGGCCGATGGTGAACTCGGGCGCGGCCACCCGCTCCTCCGTGACGTCCACCATGTCCGCGTGCTTGTGCAGGATGCCGTTGATCTCGATCTTTCCGTGCTCGTCGACGGCGACCTGGCCGACTTCCGCCGGCTCGTCGACCCGCAGCCGGATGGAGGCGTGGTTCTCCTCTGACCCGGCCATGCCGGCGCACCACCCGCCCTGCGGCGCGTCCTCCACATCGGCGGCCGCCTCGGTGGCCCTCAGACCGACCGGCGAGCCGGGCAGAAGCGCCAGCACGACCGCGAAGGCGAGGAAGGCCGCGCAAAAGCGTTGACCCATGTATCGACGGAGCATTCGCCTACCCCTTGCAAATAGGACGAATTGGCTGCCGTGACTATAGATCGGCTTTACTCGGTGCGACCCGCATGTGCGGCGACCACCTTCGGCCACAAATACTGGCTGGCCGATGGCGGGCATGCCGTCGTGTCATCGCGCGGTCGTCGGTGACGTAATATCGGATGGGCTGGAAAATGGAGCGGTGCGTATCGCTGAGGATTCTCTCCGTCAGTGCGCGATCTGTATCGTCGGTGTTGCGCACCGGGGTGGGCGGGTGGCGTGGGCGGCAGTCCGGCAGGTCAGCGCTCGTCCATAATTCATTCCTGATCGGTGGTGAAGCAATGGTTCAAGATCACGGCTTCGCTGACGTCGCCTTCGAGTTCGGCGGCGATCCGGCCGTTTCGGAGAACGACGATGCGGTCGCACACCTCGACGAGTTCCGGGAATTCGGACGAGATGAACATGACCGCCCTGCCCTCGTCGGCCAGTTCCCGCATGATCGTGTACATCTCCTGCTTGCCGTCCACGTCGACGCCGTGCGTCGGCTCGTCGAACAGGAATACCTGGGCGCCGTGCCGGAGCCATTTGGCGAGGACGACCTTCTGCTGGTTGCCGCCGGACAGCGACCGGACGGGCTGGTCGACCGAGGCGATTCTGATGTTGAGCCGCGCGACCATCTGGTGCGCCACGGCGCGTTCGGAACGACGGGAGGGCAGGGGCAGCCGTGCGCTGCGCCGGTGTTTGCGCAGCGTCGCCAGCGTGACGTTGCTCTGGACGCTGAAGTCCAGGACATTGCCCTGGTGGCGCCGGTCCTCGGGGAGGAGGACGATGCCGCGCCGGAGTGCGCGGCGGAGCCGTCCGGGGCGCACCGTCTGCCCGCGCACGGACACGGTGCCGGCGCTCGGGCGGTCCACTCCGAAGATGACCCTGGCGAGTTCGGTGCGTCCTGCGCCGGCGAGCCCGGCAAGGCCGACGACTTCGCCGGCTCGGATGGACAGGCTGACATCCGTCAGCGCCGGCGGCCGGCTGATGTGCTCGACACGGAGGACCTCCGCGCCGGCATCGGCCGGCCGGCGGAGCCGGCGGCCGGCCCGTGCGGTCGCTCCCGGCCCGCTGATGGCCGTGATGAGCCCCTGGCGGTCGAGGTCGGCCGTCGCGAAGTCGCCCACGACGGCGCCGTCCCGCATGACGACCACGCGTTCGGTGAGGTCGAGGATCTCGTCGAGGCGGTGCGAGACGAAGACGGTGCCGACGCCGTCTTCACGCAGGGCGCGGACCACGCGGAACAGGTGCTGGATCTCGGTGTTGCTCAGGGAGGCCGTCGGCTCGTCCAGGACTACCAGCCGCGCTTGCGCGGCGAGTCCGCGGGCGAGCATCACGAGGCGCTGCTCGGCGATCGACAGGGAGCGCGTCGGCCGCCGGGGATCGATGGCGATGTCGAGGCGGGCGAGCACCTTCTCGGCCTCACGGTACATCCGGGACCAGTGCACCAGCGTCCGTCCGCGAGCGGGAAAACCGAGGCCCAGCAGCACGTTCTCCGCGACGGACATGTCGGGGACCAGCGCGAGTTCCTGGTGGACGAAGGCCAGCCCGCAACGCGCGGCGTCCGATGGTGAGCCGAGCCGGGCGGGCCGCCCGTCGATGTGGACGATGCCCTCATCAGCGCGGACCAGGCCGGCGAGCACCTTGATGAGCGTGCTCTTGCCGGCCCCGTTCTTGCCGACCAGGCCGGTGATCTCGCCCGCTCGGAGGTCGAGGTCCACGTTCCGGATGGCCTGTACGCCGGGGTAGGACTTGCACAGCCCCCGCACGGACGCGAGCGCCGCCGATGTCCCGGTCATGCCCGGGCCTGCCCGAGGCGGCTGAGCAGCATGGCGACGATCAGGACCGCGCCCTGCACCACGTTGATGTACGCCGTCGACAGCTGGAGCATCTGCAGGCCGGTCAGGATGACCTGCAGGAACAGTGTCGCAACGACGGTGCCCGCCACATTGAACTGGCCGGGCCGAAAGGACGTCGAGCCGAGGAAGGCGGCGGCGTACGCGGGCAGCAGGTACGGAATGCCGGCCTGCGGCGCCGAGGAGCCGGCCTGCGCGGTGATCAGGATGCCGGCGATGGCGGCGGCGACGGCGACGAGCACGAAGCCGAGCACGCGCAGCCGGCGCACCGCGATCCCGGAGAAGTACGCGGCGTCCGGGTTGCCGCCGATCGCGTGGAAGAAGCGGCCGATCTCGGTGTGCTCCAGCAGCAGCCAGACGAGGATCGCCGTCCCGGCGGCGATCCACACCTGCACGTTGATGCCCCAGAAGGGTGCCGACTGGCCCAGGCTCAGGTAGGTCTGGGCGACCCCCTCGTAGATGGTCTTCTGGTCGGTGAAGGCGAATTCGATGCCGACGAGGACCGTGCCCATGGCCAGGGTGGTGACGAACGACGACGTGCCGAAGTACGCGACGATGACCCCGTTGACCAGGCCGACGATGACGGCCACGCCGATCGCGACCGCGATCGCGAGCTGCCAGGGCATGCCGTGCAGCGCCATCATCGTGACCGCGGACGCGCCGCCGAGTCCGAGCATCGAGCCGATCGACAGGTCGAAGTCACCGAGGACCAGCAGGATCGTCAGTCCGACCGCCAGGATCAGCGGAGCCCCCGACTGCAGCAGCATAGACCGCAGGTTGTCGGCGGTGAAGAAGGTGTCGGGCCGGACCAGCGAGAAGGTCAGCACCGCGAGCGCGAACGCGATGAGCAGGCCCGTCCTGCCCAGCACGTGGCCGGCCGAGGGCGGGCGCCATCTGGTGCGACGGGTCCCGGGATCCGCGCCGCCGGGTTCCAATGTGCCCGTCGGCGCTTCCGCCAGGGCCGGCTGCGCGTGCCGCCCTGTTACTGCTTGCTCGTCCATCTGATCTCACTTCGGGGAGGCGGCCCGGCCGGGAACGCCGGCCGGGCCGCTGCGGCGACGGGGGAGTGGGACGTCAGTTGCCCGTGCCGAACTCGTACTTCCACTTGGCGGTGAAGAAGGCCTCGTAATCCACCGGCGGCGGGACCAACTGGCCGGCCGGGGGCAGGTTGTCCTTGGTGACCAGCGTCGAACGCCAGAAGTCCAGGCCCGCACCGTAGTTGGGACGCACGTCCTTCGACATCGGGGTCTTGCGGGCCTTCAGCTCGGCGATCTGGTCGATCGCCGCCCAGCTCGACCACTCGAGCGAGTTCTCGACCGCGGCGTCGACCTGTCCCTTGCGCATGAGGTCGAGCGTCGGCCGGTTGGCGTAGAAGGTCGCCAGCAGCGGGCGGTCGGGGAACTGCTTGCCGGGGTAGCGTGCCTTGACCGCCTGCGCGGCGCCGAGCACCGCCGTCTCGAAGGTGATCCACACCGCGGAGGCGTCCGGGTGCTGGTTCAGCTGGGCGGCGATCTGCTGCTGCGTACCCTGCACCAGGTTCGTGGCGTCGGCGTCCTGCTGAGAGGCGATCTTGACGCCGGCCGCCTTCAGGGCGTCCACCCGCTCGACGCCCCAGCTCGCCGGGAAGCCCTGCACGATGGCTCCGCCGCTGCGCTCCTTCAACTGGCTCGCGACGTACGTCGCGAGCGTCGTGCCCATTTCACCGTCCGGCGGCACATAGCCGGCGGTGTACAGGTCGGCCTTGTCCAGGCTGCCGCCGCTGTAGACGGTCGGCACTCCCTCGCGCCGGGCGCGCTGCAACGCGGTCGCGATGACGGTCTGCGGGATCCCGTCGTTGAGCAGTACGTCGATGTTCTGGTCGAGGAGCGTGTTGCCGCAGGCGGCCATCTTCGCCGGGTCGCCCTGGCCGTCGCACGGGATGACGGTCCAGCCGAGGATCTTCGCCGCCGCCACCGCCGAGTCGTACATCCGCTGGTCGGCGGGCGACTGGGCGACGTAGCGCAGGTATCCGATGGTGAGTTTGGGCACCGACGTCGCGGGCCCCGCCTTCTTCGCGGCGGTGGCCGCCAAGGCGTCCAGCTCGCTCGCGCTCAGCGTCGGGCCGGCGGGCGCCGCCGGCGCCGGCGGTGCGGCTCCCGGTGTGGGCGTCGTCTTCTCCGCCGAGCCGCCGCATGCGGCGAGCGCCATCGCCGCCGTCATGCCGAGCGCGGCGATCTTCAAGCCGGTTGACCTCATTACGCTCCCTCTTCTGGCTGTTGGTCCGAATCGGGCACCGCGGGAGCGCGACAGTGCGTGGATGGTGTCTTTGGGCCGTGGGCGCTCGTGGGAACGGGCGATGGCCGTGCGTGAGCCCGGTGGTCGCTACCACCGCGCGTTGATCGGTGACGGCCTCAGGAGTGTCCGCCGGGCGGGGCGGCGGGCACCAGTCGATGGCTATCTATGAGTATAGTTATAACCATCATCACGTCAACGGTCCGGGCGAAGTTGCTCGGCCGAAGCTCGCGCGGACGGGAGATCTCCTGGCCCCACGCCGCCGGATGCCCCCGTGCCGTGGACCCGGCCGGCGGCTCAGGCGTCCGCCGGAAGCCTGCGGGGGCCGGGCGTGAAGCGCGCCGGGATGGACCGGAATCCGACGTTGGTGCCCTGCTGCGGGTAGCGCTCCAGCGCGTCCAGGTCGATCGTGTAGTCCGGCATCCGCTCCAGGAGCTGGCTGATGAGCGCGTGCGACATGGCGCGTCCCAGGTGCGACCCCACGCACCGGTGCACTCCCACCCCGAAGGAGGTGTGCCGGTTCGGCCAGCGCTCGATGTCGATCTCGTCCGCGTTCTCGAAGACCGACTCGTCGCGGTTGGCCGAGGCCCACGCCAGCAGGACCCGGTCGCCGGTCTTCATGGGGCAGCCGCGAAAGTCGCGGTCCTGGACGACCGTGCGGGCCAGCGCCTGCGTCGGCGAGAAGTACCGGAGGAACTCCTCGACGGCGCGTTCGAGCTTCTCGGGGTGGTCGATCAGGGTCTGGCGGACGTCCGGGTGCCGGTAGAGCCATACGAGCGCCTGGCTCACCAGGGAGGCCGTCGTTCCCGTCCCGCCGGCGACCAGCAGTTCGGTCATGGCGAACACCTCCTCGTCGGTGATCGGCCGGCCGTCGATCTCCTGCTGGACGAGGTAGGAGATGATGTCGTCGGCGGGCGCCTCCCGGCGTGCGGTGATGGTGCGCTGCATCCGCTCCGAGAGCTCCGGCAGATCGACCTCGACCGCCTGCTGGAACTCGGGCGATCCGGGAACTCCGGACAGGGTGGCGCGGTGTGCGGTCGAGTACCGTTTCCAGTCCTCGGCGTCCAGGCCCAGCCAGTCGACGGTCACGATCGCCGGGACGCCGATGACGTCGGTGAAATCGCATTCGCCGGTCTCGATGACCTGGTCGATGAACCAGGTCGTGTAGTGGTCGATCTTGGCCCGCATGCGCTCGACGGCGGCCGGTGCGGTGACCCGGTTGACGATCTTGCGGAACGTGCGGAACTCCGGCGGATCGAGCTCGATCGGGATGTGCAGGTGCATGGGCGTCTTGGGGATGACGACGGCCAGTCCCTCGCCGCCGTACGGGGTGCGCCGCGAGGAGAACGTCTCGTCGTCGCGGGCGGCCTCGAAGACGCTCGCGTAGTCCGAGAGCACCCAGTAGCCCTGGTGCGCCTCCGTCCAGGCGATCGGTGTCGAAGTGCGGATCGCCCGGTACGAGCCGACCGTGTCGTCCGCGTGGGCCTGGGAGTTGTGGTCGAAGTCGATGGCGGGACACCGCCGCGGTGTGCTCATGGCTGGATCCTCCGGGGGTGAGCCTGTCAGTCTGATAATGGTTATACTAGATTATGGGTCATCAAGGATCGCGGCCAGGCCGTCGAGCGGAGGAAAGATGAAGGTCAGGGTGGATTCGGAGATATGTCAGGGGCACGGTATCTGTCACATGACGGCGCCCGACCTGTTTCTCCTCAAGGATGAGGACGGATACGCGTACGTCGAGCGGGAAGACGTCCCCGCAGGTCAGGAGGATCTGGCCCAGCTCGGCGCGGACAGCTGCCCGGAGCAGGCGATCATCATCTACTGAGCACGGGGGAGCGCGCCGTGCCCGCTCGGCCGGGCACGGCTCGGTCGGGCACGCCTCAGTTGAACACGCGGTCCCAGGGGACGATCTGATCGAGCACTTCGGGGAACTTGCGCTCCGCGTAGCGCACGTACTCGCCGATGTGGTCGCGCATGCGCGACTCCGATTCGACGGGGTCGCCCGACTTGATGGCGTCGCGCACGTGCTCGTGCGCGGTGAGGATCGCCTTGCGCCGGCGTGCCGGGTAGTCGACGCCGATCAGCGTGCCGTCCATGATGTCCAGCAGGGAGTCGGCCAGATAGCCGAACAGCGGGTTGCCCGAGGACCAGGCGATGATGTCGTGGAAGCGCTTGTTCTCTTCGAGGAACACGTGCTGGTCGTCGAGGTGCTCGCGCATCTGGGTGATCGTGTCGTCCAGCCCGGCCAGGGACGCCTCGTCGATGCGCGTGGCGGCCAGGCCGCTGATCATCGGCTCGATCGCCGATCGGACCTCCGCGATCGTGCGGAACGGCGCCTGCTTGAGCTGCATCAGGAGAACGACCGTCCCGGCCAGGTGGGAGGCGTCGGGGTCGAGCAGGACCGGGCCGCCGCCCGGACCGGGCTTCAACGCGATCGCGCCCTGGAACTCGAGCAGCCGCAGCGCCTCGCGCAGCGTGCCGCGTCCGGTCTCGTACTTCTCCAGCATGACGCGCTCGGGCGGCAGCAGATCACCCGGGCTCACGTCCCCGCGCACGATGTCCTGGACGATCCGCTGCGCGATCAGCATCGCCGCCTTGGGCGGACGGTGGAGGTTCTTCAACGAGCACCTCGCGGGGCTTCCGGTCGTCTCCCCGGCATCGCTCCTCCATCTCGGCGCGGATGACGGCGCCGCCGGCCCTTGCCGCCGCGGTTGACCGAGCCGCAATTCATATGGAAGATTAACATCAATTCGGGGTCGAGTGGAAATTCGGCCGTACCGTGCGCCGGGCGCCGGGTCCCGGGCGCTCCACCCGGCCGCACGCCGCACGATCGTGCGCGGATCAGCACCCTGGAGGACCTTGAGATGTCGGACGACGTGATCGTCGAGTCCCGCGGATCCGCAGTGTGGATCAGGCTCAACCGCCCTGAGCGGCGCAACGCCTACGACGCGGAGATGGCCGGGGCCGTCGTCGAGGCGATCGAGGCGGCCGACACCGCCCGCGCGGTAGTGATCACCGGCTCCGGCGGCAGCTTCTGCGCGGGCGGCTCGCTGCAGACCCTCAGCACCCCGACCACGGCGCAGATGCGCGTGCTGTACCGGGCGTCGCTGCGCCTGTTCGACGCCGTCCGGCAGTGTCCCCGGCCGGTCATCGCGGCCGTCGGCGGGCCGGCCGCCGGCGGCGGCAACGAACTGGTGGTGGCCTGCGACCTGGCCGTCGCCGGACGGTCGGCCACCTTCGGGCAGACCGGCCCCCGGGTCGGCAGTTCGCCGGTCACGGGGGCCACCAACGTCATGGGCGTACAGATCGGCGAGAAGCGCGCCAAGGAGATGGCCATGCTGTGCCGCCGCTACAGCGCCGAGGACGCGCTGCGCATGGGCCTGGTCAACGACGTGGTCGACGACGACGAGGTGGAGGCCGCGGCGCAGCGGTGGGTCGAGGAGATCGCCCTGCTCAGCCCCCGCTACCTGGAGATCACCAAGGTGAGTTCGAACATCTGGTGGGATGCCGCGCGGGCGTCGTTCACCAACGGCCTGGGCATGCTGGTGCAGGCGGTGGGCAGCGCGGACATGGCCGAAGGCGCTTCGGCGTTCCTGGAAAAGCGCCGTCCCGTCTTCCCCGACCCGCAGTGACGGCCCCGCGTCCGGCGCCGGGTCGGCCGTATCCCCACACCGTGCCGGGCCCACGTGCCGGGATGCTCCGCCGGCGCGCGGGTGCGGCACCGGCGGAGCGCTCAGTGGTCGAGTGATATCAGCGCGGCTGCATGCGCACGGCCCCGTCGAGGCGGATCGTCTCTCCGTTGATGTACGGGTTGTCGATGATGTGCTCGGCGAGCCTGGCGAACTCATCGGGCCGGCCGAGCCGGGCGGGGTTGGGCACCTGGGCGCCCAGCCGGTCCTTGATCTCGTCGGAGAACCGGCTGAGGATCGGGGTGTCGAAGACGCCGGGCGCGATCGTGACGACGCGGATCCGGCGCGAGGCCAGGTCGCGGGCGGCGACCAGCGTCATGCCGACGATGCCGGCCTTCGCCGACGCGTACGGGATCTGCCCGACCTGGCCCTCGTACGCGGCGACCGAGGAGGTCAGGACGCAGACGCCGCGCTCCCCTCCGACCGGTTCGGCGGCGGCCATCCGGGCGGCGGCCATCCGCAGCACGTTGAACGAGCCGATGAGGTTGACCCGCACGACGGTCTCGTAGAGGTCCAGGTCGCCGGGCGCGCCGTCCCTGTCCACGACCCGGACCGTGCCGCCCCGGCCGGCGCAGTGCACCAGCGCGCGCACGGGCCCGCGCGACTCCGCGGCGTCGAGCGCCGCCGCCACCGCCGCCGGGTCGGTCACGTCGCCGGGGACGAACTGCGCCGCCGGGCCGAGCTCGGCGGCCACCTCGGCGCCGGCCGAGGTCGGCAGGTCGAGGATCACGACGGCCACGCCGCGCCCGACGAGTCGTCGCGCCGTCGCGAGTGCGAGGCCGGACGCGCCGCCGGTCACGAGGGCGCTGCTGTCGGTGAGGTCCATGTGCCCTTCTCTCGGTATCTATAATCATGATTATCAGGTAATGTAGATCCACGGCAACGTCCGGCGTCATGCTTGACGGCTGAATCTATGTTTACCAATATCATGGTTAGTCGATCGGAGGGATCACCGCCAGTGATGAGTGGAGTCAGCAACCCGGGCACCTCGGAGCAGGCCGTCCGCGAGCTCGCGGCCTCGGTCGCCCGGGACCGCTACGCGCCGCGTGCCGCCGAGTGGGACGCCCGGCGCATCGCCTTCCCGCACGAGGAGCGGCGCTACCTCGGATCCCTCGGCTTCCTGGGCATCTCCCTGCCGGAGGAGTACGGCGGCTCCGGACGGCCGCTCGCCGACTCCCTCATCGTCATCGAGGAGCTCGCGAGGCACTGCCGCCCGGCCGCGTTCCAGGTGTTCGAGGCGAACACCGGCCCGGCCCAGGTGGTCAACCTCCTGGGCACGGAGCGGCAGAAGCGGGCGCTGCTGCCCAAGGTCGTCTCCGGTGAGGCGACGATCGCCGTGGCGATCTCCGAGCCGGACGCCGGATCCGCGGCGACCGACATGACCACGCGCGCCACGTACGCGGACGGCGCCTACACTCTGCGCGGCACGAAGCGGTGGATCTCCAACGGCGGCGAGGCCGATCACTACCTCGTCTACTGCCGTCTGTCCGACGAGCCGGGAGCCAAGGGGCTGGGGGCGCTGCTCGTCGAGGCCGACCGCGATGGCGTGGGCTTCGGTGAGCCCGAGAGGCTCATGGGTTTCCGCGGCATCCCGTCGGCCGATGTGATCTTCGACGACGTGGTCGTCCCGGAGGAGAACCTCCTGATGGGCGCCGGCGGATTCCGCACCCTCTTCACCGCGTTCTCGATCGAGCGCCTGGGCAACACGACGATGAGCCTGGCCATCGGCCAGGAGGCGCTGGACCGTACGCTGGACTACGTCCAGCAGCGCAGGCAGTTCGGCAAGCCGCTGATCGAGTTCCAGAGCATTCAGCTGACGGTCGCGGACATGACACTGCAGGTCGAGGCCGCGAGGCTGCTGTTGAAGCGCGCCGTGGACACCGCCGGGGGCGGGCTGCCGAACCCGCTGGAGGTCTCGCTGGCCAAATGCACCGCGAACGAGATGGCCAAGCGCGTGACGGACCTGGCCATGCAGGTGCACGGCGGGAACGGATACACCGAGGAGTACGGCATCGAGCGGCTGCACCGCGACGCGCACGGCTGGGCGCTGGCCGGTGGGACGCCCACGATGCAGCGCATCCGCATCGTCTCCGAGCTTCTCGGGCGGGGCTTCGACCAGCGCGGTTGACGGGCCCGTCCGGGGCGGCGCCGTGCCAGGGGAGCCCGGGCGCGCCTCCGGGCGGAACCTCCACCTGGATCGGGACTCTCTGGCACCGGCCGCAACGGGAAGGAAACGCACAATGAATCGATTCGAGGGGCGCGTCGCCACGGTCATCGGCGGTGGTTCGGGCATGGGCCGGGCCATCTCGCACCGGCTGGCCGCCGAGGGCGCGCACGTGTACGTCGTCGACCTGTCCGGGGCGGCCGCCGAGACCGTCGCGGGCGAGGTCTCCGCCGACGGCGGTTCGGCGAGCGCCGTCCAGCTGGACGCCACCGACCCGGCGGCGCTGGCCGATCTCTACCAGCGCGTCGATGCCGAGCACGGCCGGCTGCACATCATGCACAACCAGGTCGGCATGCCCGGCGCGGCGGGCCTGGACATCAGCGCCGAGGAGTGGGACCGCAACATCAACGTCAACATGAAGAGCCCGTTCTACAGCGCGACGCTCGCCTGGGAACTGCTCAAGAAAGGGGAGGGCAAGGCGTCGGTCACCATGACGGCCTCGACCTCCGCTCTCGTCGGGTCCCCGTTCAGCCCGATCTACTCCCTCACCAAGAGCGCGCTCGTCGGCTTGACGCGAGCGCTCGCGCTGGTCGGCGGCCCCGACGGCATCCGCGTCAACTGCATCGCGCCCGGGACCGTGCAGACCCCGATGCTGGCGCAGTTCTTCGGCCGCGAACCCGGCGCCGACGTCGGCGAGCTGGTGGAGCAGTTCGTCAGCGGCATCCCGCTGGGCCGGGCCTCGCAGCCCACCGAGATCGCCTCGGTGGTCGCGTTCCTCGCCGGCGACGACGCCAGCTTCATCACCGGGGTGACGCTGCCGGTGGACGGCGGACTGACCGCCAAGTGAGGCGACGTGGCCATCGCAGCATCGACACATCCCCGCGCCCGCCGACAGCGGCGGCGGGCTGAACCGGAGGTCCGGTCATGGTCCAGGTAGGGCTACTGCTCAGCGACGTACCGACGTCGGTGTCCCCGGAGCGGCAGTTCCACGACGTGTTGCGCATCGTCGAGGCCGCCCAGGCGAACGGGTTCACCTACATCGCCATCGGCCAGCACTTCCTGTACGGCGACCTGCGCTGGCTGCAGCCGGTGCCGCTGCTGGCCAGGCTCGCCGCCGAGGTCGGCCCGGAGATCCGGCTCGCCACGCAGATCATGATCGCGCCGCTGTACCATCCGGTGCTGCTGGCCGAGGAGATCGCCACCCTGGACGTGGTCACCGAGGGGCGGCTGGTGTTCGGCGCCGGCCTCGGCTACCGGCCCGAGGAGTTCGGCTACCTCGGCGTGCCGTTCGCCGAACGGGCGGCGCGCATGGACGAGTGCCTCGAACTGCTCATCAAGCTGTGGACGCAGGACGAGGTGACCCACCACGGCCGGTTCTGGCGGCTGGAGGGCGTACGGCCGCACCTGAAACCCGTACAGCGGCCGCATCCGCCCATCTGGATCGGCGCGCACAGCCTGCCCGGGGCTCGCCGCGCCGGCCGGTTCGGCGACGGCTACGCCTGCCCCCCGGAGACGCCGCTGGACGAGGTCGCCCAGCGGTTCGCGGTGGTGCGCGACGGCTTCGCGGCACGGGGGAAGCCGTTCGCGCCACAGCCGCTGCGGCGCAACGTGCTGGTCGCCGACACCACCGAGCGGGCCGTCGTCGAATACGCCCGGGTGGCCCAGGGCCGCTACCTGTCCTACGCCCAGCGCGGGCTCGACGTGATGGACGAGAGCCAGATCGCCGAGGACTTCGCCGCCGCGGTGGCCGGGCACGCCGTCGTCGGCACCCCGGACGAGGTCACGTCCCGGCTGCTGGACATCGTCGCCGCGTTGCCCGTCGACCCGCTGCTGCTGCGCCCGCAGTGGCCGTCGATGGACGCCGACGAGGCGATCGCCGCGATCGGCCGCCTCGGCCGTGACGTCGTCCCGGCGATCCGGGCCGCGGAACCGCGCACCGATCTGCCGGCCGGAATCGAGGACTAGATGCACGTCGACCCGCACACGCCGCCGACGCCGGCCGGGACCGCAGGCGCCGCTCTCACGGTAGGGGACTGGGCACGATGACGCGGTACTACACGGATCTTCTTCCCGACTTCCCCGATCCGGCGACCTGGAACGTCGCGCACGTGCTGCGCCACCATGCGCGCGAGCGCCCCGATCGCGTCTTCCTGATCACGCCTGAGGAGGACCGCCGCTGGACGTACGGCGAGACGCTGGCCACGGCCGAGAGGCTCGCGGGCGGGCTCGCGGCGGCCGGCGGCGTCCCGGGGGACCGGGTCCTGGTCATGGCGGCCAACAGTTCGCGGTTCGTCTTCACCTGGCTCGGCTGCGGCCTGTCCGGTCTGGTCGAGGCGCCGATCAACACCGCCTACGAGGGCGAGTTCCTGCGCCACCAGGTCGCCTTGGCGAGCCCCCGCTTCGTCGTCGTCGACGACGTGTACGCCGAGCGGTTCCTGGCGATCGGCGACGCGTCCGGCGTGATCGAGCACTTCTTCGTCATCGACACCGGCCACGCCGACGCGGCGCTGACCTCGCTGCGGGCGGCGGGCCGGCGCGCCGACCCGTGGGACGTCCTGACGTCGGCCGGGCCCGTGTCGCCGCCCGAGCCCGCCGCGAACTCGCTGGCCTCGATCTTCTTCACCTCGGGGACGACGGGGCCGTCCAAGGGCGTGGCCATGCCGCATGCGCAGATGTACTTCTTCGGCCAGGAGGTGGTGTCGCTCACCCGGCTCACGGCCGAGGACACCTACCTGACGGTCACGCCCCTCTTCCACGGCAACGCCCAGTTCATGGCGGCCTACCCCGCCCTGATCGCCGGTGCCGGCCTGGTCGTCCGGCCGAAGTTCAGCGCCAGCCGCTGGATCGACCAGGTGCGCGAGGACGGCGTGACGGTCACCAACTTCATCGGCGTGATGATGGACTTCGTCTGGAAACAGCCGGTCCGCGACGACGACGGCGACAATCCGCTGCGCGCGGTGTTCGCCGCGCCGACCGCCTCCTCCGTGCTCGAAGCGTTCAAGCACAGGTTCGGCATCGAGGCGTTCGTCGAGGTGTTCGGGCTCACCGAGACCAGCGCGCCCATCCTGTCCCCCTACGGCGAGGACCGGCCGGCCGGCGCCGCCGGCCTCCAGGTCGCGGACTGGTTCGACATCCGCCTGGTGGACCCGGAGACCGACGAGGAGGTGCCGGTCGGCGAGATCGGCGAACTCGTCGTACGCCCGAAGCGCCCGTGGACGTGCAGCCTCGGCTACTACGGCATGCCGGACAGGACGGTCGAGGCGTGGCGCAACCTCTGGTTCCACACCGGTGACGCGCTGCGGCGGGACGAGGAGGGCTGGTACTACTTCGTCGACCGGTACAAGGACGCGCTGCGCCGGCGCGGCGAGAACATCAGTTCCTACGAGGTGGAGCAGGCCGTCCTGGGCCACCCGGCCGTGCTGGAGGTGTCGGTGCTCGGCGTCAAGGCTGAGATCGAGGCCGGTGAGGACGAGGTCCTCGCGGTCGTGGTCGCCTCCGAGCCGGTCGACCCGCAGGAGCTGTGGCGATGGTGCGAGGGCCGGGTCCCCGCCTTCGCCGTCCCGCGGTTCATCCGCTTCGTCGAGGCCCTGCCCAAAACCCCATCGGAGAAGATCCGCAAGTCCGTGCTGCGTGATGACGGCATCACGCCGGACACCGCCGACCGCACTGTGAGCCACTGATGCCGCGACCGTACCGCTCCATCCTGTTCGTCCCCGGGCACAAGCCCGCCTGGGCCGATAAGGCGCTCCGGGCCGGAGCCGACGCGATCATCCTCGACCTCGAGGACTCCGTGCCCGACGGACTTAAGGACGAAGCACGCGCGGTGGTCGCCGAGTCGATCGGCCGTCTGCGCGCGGCCGATCCGGACGTCGGCCTCGGGGTCCGGGTGAACGGCCTGGCCACCCGGCAGACCGGCACCGACCTCGAGGCCGTGGTGGCGCCCGGCCTGGACGTCGTCTTCGCGCCCAAGATCGAGCAGGCCACCGACGTGCTGCGCTACGACGCGCTGCTGGACCACTTCGAGACCCGGGGCGGCGTCGAAGGGCTGTGCTACATCGTGCCGGTGGAGACCGTACGGGCGATCCACAACGTCCGCGAGATCGCGCTCGCCTCGCCGCGGGTCGGCGCGATGATCGGCCCGACCGCCGAGCACGCGGACATCGCGCGCGAGGTGGGGTTCGAGTGGACCCCCGAGGGGCACGAGACGCTCTACCTGCGCAGCCGCGTGCTGCTGGCGTGCCGCGAAGCGGGCGTGCATCCGCTCACCGGGCTCTGGGAGCGCATCGACGACCTCGACGGCCTGCGCGCCTTCGCCCTCGCCGGCCGGCGCCTCGGCTTCCGCGGCATGATCGCCATCCATCCCGCGCACGTCGCGACGCTCAACGAGGTGTTCTCCCCCGGCGAGGAGGAGATCGCCTTCTACCAGGGCATGGTCGACGCCTACGAGGCCGCCGCGCGGACCGGCGACGGCGCGCTGCGGTACCGGGGGCTGCACATCGACCGGGCGCACTACGACAAGGCGGTCCAGCGGCTGGAGGCGGCCCGCGCCGGCCATGGGGGAGCGGGGCCGGGACGAGGACGACGTCCGGGTCCGCAGGGGCAGACGAACCGGCCTGACGATGACCGGGCCGCCGAGATCGACACGACCGGAGAGAGCGACGGATGACCATCATGCACACCGATTACGAGGCCCTGCGCGACTGGATTCCGGGCACCCGGCAGCTCACCATCGGCGGCCGGCCGGTCGACCCGGAGGGCGAGCGCTGGGACGTCTACAACCCGGCCACCGAACAAGTGATCGCGAACGTCGGGGGCGCCTCACCGGCCCAGGTCGACGCCGCGGTCGACGCCGCGCGTGCGGCGTTCCCGGCCTGGGCGGCGCTGTCCGGCGAGGAGCGTTCCCGGCACATCCACCGGCTCGCCGACGTCTTGGAGGCCCACGGCGACCAGTTGCTGCCCTCGATCGTCAACGAGGTCGGCACACCCGTCTCGCTCGCCGCGTACCTGCAGGTCAAGATGGCGGTGCAGCAGCACCTGCGCTGGGCGGCGGAGGCCGCCAAGGTCGACCGGACCCGGCACCTCGGGTCCTGGCACGAGCCGGTGCCGACGATGTCGGACGTCGTGTACCAGCCGGCCGGCGTGGTCGCCGCGATCACCGGTTACAACTATCCGCTCAACCTGGCGATCTTCAAGTTCGGCGCGGCTCTGGCCGCCGGCTGCACGGTCGTCCTGCTCTCCTCGCCGCGCACGCCGCTGACCACGCTGTTCCTCGGCGAGCTGCTGCGCGAGGCGGACCTGCCGCCCGGTGTCATGAACGTCATCATCGGCCAGGCCGACGTCGGGGTCCGGCTGTCCTCGCATCCCGGCGTGGACCGGGTGTCCTTCACCGGCTCCGACGCGGTCGGCGCGAAGATCATGGAACAGGCGGCGCGCGGCCTCGCCGGCGTCACCCTCGAACTCGGCGGCAAGTCGCCGAGCATCGTGCTGCCGGGCGTGGACGTCAAGAAGATCGCCCTGGAGATGCACCTGCGCTGGTCCCGCAACGGCGGCCAGGGGTGCGCGGCGCTGGCCCGGCTGCTGGTGCACGACGCGGTGTACGACGAGTTCCTGGAGGCGAGCGCCGGGGCGTTCGACCAGATGATCGTCGGTGACCCGTGGGACCCGGCGACCAGCATCGGGCCGATGATCCGCCCCGACCATCAGGCGCGGGTGCGGGGCTTCATCGACGGCTCGGTCGAGGAGGGCGGCCGCAAACTGCTGGAGGTGACGCGGCCGCTGCCCGAGCGAGGATGGTTCGTCAACCCGGTGCTGCTCGGCGACCTGCCGCACAGCGGGCGCGCCGTACAGGAGGAGATCTTCGGCCCGGTCGCCGTGCTGGTCCCGTTCAAGGACACCGAGGAGGCCATCCGGCTCGCCAACGACACGGCGTACGGGCTGGCCGCCAACGTCTGGTGCGACGACCCCGCGGAGGCGCGGCGGGTCGCGGAGCGGATCCGGGCCGGCACCGTGTGGATCAACGGCGGCGGCAGCATGCGCCCCGACGCGCCGTTCGGCGGTTTCGGGCGCTCCGGCGTGGGCCGCGAACTCGGCGAGTGGGGGATGCGCGAGTACCTTGAGGCGCAGCACATCCAGTGGCGGGTGTGAAGCCGGTGAACGAGTCGGGGGCACCCCTGCAGGGCGTTCGCGTCCTGGAGCTCGGCACCATGTACGCCGCGCCGACCTGCGGGCGGATGCTGCGCGACTTCGGCGCCGACGTGATCAAGGTGGAGGACCCGGCCACCGGTGACTTCGCGCGCCAGTGGACGCCGATGAAGGACGGCCTGTCGCTCGGCTTCAGCCGGCTCAACGCGGGAAAGCGGTCGGTGGGCATCGACGTGCGCACGCCCGAGGGCCGCGAGCTGGTCCGCCGGCTCGCGGGGGAGGTCGACGTCGTGATCGAGTCGTTCCGGCCGGGACGGCTTGAGGCCTGGGGCCTGGGCTACGACGTGCTCAGCGCGCAGAACCCGGGGCTGATCCTCACGCGGGTGTCCGGCTTCGGGCAGACCGGCCCGTACCGGGCGCGGCCGGGCTTCGGGACGGTCGCCGAGACGGCCAGCGGCTTCGCCTTCACCAACGGCTGGCCGGAGTCGCCGCCGACCTCGCCGCCGTTCGGGTTCGCCGACTCGATCGCCGGGATCTCCGCCGCCATGGGCACCGCCATGGCGCTGTTCCGCCGCGAGCGCACCGGGGCCGGCGACGTCGTCGACGTGGCGCTTTACGAGCCGTTGATGTTCATCCTCGGCGACATGATCCTGAACTACACCGGCACCGGCCACGTCCAGCAGCGCGTCGGCAACGGGACCGGGTCGGCGTCGCCGCGCGGCATCTACCAGGCCGGTGACGGCGGCTGGCTGTCGATCGCGGCGTCCAACCAGGCCATCGCGGTGCGGCTGTTCGCCGCGATGGGCGTGCCGGAGATCCTCGACGACCCCCGCTTCGCCACCAACGAGGCGCGGCTGGCCAACAACGAGACGGTGCAGGTGAGGGTGCGGGACTGGGTCGCGTCCCGGCCGCGCGAGGAGATCCTCCGGATCCTCGACGAGCACGAGGTGGTCTGCTCGGCGGTGAACGACGCGAGCGACATCGCCGCGGATCCGCACTTCCTGGACCGGACCCTGGTCGAGCTGACCGGTAGCGACGTGCTCGGCCGGGTGCTGATGCCCGGGCCGGTGCTGCACCTGTCCCGGTGGGACGGGCCGCGTTACGAGGGGGTCCCGTCCGTCGGCGAGCACACCGACCAGGTGCTCGCCGAGCTCCTGGAGGAGACCCGCTCCTGAGGCCGCGTCCCCGGACGGCCGTCCGTCGCTTCCCGCGGACGGCCGTCCGCTGCTCAGGGCTGGCCGCCGTCCACGGTCAGCACCGTCCCCGTGGTGTAGGAGGCGCCGTCGCCGGCCAGGTACAGCGCGGCGCCGACGATCTCCTCGGGCTCGCCGCCGCGCCGGAGCGCGAACCGCTGGGCACGCTCGTCGAAGGCCGCCCGGTCCCACGACCGGCTGACATCGGTGAAGAACGTGCCCGCCATGATCGTGTTGACCCGGACCGTAGGGCCGAAGGTGTGCGCGAACCCGGCGGTCAGCGCGTTCAGGCCGGCCTTGGCCGCCGCGTACGGCAGCAGCCCGGGCCGGGGCCGGTCCGCCGCCCTGCTGGAGATGTTGACGATCGAACCGCCGTTCCCGGCCGCCATCCGGGTGCCCACCAGCGCGGTCAGCCGGAAGGCCCCTTTCAGGTTGACCGCGATGACCTTGTCGAACAGCTCCTCGCTGACGTCGGCGACGTCGTCGTACAGCGGCGACATGCCGGCGTTGTTGACCAGGACGTCGACGTGCCCGAAGCGTTCGTAGGCCGCGTCGACGAGGCCCTCCAGGTCGTCCCAGCGGCCGACGTGCACGCCGTACGGCAGGGCGGCGACCCCGGTGGCGGCGCTGATCTCCTCCGCGTAGCGGGCGCACGCGTCGCCGTTCCTGCTGGCGATCACGACGTCGGCGCCAGCGCCGGCGAACCCGGCCACCATGGCCCGGCCGAGCCCGCGGCTGCCTCCGGTGACGAGCACGACACGGCCGGCGAACGGCCGAGGGGCGGCCACATTGTCCTGCATGCGGGGATCCTTTCGCGGTGTCCCGAACGGGAGCTGGTAGCGACTTAATTCCTTGTTATAGTATGCATGAATTATTGGACGTGGAGGGGTGGGCGCGATGGCCGACGATCAGCCGGGGCTCTTCGAGTTGCCGGATCACCACCGGAGTCTGCAGGCGGAGGCGCGCGAGCTCGCCGACTCCGTGCGCCACCTGGCGGCCGAGGCGGACGACGCCGATCGGGTGCATCCGGCGATGCGCGCGGCCCTCGCGGCGAGCGGCCTGGCGGGCGTCATGGTGCCCGCGGAGTACGGCGGGCGCAACGCGGCCGTCGACTCTCTCGCGGCCACGGTGGTACGGGAGGCGCTGGCCGGAGTCAGCGCCCACCTGGACTCGCTGTTCGCCATGCAGGGCATCGGGACGTTCGCGCTCGCCCGCGCCGGCGCCGATGCCGTCCGCGCCCGCTGGCTGCCCGCCGTGGCGGCCATGGACGCCATCGCGGCCCTGGCCGTGACCGAGCCGCACGTCGGCTCGGACCTCAAGGCCATCAGCACGACCGTCGAGGAGCGCGGCGGCCGGCTCCGGATCACCGGTCACAAGTCGTTCATCACCAACGCCGGCGACGCCGACACCTACGCCGTGCTGGCCAGGGAGGCCGACGGCTACTCCCTGGTCCTGGTCCCCGCGGACACGCCCGGCCTGTCCACGAGCAGCCCGCACCAGATCATCGCGCCGCACGTGCTCGGAGATGTCGTCCTCGACGGCGCCGAGGTGCCCGCCGACCACCGCATCGGCGGCCCCGGAGAGGGCTTCTCGCTGGTCATGGCCACGCTCGCGACGTTCCGCGTCTCGGTCGCCGGCGCCGCGGTGGGGATGGCCGAGGCGGCCCTCATGGAAGCGGTCCGCCACAGCGTGGGGCGGGAGCAGTTCGGCATGCCGCTGGCCAGGCTCGGGTCGATCCCCGAGCACCTGGCCACCGCGTGGACCGAGATCGAGATGGCGCGCTCGCTGACGTACCGGGCCGCCGCGGCCGCCGCCCGCGATCCGCTGGCGAACCTGTGGCTGTCGTCCATGGCCAAGGCCGGGGCCACGGAGATGGCCGGCCGCGTCGTCGACCGGGCCGTGCAGGTCGCGGGCCGGTTCGGGGTGACGCGCGGCACGGCGCTGGAGCGGTTCTACCGCGAGGCCAGGCCGATGCGGATCTACGAGGGCTCGACCGAGGTCATCTACGACTCGCTGGCGCGCCAGCTGACCAAGAAGGCCGCACAATCATGATCATCGATACGCATGCCCACGTCTGGCCCGACCACATCGCGCCGCGGGTCCTCGCCGGCCGCCCGGCCGGCCTCGACGCGCGCTTCGACGGCACCGTCGGCGGGCTGACCCGCACGATGGACGCGGCGGGCGTCGATCGCGCGATGACCCTGGCCATCGCCGGGGTCGCCAAGAACGTCGAGCGGACCAACGAGTTCATCGGCGCCGTCGACCGGCACCGGTTCATCCCGTTCGGCACCGTCCATCCCGGGCTGTCGATCGAGCAGAACCTGCGCTCGCTGGACGGCAACGGCATCCGCGGCGTCAAGCTGCACCCGCTGTTCCAGGACCTGTCCCTCGCCGATCCGGCGGTGGTCGACCTGGTGCGCGCCCTGGCGGACGCCGACGTCACGCTGATCACGCACGCGGGCGCGGGCGGCGACGACGCGGCGAACGAGCGCGGTGCGCCCCGCCATCTGCGGGCGCTGCTCGACGCGGTGCCGCACCTGCGCCTGATCGCCTGCCACTACGGCGGATACCACCGGCTCGACGAGGCCGAGGAACTGATGGTCGGGTCCCGCGCGGTACTGGAGACCTCCTGGCCGCCCCGCCTGTCCGACCTGGACGCGGACCGGATGCGGGCGATCGTCGCCGCGCACGGCGCCGATCGGATGGTCTTCGGCTCGGACTGGCCGATGGCCGACCCGGCCGCGGAGATCGCCGCCATCCGTTCATGGGGGCTGTCACCCGAGGAGGAGTCCGCGATCCTCGGCGGCACGCTCGCCGGGCTGCTGGGCATCGGCTGACGTGCCGCGGGCGAGCACCGCCGTCATCGTGAGCGCCTCCCTCGCCCGCGCGCGGAAAGCTGCAGAGTGATCGGCGATCCACGCAGCTGACCGCGGGTATCGCACCCGCACGAAATATTCCTGAAACGGTTGACCAGCCCTGGCGTGACAGCTTATAACCATACTAATCCTTATCAGGGTTTATGGATTCACTCCTGCGAGCGGGTGATCGCTCGCCGCCACGAGGAGACATGAATGACTGGTCGCATGGAAGGCAAGGTCGCCTTCATCACCGGAGCCGCGCGCGGGCAGGGCCGCAGTCACGCGGTGCGCCTGGCCGAGGAGGGCGCCGACATCATCGCGGTGGACATCTGCGAGAACATCGACACGGTCACGCCGTACTACCCTCTCGGCACCGAGGCGGAGCTGCGGGAGACCGTCGCCCAGGTCGAGGCGCTCGGCCGTCGCATCGTGGCCCGCAAGGCAGACGTGCGCGACATGGCCGGCCTGCAGAAGGCGTTCGACGAGGGCCTGGCCGAACTCGGCCGAGTCGACGCCGTGGTGGCCAACGCCGGCATCGCGACCTACGGCCCGGCGTGGGAGCTCACCGCGGAGCAGTGGCGCGACATGATCGACGTCAACCTGACCGGCGTGTTCCACACCGCCCGGGTCGCCATCCCCGCGATGATCGAGGCCGGCCGCGGCGGGTCGATCGTGTTCACCAGCTCGATCGGCGGCCTCAAGGGCGTCCAGCACGTCGCGCACTACGTCGCGGCCAAGCACGGCATCGTCGGGCTGATGCGCACGCTGGCCAACGAACTGGGCCCGCACAGCATCCGCGTCAACACCGTGCACCCGACGAACGTCGACACGATCATGATCCAGAACCCCGGCACGTACGCGATGTTCTCGCCGGGCGACCCGGAGCCCAGCCAGGAGAAGGCGATGCCGGGGTTCCGGTCGCTCAACACCCTGCCCGTCCCGTGGGTGGAGAGCGTCGACATCAGCAACGCGATCCTCTTCCTGGCCAGCGAGGAGGCCCGCTACGTCACCGGTGTCGCGCTGCCGGTCGACGCGGGCGCGTACGTGAAGTGACCCGCACACCCCCATCGAACGAATCGAGGAGCGTCATGTCCGCACGAGGCGACATCGAGAACACCTTCCACCGCTGGGCGCTCGCGTATGACGAGAACGACCTCGACACCATGGCGGAATGCTTCACCGATGACGCGGTGCTCACCATTCGCATCGGCGACGGCGATCTGGTCGGCCCGTTCGAGGGGAAGGAAGCCGTCATGGGGCTGATGCGGGACTCGCTGGCCTCGCAGACCGACCAGCGCCGGCACATCACGACCAACATCATCATCCGCAGCGAGGACGCCACCTCGGCGACCACCGAGTCCTACCTCACGCTCATGGCGGTGGAGAACGGCGCCATCCGTGTGCTGTCCAGCGGCAAGTACCAGGACGAGCTCGTCAACCAGGGCGGCGTCTGGCGGCTGTCCAAGAGGCACATCGCCCTCGACCTGCCCTACTGACAAGCGAGGCCGTTCCGTGAATCAGGGCTTGATCCCCGCCAAGTGGGCGGCGCTGACACCGTCCGCTCAGGCGATCTACGACGTCCCCAACGACCGTCGGATCAACTGGCGCGACCTCGACACGAGGGTCCGGAAGCTGGCGAACGGACTGCGCGGTCTAGGCATGGAGACCGGCGACCGCGTCGCGGTGCTCAGCCGCAACAGCATCGAATACCAGGAACTGTACTTCGCGGCCGGCCGCGCCGGCCTGGTGCTCCAGCCGCTGAACTGGCGGCTGGCCGTGACCGAGCTGGCCCGGCTGCTGGAGGACGCGCGCCCGAAGGCGGTCGTCGTCTCGCCCGAATGGCAGGAGGTCGCCGGGGAACTGCGGCGTCTCGTCGACGTGCCGTTCTGGCTGCAGTACGGGGCCGGCGACGGCTCGTACGAGGACCTGGTCGCGGCGGCGCCGGACGCCGAGCCGGTCTGGACCGACAAGATCGGTGAGGACGACCCGTTCTTCATCCTGTACACCGGCGGCACGACCGGGGAGTCCAAGGGCGCCCTGCACTCGCACCGCAGCGCCGCCATGGGCATGCTCAACCAGACCGTCGCCGAGCGGATCGTGCCGAGCGACGTGTACATGCTGACCGGCCAGATGTACCACATCCCGATCGTGCTCTCGATGAACTACATGAAGCACGGCTGCCCGCTCGTGCTGGTCAACTTCGAGGCCAAGCAGGCGCTGGAGATCATCGAGGCGGAGCGGGTGTCGGCGTTCCTCGGCATCACCACGATGCTGAACTGGATGATGGCCGTGCCCGGGTTCGCGAACTTCGATCTGTCGAGCCTGCGCAACATCCAGTACGGCGGCGGGCCCATGCCGTCCTCCATCGTCCGGGCCGCGCTCGACTCGTTCCCCTGCACCCTCATCCAGGGGTACGGGCAGACCGAGGGCACCACGATGAGCTTCCTGTCCCAGGAGGACCACGCGGACGCGGTGGCCGGCCGCAACGAGCACCGCCTGCGCTCCTGCGGCCGCGAGGGGTTCCTCACCACGATCAGGGTGGTCGACCCCGAGGGCCGGGAGGTGCCGAAGGACGGGCGCACCACCGGGCAGATCATCGTCCGGTCCGAGGCGAACATGCTCGGGTACTACAAGCGGCCCGACCTGACCGCCGCCACGTTGCGCGACGGCTGGATGTGGACCGGCGACCTGGCGACGTGGGACGAGGAGAACTACGTCTTCATCGTCGACCGCGCCAAGGATATGATCATCTCCGGTGGCGAGAACATCTACAGCGTCCAGGTCGAGGAGGCCATCGCCAAACACCCGGCCGTGCTCGAATGCGCCGTCATCGGCGTCCCCGACGACGAGTGGGGCGAGGCGGTCAAGGCGGTCGTGGTGCTGAAGCCGGACACGACGGCCACCGAGGAGGAGATCATCGCCATCGCGCGCGAGAACCTCGCCTCCTACCAGAAGCCGCGCTCGGTCGACTTCGTGGCCAGCCTGCCGAAGGCCCCGACCGGCAAGATCCTCAAGCGCGAGCTGCGCACGCCGTACTGGGCCGATAGGGACCGGCAGGTGTGACGGCCGTGGCGTTCACCGAGCAGGACCTCGCCTCGGTGGTGGGCCGCCGGTTCCCCGGCGGCACCTACACCATCACGCCGTGGCGGGCGTGGCTCACCAACGACGTCGTGCTCGCCCCCCAGGGTGGAGAGCACGCGCACCCGGTGTTTATGTTCATCGCCGCCACCAGCGCCATGGGCGTCTCGTGGGACGAGCTGTTCACCTGGTTCGGGGCGACCGCCGCCGACGGGCCGCTGTTCGGCGACTGCGACATCGAGATCAACCGGCCGCTCGTGGTCGGCGGCGAGTACCGGGTCGACGGCTTCGTCTACGAGGCGCAGCGCAAGCAGGGCCGGCGGGCCGGGGTCTTCGACCTCGTCCGGTATCAGCTGGAACTGCGGGACGGCGACGGCGACGGCGAGCCGGTGGGCGTCTGCCGCAACTCGATCGTGTTTCCGAGGAGGATCTGATGACGGTGCGGATCGGCGACTCGCTGCCGCCACGGGACGTCCCCTCGGTGGACGCCGAGAAGATGAAGACGATGGCCGCCCTGCTCTCCGACAGCAACCCGATCCACTGGGACGCCGAAGCCGTCCGCGCCGCGGGACTCGGTGATCGCCCGGTCAACCAGGGGCCCAGCAACATGGCCTATGTCCTGGACATGGTGTCGTCCTGGGCGGGCGGCTACGACCGGCTGCGCCGGGTGCGCCTGCGCTTCACCGGCAACGTGTTCGCCGGCGACCACGTGCGGGCGTCCGGGACGGTCGCGGACGTGCGGCGGGAGGACGGCGAGACCGTCACCGAGTGCGACGTACGCCTGGACGTCGTCGGCGGCGGGACGGTGCTGTCCGGCACGGCGACGGTGGCCGGCGAGCCGGCCGAGCCGACCGAGCCGGCCGAGCCGGTGGATCCGGCCGAGTGACCGCCGGACCACCTCATCCTTGGAGCACAGAGTGTCCGAAGTTCCCAGCCGGCTGACGTTCCGGCTCTCCTATGGCGACTGCGACGCCTTGGGCATCGCCTACTTCGCGATGTTCTACCCGTGGATGGAACGCACCTACTCGGGTTGGCTGTACGGTCGCGGCATCCACTCCGCCGACCTGATCGGCGAGTTCGGCGTCTACACGGTGGGCATGCGGTCCGCGTGCCGCTACCTCATGCAGTGCCAGGTCTTCGACGAGCTGACCTGCCAGGCCGTCCTCGACCACGTCGGCACCACCTCCTACACCGTCGGCTTCGACTTCCTGCGGGGTGACGACCTCGTCGCGCACGGCGAGATCGTCTTCGCGGTCCGCACTCCCGACGGAGCCAAGGCCCCGATTCCGGGCGGCATCCTCGACGCGTTGCGCAGCCTGCCTCCGTCCACCCTCGCCGAGTCCTAGCGGAAGGAACAACCCGATGGTTGTCACCGACCTCCTGTCCCCCGAATGCCAGCTCGATCCCGCCCCGGTGTGGGAGGCGCTGCGCGAGACGCAGCCGCTGTCCTTCCACGAAGGGCTGGACGCCTATGTGATCAGCCGGTACGAGGACGTGGAGCGCGCGTTCAAGGATCCGGTGTTCACCTCCGACAACTACAGCTGGCAACTCGAGCCCGTGCACGGCCGCACGATCCTGCAGATGGACGGGCGCGAGCACTCGATCCACCGCGGCCTGGTCAGCCCGGCCTTCCGCGGCAGCGAGCTGACCGCCAAGTTCGTCCCGGTGATGCGGCAGAACACCCGCGAGCTGCTCGACGGATTCCGGCACGCGGGCGAGGTGGACCTCGTCGACGCGTTCACCACCCGCTATCCGGTGAACGTGATCGTGGACATGCTGGGCCTGCCCAAGTCCGATCACGTCCTGTTCCACCGCTGGTACACCTCGATCATGGCGTTCCTGGGGAACCTCACCCAGGACCCGGACGTCATCGAGCAGGGACTGCGGACCAAGGAGGAACTGCAGGCGTACATGCTGCCGCACATCGCCGAACGGCATGCCGACCCGCGCGATGATCTGCTCTCGACGCTCTGCACCGCGGAGATCGACGGCGAGCGGATGACGGAGCTGGAGATCAAGGCCTTCGTCAGCCTGCTGCTCGTCGCCGGAGGCGAGACCACCGACAAGGCGTTGGCCAACATGATGCTGAACCTGGTGCGCAACCCGGAGCAACTGGCCATGGTCCGCGCGGACCGCTCGCTGATCGCGCACGCCTTCGCCGAGACGCTGCGGCATTCGCCCCCGGTCCAGATGATCATGCGCCAGCCGTCCGCGGACGCCGAACTGTCCGGCGGGACCGTCCCGGCGGGCGCCACCGTGGTCTGCCTCATCGCCGCGGCGAACCGCGACCCGCGCCGCTACGCCGACCCGGACAGGTTCGACATCACCCGACCCGATCTGGACTTCGGCAAGGCGTTCGCCGCGGCGGCGAACCACACCGGCTTCGCCTTCGGCCGGCACTTCTGCGTCGGCGCCATGCTCGCCAAGAGCGAGGTGGAGGTCGCGACCAACGAACTCCTCGACGCGATGGGCGATATCGAACTGGTCGAACCGGCCCAGCCCAGCGGCCTGTTCACCCGGGCGCCGTCGTCGCTCCGCCTCCGGTTCCGGCCGACGACGTGAGCGCGGGTGCGGGCGCCGACGTCGTCGACAGGTACTTCGCGGCGGTGAACTCCGAAGACTGGCGCGGCCTTCGGGACCTGTTCACCGAGCACGCGGTCCTGACGGCGACCGGCGCCCGCACCCGCCACGGCCGAGACGACGTCGGGTCCTACTATCCGCGGGTGCTCTCCGGTTACGCGGAACACCTCGACCTGCCCGTACGCCGTCTCGACTGCGGATCGACCACGGTCGTGGAGATCTCCTTCGCCGGGCGGCGGGTCGACGGACGGCCGGTCGCGTTCGACGCGGTCGACCTGTTCGACCTGGTGGACGGCCGGATCGCCCGGCTGGCCAGCTGGTACGACACCGCCGCCGTCGCGGCGATGCTGGGGTGACCGGCTGGGGTCATGGCGGGCACGCCTCAAGGGCGGCGCGATCGGGCCTCGGCGTACTTTCTGTGGACCATAATGATGGTTGTCATTGATCCAGGGAAGGGGACGCCGGGTGGCGCAACCGCAGATCAAGCGGGGGCTGAAAGTAGGCGAAGCGGTCGCACAGGAGATCGTGCGCAAGATCGGCGCCGAGGGCCTGGTGCCGGGCACGCCGCTGCCTCCGGAGGCGCAGATGCTCGAGGAGTACGGGGTCGGCCGCGGCTCGTTGCGCGAAGCCCTGCGAATCCTCGAGGTGAACGGCCTGATCTCCATCAAGCCGGGCCCGGGCGGCGGACCGATCGTGGTGGGGGGCAGCCCGGCCGCGTTCGGCCGGATGGGGACGCTGTACTTCCAGGCCGGCCAGATGACCTTCCGCGAGCTCATGGAGGCGCGGCTGGTGATGGAGCCGGTCATGGCGCGGCTGGCGGCCGAGCGCCCCGATCCGGAGAAGCTGTCGCAGCTCATGACCATCGCGGAGGGCACGCCGCTGGACAACGACGACGAGTACCTCAGCCACAGCGGCGATTTCCACCGCCTCGTCGCCTCCATGTCGGGCAACGGGATGCTCAACCTCTTCAGCGCTTCGCTGGGAACCATCTTCCACGGACGGGTCGGCGGCCTGTTCTTCCCCAAGACCCGGCGTGCCAAGGTCCGCGACGCCCATACGGCGGTCGCCAAGGCCATCGCCGACGGCGACGCCGACCGTGCCGAAACCCTCATGCGAGAGCACATGCTGGAATACGCCGACTACGTCAGGCGTCGGCAGCCCGCCCTGATGACCGAGATCGTCGGCTGGCACTGAGCCCCCGAAAGGGGCGAACACGACCAGGCGGTCCTCATGCTGGTTGACGCGAAGAAGGCCGAGGCCGCCTCGTGGATCTCGTTCGCCCGTCGCAGTCTGACGGCCTCGGCCCGCGGCCCCTTCAGCTGCCGGGCGGGTCGCCGAGGGCTGTGACGCAGTGTTGTAGCAGGTCGGCGAGCTGCTGACGTTGGTGCTCGTCGAGGCCGGCGACCATGCGTTCTTCGATCGCCCGTGCGACGACGTCCGCCTCGTCCATGAGCTTGCGTCCCGGTGCGGTCGGTTCGACGCCGAGGACGCGGCCGTGTCCCGGGCGCGGCTGTAGTCGCACCAGTTCCCGGTGTTCCAGCGTGGCGACGATTTTGTGCATGGTCTGCGGGGTGCGGTGCATGCGCCGCGCCAGTTCGGCGGACGAGATCCCGGGATGAGCGGCGATGAAGCGCAGCGCGGTGTTCTGCACCGGCGTGAGGTCGAGTCCGGCGAGGGGGCGTCCTGCTTGCCATGGGCTCGACAGAGCGCCCTCGCTGCTCAACCAGTCCGCTGGTGCTCAAAAGCGCGTGGAGGGTCTGGTTTCGAGCCGGTCTCTAATCTTACGGGAGAGTAGAGTGATCCCTGCGGGCCTGATGGCAGTGTGACAGTCGTCTCTACCGGTGCAGATGGCCCTCCACTGGCGCCTATGACTCTTCTGTGACGTTAGAGTAGGAACGCGACGGCAGGCCTTGGTGGTTGCGGTCTGCTGTCCGTCGAAGCCCCTCGGGCTTCTGTCCTGGTCATGAATTTCGGGGGAGTGCGTTGCCGTCTCATGCCGACCGTGTCCGGTCACGGCTGCTCATCGCGGCCCGGGCCATGTGACTCCTGCATCGGTGAAGCAGTCGTTCTGAGGGTTCACCGAATCGCGGCCTGACCGCAGGGCCCCCTCGGCGCCCCTATTACCGGCATCGGCGCCGGTTCCCCGTACGTCCCTTTGTTCGTAGGCCCGTGCCCTGGTCCGGCACGGGTGATCCGCCATGTCTGGAGTGTTTTGAGTCTGCCTGCCGTACTGGCGCACCGACTGAAGCCGGCGTTGACGCCCGCGCAGCCGATCACGGCCAAGCTGCTGCGCACCGAGGTGCTGGCCGGCCTGGTGGTCGCGCTCGCGCTGATCCCCGAGGCGATCTCCTTCTCGATCATCGCCGGGGTGGAGCCGCAGGTCGGGTTGTTCGCCGCGTTCACCATGGCCGTCACGATCGCGATCGTGGGCGGCCGGCCGGCGATGATCTCGGCCGCGACCGGGGCGGTCGCGCTGGTCGTGGCGCCCACCGCGCGCGAGCACGGGCTCGGCCACCTGCTGGCCGTGGTGATCCTGGCCGGGGTCTTCCAGGTGGTGCTGGGGGCGCTGGGGGTGGCCCGGCTGATGCGGTTCGTGCCGCGCAGCGTGATGGTCGGGTTCGTCAACGCGCTGGCCATCCTGATCTTCATGGCGCAGGTACCCGAGGTGCGGGACGTGCCCTGGCCGGTGTATCCGCTGGTCGCCGCCGGGCTGACGCTGATGGTGCTGTTCCCGCGCATCACCAGGGCCGTCCCGGCGCCGCTGGTGTCGATCGTGATCCTCACCGTCATCACCGTCGCCGCCGGCATCGCGGTGCCGACCGTCGGGGACAAGGGCGCGCTGCCGTCCTCGCTGCCCACCCCGGGCCTGCCGGACGTGCCGTTCACGCTGGACACCGTGGCCTTGCTGGCGCCGTACTCGCTGGCGTTCGCGCTGGTCGGGCTGATGGAGTCGCTGATGACCGCCAAGCTCGTCGATGACATCACCGACACCCGCTCGGGCAAGACCCGCGAGTCCATCGGCCAGGGCATCGCCAACATCGTCACCGGGTTCTTCGGCGGCATGGGCGGCTGCGCGATGATCGGCCAGACGATGATCAACGTCAAGAGCGGCGCCCGGACCCGGCTGTCGACGTTCCTGGCCGGGGCGTTCCTGATGGTGTTGTGCATCGGCTTCGGCCCGGTCGTCTCCGACATCCCGATGGCCGCCCTGGTCGCGGTCATGGTCCTGGTCGCGGTCGGGACGTTCGACTGGCACTCGGTGGCCCCGGCCACGCTCAAGCGGATGCCGCTGGGCGAGACGACCGTCATGCTGGTCACCGTCGCCGTGGTGGTCGCCACCCACAACCTGGCCATCGGGGTGGTGGCCGGCTCGATCACCGCGTTGGTCATCTTCGCCCGCCGCGTCGCGCACCTGGTGAACGTCTCCGCGGTCACCGACCCTGACGGCGGCCAGGTCGTGTACGCCGTCACCGGCGAACTGTTCTTCGCCTCAAGCAACGACCTGGTCTACCAGTTCGACTACGCAGGCGACCCCGACCGGGTGACCATCGACCTGACCGACGCCCATGTCTGGGACGCCTCCACCGTCGCCGCCCTCGACGCCGTCACCACCAAGTACGAACGGCGCGGCAAGACCGTCGAGATCGTCGGACTCAACGAGGACAGCGCCCGCATGCACGACACCCTCAGCGGCGAACTCGCCGCAAGCCACTGACCGGGACCCGTTCGAGCAGGGAACCCGCGAAGAACAGCGCGTCCGCGCGGAGACCGGGGACGTCCAGGCGCTACCACTGCCACCACTGCCGCCACGGTGAACAGCTTCTTCGCCGCAGGGCCCCGCTCCGGCCGACATCAGTGCATTCGGTTCATTGTGAAGCTAATTCACTGTGTTGTATGTTCCCTTGATGGTGGACGGGAGGCACACGATGATCGAGCAGCGGATCGAACAGCCGGGCCGGATCGAGGTTCGCGGCCTGACCAAGCGCTTCGGCTCCGTCACGGCGATCGACGACGTGAGCTTCACCGTGGAGGCAGGTTCGATCACCGGTTTCCTGGGAGCCAACGGCGCCGGCAAGAGCACCACCTTGCGCGTGCTGCTCGGCCTGGTCACCCCCGACTCCGGGCAAGTGAGCATCGGCGGCCGGCGCTATGCCGACCTTCCCCGGCCCGGCGACGAGGTGGGAGCCGCGCTGGAGGCCACCGGCTTTCATCCCGCCCGCAGCGGCCGTGACCACTTGCGCGTCTACTGCACGGTGAGTCGCTACCCGCAGTCCCGAGCCGACCAGGTGCTGGACGAGGTCGGGCTGACCGGCGCGGCCCGTCGCGCGGCCGGCGGATACTCCCTCGGGATGCGGCAGCGCCTCGCCCTGGCCACGGCCCTCCTGGGGCGCCCGAGGATCCTGATCCTGGACGAGCCCGCCAACGGCCTGGATCCCGAGGGCATCGCCTGGATGCGGCGCTTCCTCAGGCGGCAGGCCGCCGACGGCCGGACCGTCCTGGTCTCCAGCCACCTGCTGGCCGAGGTGCAGCAACTGGCCGACCACGTGATCATCATCGACAAGGGGCGACTGGTCCGGCAGGGCCCCCTGGCGGAACTGGCCCGCCCCCCGGCCGCCACCATGGTCCGCAGCCCGCAGGCCGACGCCCTTGCCGACGCCCTGAGCGCCGACGTGAGCGGCGCCGGGCCGCCCACCGCGCGCATCGACCGCACCGGGCCCGGCGAGCTGACCGTCACCGGGATGCGGCCCGAAGAGATCGGACGCCTGGCCCACCGGCGCGGTATCGAACTCCACGAGCTCACCAGCACCGGCGGAGACCTGGAAGAGATCTTCTTCACTCTGACCGCGCCCCACCGGGAGCCGACCTGACATGCACCACCTGATCGCGGGGGAGTTCCGCAAGCTGCTCACCACCCGCCTCTGGCTGTGGCTGCTACTGGCCTCCATGGCGCTGACCGCTCTCTACGCGGGCCTGCTCATCGCCTTCTCCGATGACGCCGACACGTGGACGCCGCCCCTGTCCACCGCGGCCGGTCAGCAGACCCTGTTCGCGGTCGCCGCCGGCGGGGCCAACACCCTGGTCGCCGTCCTGGGCGCCATCGCCATCACCGGGGAGTTCCGGCACAAGACCGCCACGGCCACCTTCCTGGCCACCCCGCACCGCGGCCGCATCGTCGCCGCCAAACTCGTCACCTACGGCCTCACCGGCGCCGGCTACGCGCTGACGTGCCTGTTCGTCGTCGCCGCCATCGCGGTGCCATGGCTGGCGGCCAAGGGCATCAGCGTGCCGCTCACCGGCAACGGGCTGCCCGCCACCATGCTCGGCGTCGTCGCCGACGTCACCGTCTTCGCCCTCATCGGCGTCGGCGCGGGCGCGCTCGTCCGCAACCAGGTCGCCGCCGTGGTCGCCCTGCTGGTCTACCGGTTCGTCGCCGAACCCGTTCTCACCGGCGTCCCCGCCCTCGCCGACTGGACGATGTACCTGCCCGGCTCGGCCTCGGCCTCGCTCACCCGGATCTCCCTGACCACCCAGCACTTCCTGGATCCCTGGCAGGGCGGACTCGTCCTGACCGGCTACGGCATCGCCTTCGCCCTCGCCGGGACGCTGACCTCGATCCGCCGCGACATCACGTGACCCGCGGCGGCATGGCCGGTCCGTGCCGCCCCTGCTGCGTACCAGGCCCGGCCGTGGCGGCCGTCCCAGCACGCGGTCACGGCGATGTCGGACGCGGCAGGTTCAGGTGGGGCGGTGGGCGATCATCCGCCGGATCGGCATCGGCACCGTGGCATGCGCCAGGCTCAGCGCCCGCAGGTAACCGCGGGCCCGTCGGCGCCGTGAAGGCGGCAGGCCCGGCAGGTACAACGACGAAGCAAGACGATCGGCATCGTCCCGGCTCCCCAGCCGGTACCGGTATCGGCGGGACTCGTCGCCGTCCAGCCGCAGCCCGGCCTGGGCGAGCAGGGCCGGGAGCCTCCGCAGATCTCGGTCGCCGGGATAACCCAGCCCCGAGCCCAGCGCCGCCAGCAGACCGCCGACCACCGCGAGATCCGCCCGACGCAGGGGCCGCCGGTCCGGAACCGTCGCCACCAGCACCCCGCCCGGAGCCAGCACCCGGCCGATCTCGGCGAGCACCCCGGTGAGCGGTGTGAGGACCATCAGGCCCATCGAGCACACGACGGCGTCCACGCTGCCCGGCGCCAGCGGCAGCGCGAACGCGGTGGCCCGCACCAGCGGGCCGGCCCCCGCCCGCCGCGCCTCGGTCAACTCGGCGGCGGAGACGTCCACCCCGACGTAGTGGCGGTCACCGAGGGTCGGCCACAGCGGGGCACTGCCGCAGGCCAGATCCAGTACCCGCCCGGTTTCCGGGACGGCGGCCAGCAGCCAGTCGTAGGGATCACCGCCGCGATCGGTGCTGTGCCGCAGTACGCGTTCGGTGATCCCGGCGCGCTCGCCGTGGAACTCCTCGACATACCGCCCCCAGTTCATGATTTCAGTGTGACCGCCCGGTGCCGCGGGACCGGACGCCGTGAGCGGGCTCCGAGCGTGATCGGGTCGGGGGCCGTCCCGAGAGGGGGCTGGTCAATGCGTGTCGCCGTCGCGGGTGGCGGCACGGGCGGTCCGGTGGCCGTGGGCGCCGAAGAACTGGGCGGCGGCCTGCTGGATCGCCATCGACCAGGAGGGGTAGGCGTGCACCGTCTGGGCGAGCCGTCCGGTGAACATGCCGGTGCGGATCGCCAGGGCCGGCTCGTGAATCATTTCCCCGGCACGGGACGCGACGATGGTCGCGCCCAGCACCCGGCCGCCGCCCCGGTGCCCGAGCAGGCGGCGCGGTCCGGCGATGAGCTTGACGAAACCGTCGGTCCGGCGGGCGACGACGGCCCGGTCCAGTTCGCTCATCGGCAGGTACGCCACCAGCGCGTCCTCTGCCTCCGCGGTGGCCTGCCGCTCGGTGAGGCCGACCTGGGCCACCTCGGGGTCGGTGAACACGACGCGCGGGATGCCCGCCGTCGTGAACGACGCCTTGCGGCGTCCGCCCAGTGCGTTGGCCGCGGCGGTGCGCCCCATGGCGTAGGCCGCATGGGTGAGGTGGGCGAGTCCGGTGATGTCCCCGGCGGCGTACACCCCGGCCGCCGTGGTGGCCAGGTGGTCATCGACGATCACGTACCCGCGCCCGTCCACACCGACTTCGGCGTCCGCGAGCCCCAGAGCGTCGGTGACCGGAACGCGACCGGCCGTGACCAGCAGCATCTCGGCCTCCACGGGGTCGCCCCGTCCGGTCTCGAGCCGGACCCCGCCCGCGGTGGTCGTGACGGCCGACACCGTCGTCGCGGTGCGAATGATGATCGATTCCCGGGTGAGGACGTCCTCGATGATCCGCGCGGCCTCCGGATCCTCGCCCGGAAGCAGCCGGTCCTGCTCCTCGACCACGGTGACGTGCACGCCGAACCGGCTCATCGCCTGGGACAACTCGCAACCGACGGCGCCGCCGCCCAGCACCGCCAATGACCTGGGCGCGCGCCGCAACTCGAAGACGTTCTCGTTCGTCAGGCACGCCACCTCCGCCAGGCCCGGGATGGACGGCACGGCGGGCCGGGTGCCGGTGGCGATCACGATCGCCCCGGCCTCGACCTCGCGCCCACCGGCAAGGATCCGACGCCGCGCCGAGAACGCCGCCCGGTCCGGCAGGACCTCGATGCCCTCTCCCGCCAGCACCTGCGCCGTCTCCGTGGCCGCGATGCGGGCGACCGCCGCGCGCACCGCCGACATCGCCTCGCCGAACTCGACGCCGCGCGCCGCGCACTCGATCAGCGTCTTGGACGGCACGCACCCGGTGAACGTACAGTCCCCGCCGATCGACCCTTCCTCGACCAGCAGCGTCCGCGCACCACGTGCCGCACCGGTGCGGGCGGCGGCCAGCCCCGCCGCACCACCACCGATCACCACCAGGTCGTACCGGCTCACTTCACCTTGCCTCCAGCATCACCGGCAGGTCCGTCTCGACCAGCACGACGTCGTTCCAGACGGCTCGGGCCACGGCCGTCTCCTCGTCCGGTAACCGCATGCGGCCCCATTATTCGAGCACCGCGAATGGAGCCCGTACGCGCTGACCGTGTCGGCCGCTGCCGGTCGGGCAGGGGGGAGGTTGGCGGGATCGTCGCCTGGCTGCGGGGAGGGGTTCGCGTGGATCGTGACGAGGTGTTCGTGGAGTACACCAAGTCGATCTGCCCGGTGTGCAAGGTCGTGGTCGACGCGCAGGTGAATCTGCGGGACGGGAAGGTCTATCTGCGCAAACGCTGCCGGGAGCACGGCGGGTTCGAGGCTCTGGTGTACGGGGACGCGGACGCCTACATGGATTCGGCCAGGTTCAACAAGCCCGGGACGATCCCGCTGCGAACCCAGACCGAGGTCAAAGACGGCTGCCCGCTCGATTGCGGCCTGTGCCCAGAGCACAAGCAGCACGCATGCCTCGGGCTGATCGAGGTCAACACCGGCTGCAACCTGGACTGCCCGGTCTGCTTCGCCGACTCCGGCCACCAGCCCGACGGGTACTCGATCACGCTGGAGCAGTGCGAGCGGATGCTGGACGCCTATGTCGCGGCGGAGGGCGAGCCCGAGGTGGTGATGTTCTCCGGTGGGGAGCCGTCCATCCACAAGCAGATCATCGAGTTCGTCGACGCCGCCAGGGCCCGTCCGATCCGCAACGTGGTGCTCAACACCAACGGGATCCGGCTCGCCGCCGACCGGGACTTCGCCGCCGCGCTGGCCGGCCGCGAGGTCACCGTCTACCTGCAGTTCGATGGGTTCGACGAGCAGACGCACCGCCGGGTCCGCGGCCGTGACCTGCGCGAGCACAAGCGGCGGGCGCTGGACAACTGCGCCGGGGCGGGGCTGCGGGTGATGCTGGCCGCCGCGATCGAACGCGACCTCAACGAGCATGAGATCGGTGCGATCGTCGAGCACGGCGTCGCGCATCCCGCGGTGCACGGCGTGGTGTTCCAGCCGGTCACCCACGCCGGACGGCACGTCGAGTTCGACCCGCTGACCCGGTTGACCAACTCCGATGTCATCGCGGCGCTGTGCGCGCAGCGGCCGGACTGGTTCCGTCCGGACGACTTCTTCCCGGTGCCGTGCTGCTTCCCGTCCTGCCGGTCCATCACCTACGCCGTCACCGACGGCGACGACGTCGTCCCGGTCACCCGGATGCTCGACCCCGCCGAGTACCTCGACTACGTCTCCAACCGCGCCCTGCCCGACCCGCGGATCCGCGCGGCGCTGGAGAAGCTGTGGAGCGCGTCGGCGTTCCCCGGCACCTCGACCACCTCCGAGAGCCTGGCCGCGCTGGGTGGGCTGGACTGCGAGGCATGTGGCATCGACCTGCCCGCCGATCTCCCCGAGCTCGCCGGCCGGGCCTTCATGATCGTGTTCCAGGATTTCCAGGACCCCTACACCCTCAACGTCAAACAGCTGATGAAGTGTTGCGTCGAGCAGATCACCCCGGACGGGCGGCTCATCCCGTTCTGCGCTTACAACTCGGTCGGCTACCGCGAGCAGGTCCGCGCGCGGATGTCCGGCGTCCCGGTCGCCGGCACCGTGCCCAACGCCACCCCGATCCAGCCGCTGCTGGCGCCGTCCCCCTACGGCTCCAAGATCGCGAAGGACGGTGACGGACCGATCGTCCGGGACGCCACCAACGTGGGGGAGCGGCTGCGATGACCCGGCCCGCGCCCGAGGAGATCAAGTCCTGCTGCGCGACGGCCTACCAGAACGACGCGGTCGCGCTGCTGCTCGGCGACTCCCGCCATCCCGGCGGCAGGCGGCTCACCCGACGGCTGGCCGACGCGCTCGGCCTGGCACCGCGCGAACGCGTGCTGGACGTGGCCGCCGGCACCGGTGGGACGGCCCTGCTGCTGGCCCGCGAGTACGGCGTCGAGGCCGACGGCGTGGACCTCGGCGAGGCGTCGGTGGCCAAGGCCGCCGCGACGGCCGCCGCGGCCGGCGCCGGAGGGACCGTGCGCTTCCATGCCGGCGACGCCGAACGCCTGCCGTTCGACGACGCGACGTTCGACGCCGTCGTGTGCGAGTGCGCGTTCTGCACCTTCCCCGACAAGCCCACCGCCGCCGCCGAGATCGCCCGGGTGCTGCGCCCCGGCGGCAGGGCAGGCATCACCGACATCACGGTCACCGGCCCCCTGGACGAGCGGCTCGCGGGCCTGGCCGGCTGGGTCGCCTGCATCGCCGACGCCCGCTCCGCCGACGACTACACCGCCGTCCTCGACGGCGCCGGGCTGCGCGTCACCCGGTCCGAACGGCACGACGACGCCCTCATCACGATGATCGACATGATCGAGGCGCGGCTGCGCGGCTTCAAGATCATCCGGCCCTCGGCCTTCACCGGCATCGACCTCGGAACCGCCCTGCAGATGACGGCGCTCGCCCGCGCCGCCGCCACCCGCGGCGACGCCGGATACGTCCTGATGGCCGCTCAGAAGTGAACCGGCCGGAGGTTCGTGATCTCTTGCCTTCCTTTGGCGCTGTGCTGGGGCGGTTCGGGGAAATGACCGGGTGTTGCCGGTAGCACTCGGAGGAGAAACCGTGGACGCTCTCCCGTCGTTCGATGACCGGACCGATTTCGAGAACGCCGGCAAGGGGTTCGTCGGCACGCTGCCGCAGCCGAAGATCATGGACGCGTCGGGCCGGGTCGTCTGGGACCTGGACGCCTACGCGTTCCTCGACGCGGCGTGCCCCGGCACCGCGAACCCGAGCCTGTGGCGGCAGTCGCAGCTCACCGCCGAGCACGGCCTCTACCAGGTCGCCGACGGCGTTTACCAGGTGCGCGGGTTCGACCTGTCGAACATCTCCTTCATCGAGGGCGACCGGGGCGTCATCGTCGTCGACCCCCTGCTGTCCACCGAATGCGCGGCGGCCGCCTTCTCGCTCTACCGCGAGCACCGGGGCGACCGCCCGGTCAGCGCGGTGATCTACAGCCATTCGCACGCCGATCACTTCGGCGGCGTCCGCGGGGTGGTGCCCGACGGCGCCGGCGTCCCGGTCATCGCCCCGGCCGGTTTCCTGGAGCACGCCGTCTCCGAGAACGTCTACGCCGGGACCGCGATGAACCGGCGGGCGATCTTCATGTACGGCGCGGAGCTGCCCAAGGACGCCACCGGGCAGATCGGCGCCGGCCTCGGCCCGACGACCTCGACCGGCACGGTCTCGCTGATCGAGCCGACCCTGTCGGTCACCGAGACCGGGCAGGAGGAGGTGATCGACGGCGTCCGGATCGTCTTCCAGCTCACCCCGGGCACCGAGGCGCCGGCGGAGATGAACTTCGCCTTCCCCGACCGGCGCGTCCTGTGCATGGCCGAGAACGCCACCCACAACCTGCACAACGTGCTGACGCTGCGCGGCGCGCTCGTCCGCGACCCGCGCAACTGGGCCCGCTATCTCACCGAGGCCATCGAGCTGTTCGCCGCCGATTCCGACGTGCTGTTCGCCTCGCACCACTGGCCGACCTGGGGCACGCGCGAGCTGACCGCCTTCCTGGCCCAGCAGCGGGACCTGTACGCCTACCTGCACGACCAGACGCTGCGGATGCTCAACCAGGGATACACCGGCATCGAGATCGCCGAGATGATGCGCCTTCCCCCCGCCCTGGAACAGGCGTGGCACGCCCGCGGCTACTACGGCTCGGTCTCCCACAACGTCAAGGCGATCTACCAGCGCTACATGGGCTGGTTCGACGGCAACCCCGCCCATCTGTGGGAACTGCCGCCGGAGGAATCGGCCGTCAAGCACGTGGAGTACATGGGCGGCGCCCAGACCGTCCTCCCCAAGGCCAGGGCCGCTTTCGAGGCGGGCGAGACGCGCTGGGCCGCGCAGGTCCTCAACTACGTCGTCTTCGCCGACCCGGGCGACACCGAGGCCCGCGAGCTCCTCGCCCAGGTCTACGACGCCCTCGGCCGGGGCAGCGAGAACGGCACCTGGCGCAACTTCTACCTTCAGGGCGCCGCCGAACTCCGCGGCGACAAGCCCGTCAACACCCTCGACACCTCCTCGCCGGACGTCGCCATGGCCCTGAGCGTGGAGCAGGTCTTCGACTCCCTCGCCATCCGCGTCAACGGCCCCCGCGCCTGGGACACCCGCCTGACCATCGACTGGAACTTCACCGACCTCAAGAAGGAGATTAGGCTGAGCCTTGCCAACGGCGTCCTCACCCAGAGCCACGCGCACGACGGAACCCCGGCCGACCTCACCCTGACCCTGACCAAGCCGCAGCTGCTCCGCGCGGTCACCTCCCAGAGCATCGACGGCGTCCAGGCCGACGGCGACCGCACGGCGTTCGCCACACTGATCGGCCTGCTCGACGACGGGGATCGCGACTTCGACATCGTCACCCCCTGAGGGACATGCCGGTTCGGGTACGAGATCGGCTTGTCCCCACGGCGCAGCGGCGGACGCCCGAGGAGCTCACCGCCGACCTCGACCTGAGGTCGGGGAAGGACACTCCTCGCCGCGATGGCGACGGGACTTGGCCGGCGCCGTCGCCCTCGCCCGCCGGGACGTGGCCGCCGTCCTGCCCGGCGTCGCGATCGCGATCTCCCTCGTACCGCCGCTGGTCGTGGCGGGCGTCTGCCTCGGCGACGGCGCGCCCGCCCTCGCGCTCGGCGCGCTGGTGCTGTTCCTGTCCAACTTCCTGTGCCTCGTCCTGGCCGGAACCTTCGTCTTCTCCGTCCTCGGATACCGCGACGCCGCACCGGCCACCCGGACCCGTGCCGGCCTGGCCCTCGGCGGGCTCGGCCTGCTCGTCGTCATCCCCCTGGGCCTCAGCACGGCGGCGAACTACCTGGTCGCCGCCTGGGAGAACCGGGTGAAGCAGGTCGCCGCCGATTGGGCGGCCGCCGAGCCGGGTGCCACCGTCACCAGCGTCCGAACCGAAGCCAGGACCTTCCACGTCTCCGTCCGCACCCCCGCCGGCCTGCCGCCGGTCTCGGAGCTGCTGGCCCGCCTGGACGGAGTCGTCCCCGACGGCTCCCCGGTGGTCGTGGAGACGACGCAAGGGCGGACGATCGACGCCGGAAACATCGGGGCCCCACCCCCGCCCACCCCCTGATCGCCCTTGCGGAAGGGCCGTCATCACCGGCATCGCGGTCGCCGGTGTGCGGAATCGGTTCAGTGGTCTGCCCGTGCCCGCAGTTTGCGGGCGGTGTCGCGTAGCAGGCCGGGTACCAGGCGACGGTGAATCCGTGAGGCCGGGGACCACACCATCCTGCCGAGGAGCCGGTCGTGGCGGCCGAGGGTGGCGAGGGTGATCGAGCCGTCCTCCACCTGGACGACGAGGTTGAAGGTCGAGGCCCAGGACCGCGCCTGGAGCCGGATCGAGTGGTCGTCGCGCTCGGCCACGCTCCAGCCGGCCACCGTGTCCGTCCACGGTCGCGGCGCGAGGCGCAGGCCCAGGACACGGCGCCAGATCCGCTGCCCGCCGTCGCCGGCGACGTCCTCGAGCATCGTGCGTGCGCAGTGCTCGGGTGTGGCGGTCACGTCGGCGGCGAGGGTGAAGATGTCGGCGTAGCCGGCGCGAAGCGGGCCTCTCATCGGCTCGGGGATCCGGTCGACGCCGACGGCGCCCGTGACCGTGCCGGCGGCCGGGACGCGGCCGCCGGTGGCCTGCTGCCAGTAGCGCTCGTAGTTGCGCATCAGCGCGGGATAGACGAACAGGTACCGGAACGGTTTGATCGCGGCCATGTAGAGCCGCCCTTGCAGGCCGTTCGGTTTGACCAGCACCGCCATCTGGCCTCGGTGGCCGCCGTCGCCGTCCTCGACCCAGCTCAGGTGCAGCACCGCGTGCACGGTGGCGTTGGCCAACTCCGCCGCGAACTCGTCGTCGAGTTCGTACAGGGGTGAGAACGGCAGTTCGCCGAGTGCGGGGGCGGGCGCCTCGCGCAGGTCGTCGGGCAGGCGGTCGCGCAGGGTCGGCACGCGCTTCTGCAGTCCGGCGTCGTCTCGGTCCCACCCGAGGATCTCGCCGAGCCTCCATCTGACCGCCCAGAGCAGCCGGGTCACGCCGGCGGTGTTCTCACCGGGGCGGCCGGCGGTGGCGAGCTCGGAGGTCAGCAGTCCGAAATCGTCGGGGCCGCCGGGTGTCGGCAGTGCCCACACGTCCTCAACCTCGAAGTCGTGTGCGATCTCGTGGATGCGCCAGGGCCGCGAGGTGTGCTCGGTGAGCGCGACTCTCATGTGGGGTCCTCCAAGGTGGGGACGCCGATCCCCGTCGACGTTCTATACGGCACCGTATATAACTGTGCCGGGTAGTGTCTACTCCGTCCTGATCGAGGAGTCCGCAGACATGGCCGCACCCACCCGCACGCCGCGCGACCGCTGGATCGCCGCGGGCCTGGAAGCGCTCGCGGAAGGCGGGCCCGAAGGCGTCCGCATCGAGGTGCTGGCGGCCAGGCTCGGCGTCACCAAGGGCGGGTTCTACGGCTACTTCCCCAACCGTGCCGCCCTGCTCACCGAGATCCTCGACGCGTGGGAACGCCGCACCACCGACGACGTGATCGCCCAGGTCGAGGAGGAGGGCGGGGACGCGACCGCCAAGATGCGACGGGCCGGCCTGCTCACGTTCTCCAGCGAGCTGCTGCCGATCGAGCTCGCGGTCCGCTCGTGGGCGCGCCGCGACCCGGGCGTCGCGGCCCGGCTGAAGCGGGTCGACAACGCCCGGATGGGCTACCTGCGGACGCTGTTCGGGACCTATGTCGACGACCCCGACGAGATCGAGGCGCGCAGCACCCTCGCCTTCGCCCTCGCCATCGGCCACCACTTCATGGCCGCCGACCACGGCGGCCGGACCGAACGCGAGGCGATGGCCCTCGCCGGCGAGTACATCCTCGGGCCACCCCGCCGCTAGCCGTCGGCTGATCGCGACGGCCCTCCCGGCGAGTCCCGGCCGTTCCACGGGAGTGTGCCGGGGGGAGTACCGGGAACGCGTTGTTGCGGGGAGGATTGGGGGCGTGGTGGACGCGCAGCGGGCGATGGTCGCGGACGAGCTCGAAATGCGGGGCTCGCCTCTGTGCGACTGCGCGTCGCGAGGACCGGCGTTCAGCCGGACGACCGGCGCGGCGATCGCGCATCACTGCGGTTGCGCGGCGGTGCGGGCGTCCGCCCTGGCGCGCCGCGCCGCGTCCGCCACCCGGCATGCGCGCGAGTGCGGGTGCGATGAGGCCGACCGTGAGGCCGCGCTGTTCTGGGAAGCGGAATTCGCCGCCCGCCGTCCCGGAGGCCGCGTGCCGGGCTCCGGAGCGTGCTGACGGGCCGGGTCGGAGCACCCGGGCGGTGCCCGCCGGCGGGCACCGCGCGGGTCATGCGCCGAGTTCGGAGCTCAGTTTCGCCAGTTGCGCGTCGTAGATCCGCTGGAGGCCCTTGGGGGCGAAGGTCCGTTCGAAGAAGCCTCCGATGCCGCCCGCTCCGTCCCAGGTGGTCCTGACCTGGACGCGTGCGCCTCCGGCGGCGGGGGAGACCGTCCAGGTGGTGGTCATGGAGGAGTTGGCGTCCTGCTCCACCAGCACGTCCTTGCCGGGGGCGCTCACGGTGAGGAGGCAGTCACGGACGCGCTTGCTGGTGGCGGCGAGTTTCCAGTGCACCACCGTGCCGTCGCCCTGGCCGCCTTCTCGCACTTCGTATTCGCTGAAGTGCTCGGTCAGCATGCGGGATCGCGCGCCCGTGTAGTCGCCGAGTGCTGCGAGCACCCTTTCCGGGCTCGCGTTCAGCGTGCTTTCTGCGGTGACCACGACTTTTCCCATGCCGCTCATCTTTCCATCCCACCGGGACGCGTCGCCCACAAGGCACCTGTCTGAAGCCGTCCCCGGGAGTTGCCGATAATCGAAGATCATCCCGGTTCGCCCCTCTACAATCGTGCGATCGGGTACCCAGGCAGGAGGTCCGTCCGTGAGTGGTGAGCATCATCCAGAGTGGGTGATCGATCCGGAGACCCCCAGCGTGGCCCGGATGTACGACTACTACCTCGGCGGCAAGGACAATTTCGCCGCGGACCGGGAGGCCGCCGACCAGGTGGTGGCGGCGATGCCGAACGTGCTGGAGTTCACCCGCGCCAACCGCAGGCTGGTGTCGCGGGCCGTGACCATGATGGCCGGACGCGGTGTGCGGCAGTTCCTCGACATCGGATCCGGGCTGCCGACGCAGGAGAACGTCCACGAGGTGGCGCTGCGTGCCGCCCCCGACTCCCGCGTCATCTACGTGGACAACGACCCGATCGTGCTCGTGCACGCGCGGGCGCTGCTGGCCGACAACCCGCAGACCACCGTCGTGCAGGCCGACCTGCGCGAGCCGGGGAGCGTCCTGGACCATCCCGAGGTCAAGGCCCGGATCGACTTCAGCCGGCCGGTCGCGCTGCTGATGCTGGCCATCCTGCATTTCGTGCCGGACGAGGAGCGTCCGGCCGAGATCGTGGCGAAGCTGCGGGCACCGCTCGTCCCGGGCAGCTACCTGGTCATCTCGCACGGCCACCGGGGCGAGATCACCCGGGAAATCGAGGATCAGGTGCGGTCCGCGTACGGCAGGACGGGCGCCGGGGACCTCATCCCGCGCGGCGTCGACGAGGTGATGACGTACTTCGAGGGCACCGAGCTGGTCGGGCCCGGCCTCGTCCAGGTGGCCGACTGGCGGGCCGACGCCGAGCCGTTCGAGTCCGACATGTCCCGGCCCGGCTTCCTCGCCGGCGTGGGGAGAGTCGTCTGATGCTGCCGCTGGAGTTCCTGTTCAGCCGGACGTTCAGCGAAGACCCCTACACCGCCTACGCCGAGCTGCGGGCCTCGGGGCCGGTCCACCCGATCGACTTCCCCCGCGGAGCCACCGCGTTCCTGGTGGTCGACCACGAGCACGGCCGCGCGGCCCTGAACGACCCGCGCCTGTCCAAGGACACCGCGCACAGCTCCCTGCCCGTGAACGGCGAACAGTTCTTCGGCGGGACGATGCTCTCCATGGACCCGCCCGACCACACCCGGATGCGGGCGCTGATGGCCAAGGCGTTCACCGGCCGGCGGGTCGAGAAGCTGCGCCCCCGGGTCCAGGAGATCGCCGACGGGCTGCTGGACGGCATCGCGGCCCGGGGCGAGGCCGACCTGATCGAGGAGTTCGCCGTCCCGCTGCCGATCCAGGTGATCTGCGAGCTGCTCGGCGTCCCGGCGTCCGACCGGGCCCGGTTCCGGGAGTGGACGGCGGTGCTGACGGTGCCGGCGCTGACCGCCGAGGCGCGCGAACGGCGCCGCGAGGTCGCGCGGGCGTTCAACGGCTATCTGACCGAGGTCATCGCGGAACGTCGGGCCGCCCCTGGGGACGACCTGATCAGCGGCCTGATCACCGCCCGCGACGGGGACGCCGCCCTCACCGGGGCCGAGCTGCTCAACGGCATCGTGCTGCTGCTCATCGCCGGGCACGAGACCACCGTCAACCTCATCGGCAACGGGGTTTTCGCCCTGCTCCAGGCGCCCGGCCAGCTCGAACTGCTCCGGTCGCGGCCGGAGCTGCTGCCGTCCGCGATCGAGGAGCTGCTGCGGTACGACGGCCCGCTGGAACGGGCGAGTCAGCGCATCGCCGTCGAGGACATGGAGATCGCCGGGACGCCGATCCCCAAGGGCGCCTGGGTGCACGTCTCGTTGGGCGCCGCGGACCGTGATCCCGCGGCGTTCGACGCCCCCGACCGGCTGGACGTGACCCGCGCCCCCAAACGGCACGTCGCCTTCGGTCACGGCCTGCACTTCTGCCTCGGCGCCCCGCTGGCCCGGCTGGAAGGCCAGATCGCCATCGGCGGCCTGCTGGACCGCTTTCCGGACCTGGCCCTCGCCGTGCCGGCCACCGAGCTGCGCCATCACCGCGCCGGTTCGATCGTCCGCGGACTGGTCTCCCTTCCCGTACGGGTGTCGGCTTCCCGGCCGTGAATGGGCCGTCGACGGCCGAGCTGGCAGCCGGGTCCCCGGCCGGTCCGGCCGCGATCGGCCGAGAGACGCGGTGGTGATGCCGACGCCGCCGCAGTCGGTGGAATCGGTTCCCCCTAAGATCTGGGGACGGTTGTGACCAGATCTTCCCGGGTGGGGGCACATGGACACCGATCGGCCCGAGGTGCGGGCATGGGACGCGTTCGTCGACGCCCTCGGCGCGGCCGGGCGGCGGCTGGCGGCGGACACCGAGGGGCTGGACGAGGCCGAACGCGCCGACGGGTTCCGGGCGCTGGTCCGGGCGCTGCACAACCGGTTCGCCCGCTTCGAGGTCGACCGGGAGCTGCCCGAACTGCTGCCGTTCAACGGGTGGCGGCAGAAGTTCTTCATGGACAATCCCGACTTCCGCTACTGGGTGGCCGATGTCCGTCCCGACCGGCGTTACCGGATCACCGGCAACCGGGGGTCGGCGGTGTACGTCTCGATCACGGCCTACGCCGGATCGGGAACCGCCGGCGCCGAGGCCGTCGCCCGCCTCGACGGCGACCGGATGGAGTTCGGCGAGTCGGGGGACTTCACCGTGGCCGTTGGCGGCGACCGGCCTGATCGCGGCGACTGGCTGCCGCTTCCCGAAAAGACGACCGCCGTTTGGGTGCGCTTCTTCCACGAGGACGCGGCCGCCGGCGGCGAGAGCCGGTGCGCCATCGAACGGGCCGGTTCCGCCGGACCCGTGCCCCCGCCCATCGACCCCGGCCGGTTCCAGCATCACCTGCACGGGCTGGCCCGCACGGTGTCCTTCGTCCCGGACGCCTTCGCCGCCGCCGCGGCCGACGACCGGGCACGGCCCAACGAGATCCGCCACTGGGCGGAGATGACCGGCGGCGCGGCCTTCACCGAGCCCGGCATCCACTACCTGCGGGGCGGGTGGGAGCTCGGGCCGGGGGAGGCGCTCGTCCTCGAAGGGGACGCGGTTCCCTGCCGCTACTGGAACGTCCTGCTCTACAGCCGTTTCCTGAACTCGCTCGACCACCGGCACCGTCCCGTGTCCCGCACCGGGGCCACGGCGACGCTCAGCGGCGGGCGCTACCGGTTCGTCCTCGCCGCCGAGGACCCCGGCCCGGCGGCCGGTGACTGGCTGGACACCGAAGGCCGGCCGTTCGGCATTGTCGTCCTGCGCTGGCTCCACCCGGAGCGGACCCCCGATCCGCCATCGACCCGGCTGTGCCGTGTCGCGGACCTGCGGAGCCGGACGTGACCCTCTGGACGCCGCCGCCGCGGACCGCCGAGGCCGCCGCCCTGTACGCCGCCGCCGAACAGGACCGCACCGCACGGCCCGAGCGATACCGCCTCGGAGCGGCCGAAGCCGACGCGGTCGTCGCCCGCGCGATCCGTGGCATGGACGATGGCCGCGACCTCCTCGGAGATACGTCGCAGTGGCGGGACGGGCTCGAACGGTTCCTCGGGTCGGCCGCCGAGGACGGCGGGCTGAACGCGGTCGGCGCCAGGACGGCGCGCGGCACGGCGGTGGCCAGGCTGCGGGCACGGATCTCGATGGGCCGCCACCTCGCGCGGCACCCGGAGACCACCGGGCGCCCGATCCTCCCGCCCATCGTCATCGTGGGCGGCTGGCGGACGGGGACGACGTTCCTGTTCCGGCTGCTGGCCACCGATCCGCGCCTCCGCGCGCCGCTGCCCGCCGAACTGGGGTCGCCGTGGCGCTTCGCCGGAGTGACGGGACCAGAACGCGAGAACCTGCTCGACGCCGCCTCCGGGGCCCACGACGTCCTGCATCACCTCAACCCCGCGCTGGCCTCCGTGCACGACTCCGGCGCCCGCCTGCCCGAGGAATGCGTGCTGGCCATGGGCACCGACTTCCGCAACTGGGGTTTCAGTTCCACCATGAGGCTCGACGGCTACACCCGCTGGCTCGCCGAGCAGAACCTCGCCGGCTCGTACGCGCGCTACCGCGAGATCCTGCAGACCCTCGACGCGGGCGACGGGCGGCGCTGGGTGCTCAAGGCGCCCGCCCACACGCCCGAACTCTCCCGCCTCGCCGCGGCCTTCCCGGGCGCCTGCATCGTGCACCTGCACCGCGACGTCGTCGAGACCGTCGCCTCCGGCGCCAGCCTGTTCGCCGTCTTCCGCTCCACCTACAGCGACGAGGTGGACGCCCGCGACGTCGGCCGGTTCCAGGCCGGCCAGACCGAACGGTGGCTGCGCCGCGCCGCCGCGTTCCGGGAGTCGCCCGCCGCGTCCCGCGTCACCGTCCTCGACGTGCGCTACCGCGACCTCGTCTCCGCGACGGCGGCGGCCCTGCGGCGGATCTACGCCGCCGCCGAGATCGACGCCCCCGCCGACGTCGGCGGGATGATCGAGCGCTACCACGCCGACCGCCCCCGCCACGCCAAGGGCGTCCACCGCTACAGCGCCGCGGATTTCGGCCTGGACGAGGACGACCTGCGCTCCCGGTTCGAGTTCTACGAGCCCTTCGTCACGGATCAGTGAACGGCCGCCCCGCTCATGCGGGGCCTCCCGGGGTGGTGGGGGATCACCGCCTCTGGCGATCGTCGGAAATCGGTGGCCGCCGGTGTCCGATCGGGCCCTCTCCCGTTCGTCTTGGAGGTGGAAGAGCAGTACCCGTCCACGATCGTAAGGAGCGGGCCATGAACCCGACCCTCAACACCATCGACATCGTGGTGTCCGACATCCAGGCCACGATCGCCTTCTACGCCCGGCTGGGCCTGACGTTCACCATCGACGAGGCCTACCCCGACCACGCCGCCTGCGACCTGCCGGGCGGACTTCACCTGATGCTGGACACCGAGAAGTTCCGCGCCTCCGCCCAGGCCTCCGGATGGAGCCGCCCCTCCGGCGACCCGCGCAACTTCCTGGCCTTCGAGTTCGGCGCCCCGGCCGACGTCGACGCCAAGTACGCCGAACTCGCCGACGCCGGGTACACGGCCGTCCAGGAGCCGTGGGACGCCTTCTGGGGCATGCGGTACGCCACCGTGCTCGACCCCGATGGCAACGGCATCGACCTGTACTCGCCCCTGCCCGCCGAGCAGACGTCCGCGGGCTGATCGAGGGGTTGCATCCGGTACCGGGGTACAGGCTTATCGTCGAGGCATGGAACTGGAACAGGTACGGCCCGGGCCGGGCGATGCCGGGTGGGCGCCGCAGGCGTGCACCCTGCCGACGGCCGAGCGGCCGTTGCGGGAGGCCGAGTTCGACGCGCTGTTCGGCGAGGCGGTGACCGAGGTGCGGCCCGCGGGGCCGGGACGCGTCCGGCTGGTGCTGCGGTCCGAGCCGGACGTGGCGGGCCGGGCGGCCGAGCTGGCGATGCGTGAGACCGGCTGCTGCTCGTTCTTCACCTTCACCCTGACCGCGGACGGCGGCGCGCTGACGCTGGACGTGAGCGTCGCGGACCGGCACGTCGAGGTGCTGGACGCCCTGACCGCCCGGGCGGCCGGGCTGGCGGGCCCGGGGAGCCGGCGATGACCGGGCCCGCCCGCCCCGCCGTCACGGGGCCCGCCGTCACGGGCGGGCCCGGCGCGTCCGGCGGGTTGCGCAGCGGGCAGGTCGCCGAGGCGGCCGGCGTGAACCTGCAGACGCTGCGGTACTACGAGCGCCGGGGCCTGCTCGCCGACCCCGGGCGGATGCCGGGCGGGCACCGGTTGTATCCGGCGGAGGCGGTGACCCTGCTGCGGGTGATCAAGACCGCGCAGCGGCTCGGGTTCACCCTGGAGGAGGTCGCCGAGCTGCTGGACGCCGGGACGCACCGGCACCGCCGCGCCGACGCCGGGCTGCAGGCGCGGGCGGGCGCCAAGCTCGCCGAGGTCGAGGCCAAGATCGCCGACCTGCGGACCATCGCGGACACGCTGCGCCGAGCCCTGGACGCCGGGTGCGACGACCTCGTCACCTGCGCGGGGGAGCGGGGCTGCCCGCTGCCGTTCGCCGACCTGGCCGCCGGCCCCGGCGCCATGGGCACGCCCCTCTCAGGGCAGCACGCTTAGTCGTCCTGGCCGACGTCGAACTCCCAGTGCCAGGGTTCGTACGGGTTGCTGTAGGCCCAGGCCGGGTGGATCCAGCCGTACTTCTCGGAGTTGTCCTCCAACCACTCGAACTGGGGTGAATCGGCGTCCTGGACGCCGTCGCACAGGTCGACGGCGATGCCGATCCCGTGCTTGCTGTTGCCCGGGCGCGCGGCCATGCCCGAAGGCATGGTCCGGTACAGCTGCTCCTGCTTCTCGTAGCTGCGGTAGGAGCTCCGCACGCACATCTCGTCACCGAAGTGCTTCTGGTAGGCCGCGTTGAGCTTGTAGAACGCCACCGCGGCGTCGGCCCGCAGGAACTCGTCCCGCTGGGGCAGAGGGCAGAGTTCATCGACCGGGACGCGGCCGTTGGGGTAGCCGTGGTCGGTGTCCGAAGGGTCGCAGTCCGCCGGCGGTTCGGCGGGCGGTTCGCTCGGCGCTTCCTCCGCCTGCCTGGAGGAGCCCGTTCGTTCGTCGGGGTCCGCCGAGACCTTCGCGGAGGCGGGTACGCCGGAACCGCCCGAACCTCCGTCCAGCGGCATCAGGGCGAGGGTGCCGGCCAGGGAACCGGCGAGGACGGCGCCCATCAGCGGCGCGTGGTACCCGTTCTTCTTGAAGTGCCGACTTAGCACTGCAGTTGCTCCTTCCATACCGCCTACCGGGTTAGCTGACGGATTCGGACGTGGAAGTCGCCCTACGACCCTTCTCGGACATGACGGGAAGGCGTCGATTCACCCCTGCGAGACGGCACGGGCAGGTCGCCCGGACGTCTCGCGCTGGTTCCCCGGCTCCGCAGAACGCGGACTCGGCGTCGCCGCCCTCACCCTGAGCCGTGGGCTGAGGATGAGGCGGACTGACTGGTCGATGGCCACGGCGCATGGCGGGCGCCGAATTCGGACAGAACGTACCAAAGGCTCAAGAGAATGCAAACACGCCACAAACCGACGGCATCCCAGGTCAAGCCCGGTGAAGGACACGTCGCCGACCGCGAGCCGTGTGCGGCGGCGGCTAAACGACGCCGAGGTCGGCCGGCGAGTACCGGACGCGGGCCAGCAGCCGGAGGGCGGCGCGGCCGCCGCCCGCCGCGTCCCCGTCTGGCCGACCGTGATCACCGGATCTCACGCCGTGATTACACTTCCGTCACGCCGGGACCGGTCCCGGTGGATGATCCCGGACGATGGTCCGCGGGAGTCCGGCGGCGGGAGGGGGACGGGGGGTGGAGCCGCTTCGGCGTGGCGATCCGCACCGGGTGGGTCCCTACCGGCTGCTCGGCAGGCTCGGCGCGGGCGGGATGGGGGTCGTCTACCTGGGGCGGTCGAGGGCCGGCCGGCCGGTCGCGGTCAAGGTCGTCCGGCGGTCGCTGGCGGGCGAGCCCCGGTACGCGGCCCGGTTCCGCCGCGAGGTGGAGGCCGCCCGGCGGGTGTCGGGGGCGTTCACCGCGCCGGTGCTGGACGCCGACCCGGACGCGGCGTCGCCGTGGCTGGCCACCGCCTACCTGCCGGGGCTGTCGCTGCGCGAGGCCGTCGGCGGCTTCGGCCCGCTGCCGCCGGACGCCGTCCGCCCGCTGGCGGCCGGGCTGGCCGAGGCCCTCGCGGACATCCACCGCGCGGGCGTGGTGCACCGCGACCTGAAGCCGGGCAACGTGATGCTGACCGCCGGCGGTCCACGGGTGATCGACTTCGGGATCGCCCGCCCGGAGGACGCGACGGCCATCACGCGGGTGGGCGCGCCCATCGGCACGCCCGGGTTCATGGCTCCCGAGCAGATCCGCGGGGAGAGGGTCGGGCCGGCGGCCGACGTGTTCTCGCTGGGCGCGACGCTGGCGTACGCGGCGACCGGGGCGGAGCCGTTCGGGTCCGGGCCGGCGCGGTCGCGCGACCTGCGGGCGATGACGACGCGGGCGGATCTGGACGCGATCGGCGAACCGTGGCTGCACGGCCTGATCGCAGCGTGCCTGCACGTCGACCCCGGGCGGCGTCCGTCCGCCGCCGGCGTGCTGGAACGGCTGGAGGCGCCGGGTGCGGACGAGCCGTCGCTGCTGGGCGCCCGGTGGCTGCCGCCGGCGGTCGCGGCGGAGATCGGCCGCCGGACCGCCGAGGCCGAGACGCTGACGCGGGCCCCGGCGGACGATCCGGCGGACCGGGACTCCGCGGTCGGGCAGATGCCGACCGACGACCCGGACGAAGCGGTCCAGGGCACGGCGCCCCCGGCGGAGGGCCTCACCCGCCGGACGATCCTGGCCGGGGTGGGCGCGGGCGTCATGACGGCGGGCGGCCTCGGGACGTTCGTGTGGCGGCGGACCCGGGACCGGAGCGGCGGATCGCGGCAGCCCGGGGCCCGGCGCACCGGCGCGCCGGAGGGGCCGCCACCCGAGGGACGCTCGCTGTGGACGCGCCGCGTGAGCGAGGACTCCCTGACCCTCGCCGCGGCCGGTGGGGTGGTGCTGACCAACGGCATCGAGAGGGACGGGGACGACAGCACCGGGATCGTCCACGCACTGGATGCGCGCACCGGCAAGGTGCTGTGGAAACGCGACGGCGGCTCCTCCGCCGTGCCCGGCGGCGACGTGACGTACCTGACCCTGAACGAAGGCAGGCAGATCAGCGCGGTCCGCTCCAGGACGGGCGAGGCCCTGTGGACGCATCAGATCGACTTCGACAGGCTCCCGAGCGGGGAACTGGCGGCCACCGGCCCGGTGGTCGTCTTCGGCCGCGAGGAGATCACCGCGCTCAACGCGGCCGGCGGCGGGCGGCGCTGGACGTCAGGGGCGGCGGGCCGGTCCGGGCTCTCCGCGGCGGACGGCCTCGTCCTCGCCCTGTCGCCCGAGGCCCTGGTCGGCCTGGACGCCCGGACGGGGAAGACCCGCTGGACGTATCCCCTGGACTACGGCGACTACCAGATCACCGGCGACGGCATGGCCTTCGCCTGCGACCGGTTCGGGACGCTGCACGCGCTACGCGCCGGCGACGGCGCGCTCGCCTGGCGGCGGCGGAACGTCGGCGGCTGGGGCAGCCAGGTCGGCGGCGGGCGCTTCTACGTCGAGGGACGCGACGGCGTCGTCCTCGCCCTGGAGGGCGCCACCGGGCGGCAGATCTGGTCGCGCAGCCTGACGCACCGCAAGGACGATCCCCGCGCTCAGGCGACGGCCTACTGCCTGTCCGGCACCACCCTGTACGCCATCTGCGCCGACGGCAGTCTCTACGCGCTGGACACGGCCGGCGGCCGCGTCCGGTGGACCTTCGGAACCGAGAAATCCATCCGCGTCCAGCCCGTGAGCGTCGACGGGCTGGTCTTCATCGGCGCCGGGGACGGCAGCGTCCGGGCCGTCGCCGCACCCAGCTGAAAGGAAGGGACCACGTGCGACCCCTGGAGCCGGACGACCCACGCTCGGTCGAGACCCTGGGACGGCGGTACCGCGTCCTGGCGCGCATCGGGTCGGGCGGGATGGGCGTGGTGTACCTCGGCCGCTCCGCCGCCGGGCGGACCGTGGCGATCAAGATGGTGCATCCCGAGTTCGCCGCCGACGACGACTTCCGGGCCCGGTTCGAACGCGAGGCCAAGGTCGCGCGGTCGGTCGGCGGCGGCTTCACCGCCGCGGTGATCGACGCCGATCCGGCCGCGGAGATCCCGTGGCTGGTGACCGAGTTCCTGCCGTCGGTGTCGCTGCGCGACGCCGTCCACGCGTCCGGCCCGCTCGCGGCGGACGCGGTGTGGGCGCTGGCGGCCGGCGTCGCGGAGGCGCTCGTGTCGATCCACGGCGCGGGCGTCGTGCACCGCGACCTGAAACCCGCGAACGTCCTGCTCACCGCGGACGGCCCCCGCGTGATCGACTTCGGCATCGCCCGCGCGGTGGACGCCTCGTCCATCTCGCGGCCGGGCGAACAGGCCGGGTCCCCGGGGTTCATGTCTCCGGAGCAGGTGGCCGGGGTGACGGCCGGCCCGTCCGGCGACGTCTTCTCGTTCGGGTCGACGCTGGCGTTCGCCTGCACGGGCCGGGAACCGTTCGGTGAGGGCCCGTGGCATGTGAAGATGCTCCGCGTCCAGTCGGAGCCGCCGCGGCTGGACGGGATCGCCGACGCCGGCCTCCGCTCGCTGATCGAGTCGTGCATGGAGCTCGACCCGGAGCGCCGTCCGACCGCCGCCCGGCTGGTGGAGCTGCTGTCGGGCCGCGGGGACGGCGGTGTCCCGCTGCCGGCCCCGGTCGTGGCCGAGATCGGCAGGCGGCGGGCGGAGGCGGAGAACCCGCCGGTCGCCCCGCCACCGCCGCCGCGGTTCGTCCCGCCCCCGCCCTCCCGGCCGGCCGGGCGCCGCCGGGGCCCGGTGCTCGTCGCCGCCGGCGCGGCCGTCCTCCTCGCCGCCGTCGCGGTTCCGGTGGCCGGCTGGTACGCGTTCGGGAAGGACGCCGGCGCGTCGGGCGGCCCCGCGTCCACGGCCTCCACCGCGTCGGCCGCGCCCGCCACCCCGTCGCCTTCGCCCACGTCCACGGCGACCCGGGCCGAGATCACCTTCTCTATCGAGGGCGGCGGCAGGATCAGCTCGCTGACCTACATGGTGAACGGGAAGTCCACGACGCTGAAGAAGGTGCGGCTGCCGTGGCGGAAGACGGTCGCGATGCCCGAATGGCCCCCGCGGATCTCGTGGAAGCTGACGTACCGCGCCCCGGCGGGCGGAGCCTCCCACACGGTCGCCGTGGACGGGAACGTGATCATCGCCGGGCGCGGCAGCGAGGGCAGCGACATGGCCGCCGAGGGCCTGTACTGACGCGCACCGCCACATCGCCGCCGGGACCCCTCCCGCCGGTGGGCCTACTGGTCGGCACCCGGCTCCGCACCTCCGACCTGGCCCTCCTCGACGGCTGACGCGGGCGGGCTCTGGCGCGTCCGGGAGGGGTCCCGCGCGGCCGGCCCCATGATTGCCGCCATGCGCGAGAGACTCAGGACGGAAGTCCGCCAGATTGCGGGTGCCATGGCGTTCGAGACCGTGATGCGCTACGGCGACGCCCTCGCCCGGTCGCCGCACGCCGAGCGCACCATGGAGACGACTGCGCGGCGCGTGGCGGCCGAGGTCGCCGGCACGATCGCCGATGAGCGCGTCGTGCAGGCCGATGAGATCGTCCGGGCCGCCGCGTCGGCGGCCGGGGACACCGCGATCCGCGCCGCACGGAAGGTCGCCGGGAAGACGGCTGCGACGCTCGCCGCGGAGGCGGAGGCCACGACGCTGAAGAAGGCGCACGAGGCGGTGGAGGAGGAGCTGAAGGACGCCTGGGAGGCGCTGGAGGAGGCGCGGGAGGAGGTGACGCGGTCCGCCGTGCGCTTCGCCCGCGACGAGGCCGTCCGGGCGGTCGCCGAGACCGTCGCCGAGACGGTGCCGCCCATCGTGGAGGTCAGGGTGGCGGGCGCCCCCGGCCCGGTCCGCGTCGGCGGACACACCCACACGGTGTTCCCGGACGTGCTGCTCGCGCTCGGCGCCGGCTGCCAGGTGCTGCTCGTCGGCCCGGCCGGTACGGGGAAGTCGATGATGGCGCGGCAGGCGGCGGAGGCGTTCGGGCAGGAGTTCCACGCCCTGTCCCTCGGGCCGACGACACCGATGAGCAAGATCTTCGGCTATTACGACGCGCATGGCCGCTACCATGCGACGCCCTTCCGCCGCGCCTTCGAGCACGGCGGGCTGATGCTCCTCGACGAACTGGACAGCGGCCATCCCGGGCTGCTGGCGGAGCTGAACCAGGCCCTGTCCATCGGGTCCTGCGCGTTCGCCGACGGCATGGTGGCCGCGCACCGGGACTTCCACCTGATCGCCACCGCGAACACCTACGGCACCGGCGGCGACCGGCGCTATGTGGGCCGGCAGGCCCTGGACGCGGCGACGCTCGACCGCTTCATCGTCATCGACGTGCCGGTCGACGAGGAGCTGGAGGAGCGCATCGCGCTCGCGCACGCGCCCGCACGCGCGGAGGACGCCCTGCGGGTGATCGAGGAGGTGCGGCGGCTGCGCGCCACGGCGGCCGAGAAGCGGCTGCCGGTGATGTTCTCGCCCCGGGCCAGCATCGACGCGGCCAAGCTGCTGCAGGCGGGCGCGAGCGTGGAGCAGGCCGTCCGGTGGCGGGTGGTGCGGGGCATGTCGGCGGCCCACCGTTCGGCCCTGGGCCTTGCCGGGGGCGGGGCGTGAGCGGGAGAAGGCCGGCTCCCGCGGACACCGCCCACGCGCTGAGCCCCATGTGGTCCTGGCAGGAGTTCGTGGACCGGGCCCGCGCGCCGGACAGCATCCCCGACGGGAGCGGCCGCCACGGCATGGGCGCGTGGGCGGGCGCGTCATGGGAGGAGGCGCTGCGGCTGGCCGAGGACGGGTGGACGACCGTGCTGCCCGACGTGGACGCGGAGGTCGCCGAGCTGCGTGAACGGGCCGGGGCCGATGTGCTGACGACGGCCCTTGTGCCCGCACATGACGTGACCGGCAGCGAGGTGGACATCGGCGCCTACCTGAGCGGCGAGCCGGAATGCATGGTGGACGCGGTGCCGCAGCGGATCTCGTCCCGGGGCCGGGTGGTGACGTTCCTGGTTCCGGCCGGGTACGTCAACACCACCCCGCACTCGACCGTGCGTCACCGCGGAGTCGCGTTGGCCGCGTTGTGCTCGTCCATCATCACTGCGGGGCACAGTGTCGAGATCTGGTCGGGCTTCTGTTCCTACGTGAGCGGGACGGAACGGTTCGCGTCGGTGGCGCGGGTGGTGTCGCCGGCGGAGCCGCTGGACATGGGCCGGCTGATGTTCGTGATGGCGCATCCGGCGATGCTGCGCCGCCTCTGGTTCGCGGTCTGGGACGGCGGCCCGCGGCGGGCGGCCCGCCGCATGTGCGATGAGCACTATGGGTCCGCGCCGTTCGACTGCCTTCCGGAGGACCTTCCAGAAGCGGTCGAGGATCCGTACGTCCTGCCGTATCTGTCGCCGGCGGACCCGCAATGGGCGACCGCGGACGCCGCCCTGGGGTGGTGCCGGGAGACGTTCACCAGCCTGGGCCTGCTGCGGTCCCCGTGAGGACGGGCCTGCCGGGTCAGAGCAGGGAGATCAGGAGGATGAGGCCCAGGACGAGGGCCACCCACAGGACCATGAGGTCGGTCGACCACGGCACTCCCAGCCACCCCCGCGCCCGGAAGGGCCGGGAGGCGGCGGTGGAGACGCGGCCCGCCCGCCGCTGGAGGGGCTTGGCGACCTCGTCCCGCATGAGCGTCACGCCGTGCAGTCCGGTGCGCCAGGCGCGCGGCAGCAGGCGGCGGTAGATCACGTCGGCGTCCAGGTTCACCGACGGTATCTCGGCCGGGTAGAGGCCGGTCCGCATCAGGACCGTGAAGGCCATCGAGGCGAGCAGCAGCAGCTGCACCTGGTTGACGACATGCGGTGTGGTGTAGGCGGAGTAGTCCATCTCGTACGGGAGCAGGCCGTACAGCAGGTTCGGCGCCACCCCGATGGCGATGGAGCCGGCCGCGGCCAGGCCCATGGCGAGACGCATGTTCAGCGGTGCCTCGGCGACCCGGTGGCCCTGGTCGTGGGCGAAGAAGGCGAAGAACGGGATCTTGATGCCGGCATGGTGGAAGACGCCGGCGGAGGCGAACAGCAGCAGGAGCCAGACGGCCGTGCGGTGCTCCTCCGCGACGGCCTCCATGATGATCGACTTGGTGGCGAAACCGGAGAACAGCGGGAACGCGGAGATGGACGCGGCTCCGATGACGCACAGCACCATGGTCTGCGGCATGGACTTGTAGAGCCCGCCGAGTTCCGAGCCCTTGGTCGTCCCGGTGCGCAGGAGGACCGCGCCCATGCTCATGAACAGCAGGCCCTTGAACAGGATGTCGGCGAACGCGTGCGCGGCGGCGCCGTTGACGCCGAGCGTGCCGCCGACCCCGATCGCGGCGACCATGAAACCGAGCTGGTTGATCATGCTGTACGCCAGCACCCGGCGCAGATCGTTCTCGATCACGGCGTAGAAGATCGGGAAGCACGCCATCACGACGCCGACCCACACCAGCGCCCCGGTGCCGGGGAAGCCGCGCGCCAGGACGTACACGGCGAACTTGGTGGTGAACGCCGACAGCGCCACGGTGCCGACGGCGGTGGCCTCCGGGTAGGTGTCCTTCAGCCAGGCGTGCAGGACGGGGAAGGCGCACTTGATCCCGGCGGCGAGCAGGATCAGCAGGCCGCCCGGCTCGTTCGCGCCGATGAAGCCGAACTCCAGACCGGCCCCCGACTGCACGTGCAGGACGATTCCGCCCAGCATCAGCAGGCCCGAGACGACCTGCGCGGCGAGGTAGCGCATCCCGGCCCGGTAGGAGCGCTCGGTGCGCCGCGCCCAGATCAGGAACACCGACGACAGTCCGGCCAGTTCCCAGAAGACGAACATCGTGATCAGGTCGCCGGCGAGCGCCCCGCCGACCGCGGACGAGGCGTACACGGGGATCACGGCCTGCTGCATCCGGTCCCGCAGGTGCAGGGCGTAGATCATCGAGATGAACGCGGCGACGAGGAAGGCCGTCGCGAAGATCCGCGCCAGCGCGTCCACCCGCAGCGGCTCCAGCCGGAGGCCGAGCATCCCGAAGCCGCCGTGCACGCCCTCGGGCAGGGTCCACAGCGCGGCCATCGCGGCGACCGGGAGCAGCATCATCCATGCCGCGCGGGCCCGGCCGGTCAGCAGCGGGATGGGCAGCGCGCCGGCGATGAGCAGCAGCGCCGGGTTAACCGTCATCGTCGGTCCGCTCCGGCTCCTCGTAGTAGTCCTCGCGGCGCATCAGCACCCGGCGCAGTTGCTTGGCGGCCAGCACCAGCGTGACGCTGCCGATGAACCCGAAGAGTGCGTAGAAGCCGAAGAGGTTCTCGAAGTCGAAGAACGGGTGCTTGGCGTACAGGAGATCGGCGAGGAACATCAGGGCGCACAGGATGTAGAGGCCGCGGACGACGCGGTCCACGTTGCGGGGCTCGTCCAGCCAACGATGATCGTCTTTCACGGTGACTCCAGGACCTCGTTGAGGGGGGCGATGACCGCATCGGCTCCGATGAACAGGGCCGCGCAGGCCATGGCGGTGAGGACGAGGGGCAGCACGACCGTCCACGGCGCCTCCCCGTCGCCCGGCCGGCCGGTGGGCGGGCGGAAGAACGCCCGCGCCGGGATCGGCACCAGGTACGCCAGCGACAGCAGCGACCCCGCCAGCAAGACCCCGAACATCACGGTCTGCCCGGCGTCGGCCGCCCCCGCCAGCAGCAGCCATTTGCTCCACACGCCGCCCAGCGGCGGCAGCCCGACGACGGAGACCGCGGCGACCAGGAAGGCGCCGAACGTCCAGGGCATGGTGCGGCCGAGCCCGTCGAGTTCGCTGACCCGGGTCCGGTTCGTCGCGGTGTAGATCGCGCCCGCGCAGAAGAACAGCGTGATCTTGGCGGCGGCGTGGTTGGCGATGTGCAGCGCGCCGCCCGCGGCGGCGATGTCGTTGGCGAGCGCGGCGGCGAGGACGATGTAGGCGAGCTGGCTCACCGTCGAATACGCCAGCCGCTCCTTGAGGTCGTCGCGCGTGACCGCGATGAGGCCCGCGCCCAGCAGCGTGACCGCCGCGACCCACATCATCGGCTCCGCGGCGCCGGTGACGTCGAGCGTGTCGACGCCGAAGACGTAGACCGACACCTTGAGGACCGTGAACACGCCCGCCTTGACCACCGCGACCGCGTGCAGCAGCGCCGACACGGGCGTCGGCGCCACCATGGCCCCGGGGAGCCAGCGGTGGAAGGGGAAGAGCGCGGCCTTCCCGATACCGAACAGGTAGAGCGCGAACAGGACGGTCAGGGCGGCCGTTCCCGCCTTGCCCTCCAGGATCCCGCCGGGCACGAAGTCCGTGGTCCCGGCGAGGACGGCCGTCCAGACGATGGCCGGGAGCAGCAGGCCGATCGACGTGGTCAGCAGCAGCCCCAGGTAGACGCGTCCGGCGCGTTTAGCCTGCTCGTTGCCCGCGTGGATGACCAGCGGCCAGGTCGACAGCGTCAGGACCTCGTACCCGATGAACAGCGTCGCCAGGTTGCCGGAGAACGCGATCCACAAGGTCGCCGCGATGGACAGGGCGAAGAAGAAGTAGAAGCGGGTCTGGTTGCGCTGGAGGTTGCCGCGCATGTACCCGATCGCGTACAGGGTCGTCACCGGCCACAGCACCCCGGCGACGGACGCGAACAGCAGACCGAGCGGTTCCAGCGTGAACACCAGCGAGATGCCCGGCAGCCAGTCCCACATGCGCAGGCGCAGCCCGTCCTCCACCGCCGGCCACAGCGACAGGACGATCGCCGCCGTCGCGACGGCGGCGACCAGCGAGGCCGCCTCGCGCAGGTTCGCCCGGCGCCGCAGGGCCACCACCGCGAGACCGCCCAGCAGTGGCACCGCCACTGCGGCCGGCAGGGCGAGCGCGGCGTCGGGGGACGCCCAGCCCGCTGACTCGACGGTCATTCCACGCCCCCCACCAGGACGGCCGCGGCGCCTTCCGCCAGGTCGATCGGCCAGCCGGGCGCGAACCCGAACACCAGGGACAGCAGGACGAGGGACCAGGTCGCGACGGCCATGGACAGCGGCGGCTTCGCGACCGTCACGGGCTCGGCCGGCCGGCGGAACCAGCCGACCTCGATGACCCGCCCGACGTAGACCACCGACAGCAGGGAGCTGACGAGCACCACCGCGAGCACCGCCCAGCGCCCGTCCTCGATGAGCGCTTCGGCCAGCACCCATTTGCTGACGAATCCGGCCGTCGGCGGCAGCCCGATCAGCCCGAGCCCGGCCACCACGATCGCGGCGAACGTCCACGGCATGGCCCGGCCGAGCCCCGCCATCGCCTGCAGCCGCGCCGAGCCGAGCCGCAGCACCACGATGCCCGCCGCGGCGAACAGCGCGCCCTTGATCAACGCGTGGTTGATGATGTGCAGGTACGCGGCGGTCACGCCGTCGGCGGTCGCGAGGCTGAATCCGGCGGCGATGTATCCGACCTGGGCGATGCTCGACCAGGCCAGCAGGTACTTGAAGTCCGACTGGAAGCACGCGACGGCGGACGCGACCAGCATCGCCAGGCATGCCAGCAGCAGCCCGATCTCGGTGACCGGCATCCGCTCGAAGACCAGCGCCGCCCCGAAGACGCCGAACGCGAGGCGCAGCAGCAGGTAGATCGCGACCTTGGTGTTGGTCGCCGACAGGAACGCGGCGACCACCGACGGGGATTCGGCGTAGGCGTCCGGCAGCCAGGCGTGCAGCGGGAAGAGGGCCATCTTGATGGCCAGCCCCACGAACACGAAGATGACGGCGGCGGCCAGGGCGCGGTTGCCGTAGAGCTCCGGCAGCCGCTGCGCCAGGTCGGCCATGTTGAGCGTGCCGGTCACGGCGTAGGCGAGCCCGATGCCGATCAGCACGAACGTGGCGCCGATCGTCCCCACGATCAGGTACTGGAGCGCTGCCAGAAGGGCGCGTTTGCGCCGTCCCATGGCGACCAGCGCGTACGACGACAGCGAGGTGATCTCCAGGAAGACGAAGGCGTTGAAGGCGTCGCCGGTGGCGGTGATGCCGAGCAGGCCGGTGAGGTTCAGGCAGAGGCAGGCGTAGAACAGCGGGGCCCTCGCGTCCTCGATCTCCGCCGCGATGCTCCGCCGGCCGTAGACGGCGGCGGCGAGGCCGATGGCCGCCACCAGGATCAGCACCGGGACGTTGGCCTTGTCGATGACGTACTCGATGCCCGCCGGCGGCCGCCATCCGCCCATGGCGTAGCGGAGCACCTCGCCCCTGGCGACATGCCAGGCCATCACGGACGCGCAGGCCAGGGACGCCGCCGCGGCGGTCAGGAACAGCAGCCAGGCGGCCGTCCGGGAGCGCAGCAGCACGCACAGCGGGGCGCACAGCAGCGGGATCACGACCTGCAGCGCAGGCAGATGGGCCGTCACGAAGCCGGCCCGTCGTCGGCGCTGCCCGGTGCGGCGCCGCCCGGTGCGCCGCCGTCTGGAGCGATGCCGTCCGCGGCGATGCCGTCCGGTTCGGCGCTGTCCCGCTCGATGACCTCGTCCTCCTCGATCGTGCCGTAGGCCTCGTAGATCCGTATCGCGAGCGCGAGCCCCAGGGACGTGGTGGCGACGCCGACGACGATCGCGGTGAGGATCAGCACGTGCGGCAGCGGGTGGGAGTAGGTGTCGACGCCCTCCTCGATGATCGGCGCGTGTCCGCCCTCGACCTTGCCGAGGGCGATGTAGAACATGAACACGCCGATCTGGAAGAGGTTGAGGCCGATCAGCTTCTTCACCAGGTTGCCGTGGCTGATCACCGTGTACAGCCCGATGACCATCAGGATGAACACGAACCAGTAGATGTAGTGGCCGCCGGTCATCGGCGCGCCCCGCGGGCGGTGAAGCTGTAGAACACCGCGATCAGCACGGCCGCCACCGTGATCCCCACCCCGGTCTCGATGATCAGGATGCCGAGGTGCTGGCCTTCCGCCGGGTGATCGGGTGTCAGCGTGCCGTAGTCGAGGAACGACCCGCCCAGCAGGATGTTCGCGATTCCCAGGCCGGCGTACAGCAGGACGCCGACCGGCACCAGGCCCAGCATCACCGGCCATGGCAGGACGCGTTCGACGTTCCTGATGCCGAACACCAGCCCGTAGAGCACGAAGCCCGACGCGAAGATCACCCCGCCCTGGAACCCTCCGCCCGGCCCATAATCCCCGTGAAACAGGACATAGCAGGCGAAGATGAAGATGAAGGGCATCAATATCTTGCTGGCCACCCGGAGGACGCGGTACTCGCTCATCACGACCGCGCGTGCCTCGTCGTGCTCCCCGCGCCGCCGCGTCCGCATCAGCAGCAGCGGGACGGTGATGCCCGCCGTGAAGATCACGACGAGCTCGCCCAGCGTGTCGTAGCCGCGATAGGACGCCAGCACGGCCGCGACCGTGTTCGGGATGCCGATGTCCTCCTGTGATCCGTGGAGATAGGTGTGGCCGACGGGATGGGTCTGGACGGGCGTGTCCGGATCGGCGAACGTGGGCAGGTCCTGGGCCGCGTACAGCAGCGTGGCGCCCAGCAGCACGGCCACCGCGCCGCCCGACCAGAGCTTGCGGCGGGGGGTGACCGTCTCCCGCGAACGGGTCAGCGCCAGCGCGCCGAGGAACAGCACCGTGGTGATGCCGGTCCCGACGGCCGCCTCGGTGATGGCCACGTCCAGCGCGTCCAGGGACACGAAGAGGCTCGCCGACAGCAGGCCCGCCAGCGCGGTCAGCATGGTCGCCTCGTAGAGCGCCCGCAGCCGGGTGACCGCCAGCGCCGTCGCCAGCAGCAGGGCGAACAGCGAGACGTTCATCAGCACCAGCAGGTCCATTAGCGGCGGTCCTCGCCTTCGGCCGGGAGCCGCTCGCCGTCCCGCCGCGCCGCCTGGGCGAGCGCGTGCGCGGCGGTCGGGCCCGTCAGCATCAGGAACAGCATGATCAGCACCAGCCGGACCGCGCTCTGCCAGCTCTCCGCCTGCACGAGCAGCCCGGAGATCAGCAGGGCCGCGCCGGCGGTGTCGGTGAGGCTGCCGGCGTGCGTGCGGGTGTAGAAGTCCGGGAAGCGCAGCAGGCCGACGCCGCCGGAGACCACGAACACGCAGCCGGCCAGCACCAGTGCGCCGCTCACGACGTCGAGGAGCAGGGAGACGCTCACCGCGCGTTCCCCTCGTCCGTTTCGGGCAGCAGTTCGCCGATGTGGGTCAGCCGCAGCACGGCGATGGTGGTGACGAAGTTGACCAGCGCGTAGAGCAGCGCGATCTCGAAGATGTACGGCCGCCCGGACATGGCGCCGACGACCGCGATGAACAGGACGGTCTTCGTCCCGAACACGTTGATCGCCAGGATCCGGTTGTAGAGCCGGGGTCCCAGGAACGCCCGGACGAGTGCCAGCGCCATGGCGACGAGGAGGGCGACGACGGCCGCGATGAGCATCAGTCCGTCCCCAGGCCCTCGACCCGGGCCCGCATCGCCCCGTCCCGCAGGTCGGCGATGCCCTCCCGCTGGATGGCGTGCACCTCGATGTCGTCGTCGCGGAAGGAGACCGAGAGCGTCCCCGGCGTCAGGGTGATCGAGTTCGCGTAGACGACCTTCGACAGGTCCGGCAGGTCGGCGGCCGCCACCGTGCCGACGGCGGGACGGATCCCGCTCCGCGGCGACCACACCAGCCGCAGCACCGTCAGCGCCGACAGCGCGACCTGCCCGCCCAGCCACAGCAGGTAGCGCGGCAGGCGCGGCACCAGCCGCAGCGGAAGGCTCTCGTCATCCACGATCTGCATCCGCCATATCACCCAGACCACCAGGACCACGGACGATGCCCCGAGCGTCAGCAGCAGCGGCGTGTAGTGCCCGGATATCACCAGCCAGAAGGCCGCGAGCAGGGGCAGCAGCTTGAGCGCCGTGGCGCGACGCCCGTTTCGATCGGCCGTGAGAGCGGCGGGCAAGCGGGTCATCGGCGCACTCCGAGAGAGTTCGGGCAGGACTCGCCGACCAGACTTCCCGGCACACCAGGTGACGACACTAACGGGATTCGGGCCGGATGACCACAGGGGCCCCAAGGGTTCGGCGCCCCGGGTTCACGTCACGCGCCCCCGATCCGGGCCGGCAGATCCGATTGGCCATACAAACATATTGCGCATTGAACGTTTGTATTGCACGCTGGAGGTGTGACAGACCGGTCACGGGCGGACGAGGACCTGACCGCCCGCGCGCGGATCCGCGAGGCGGCACTGCGAGTGTTCGCCGAACGCGGTGTGAGCGGCGCGACGATCCGCGGGATCGCCGAGGCCGCCGGGGTGTCGGCCGGGCTGGTGCAGCACTACTTCCGGTCGAAGGAGGCGCTGCGCCGCGCGTGCGACGAGTACGCCATCGACGTCATGACGCGCACCAAGCAGGACGCCCTTGACGGCGGCGTGTCCACCCCCGGGTTCCTGCCCATGGCGCTGACCGTGAGCCTGCCGGTCCAGCGCTACCTGGCCCGCGCCCTGGTGGACGGATCATCGGCGGCGGCGGCCTTGTTCGACGACGTCGTGGAGTTCACCGAGGACATGCTCGTGGAGGGCGCGCCGGGCATGTCCCCGGCGAAGACGTCCGACCCGCACGCGTACGCGGCCGTCCTTGCGGCGATGGCCTTCGGCGTGTCCGTCCTGCACGAGCACCTGACGCGGACCCTGGGCGCCGACCCGCTCACCCCTGCCGGCTATCCCCGCATGACGCTGGCGATGCTCGACATCCTGACCGACGACCTGATGAGCCCGGAACTGCTGGCGCAGACCCGCGCGGCGGTCGAGCAGCTGCGCTCGTTCGCGCCGGGCGCCGCGACCGACCGGGACCAGCGCATCCCGACCTCGAAGGCCGCCGCGCGCAAGACCGACTCCGACCCGCCGGCCTGATCTCCACGCCGTGATCCGGCCGTCCTGATCCAGGCCGGTGCGATCCGCGGTGGCCCATCCGGCCACCACCGCCACCCCCGCCACCTCCGAACGTCCCCATGCCGCCACGGCCGGGACGGCCGCTCCCATACCCCCACACCCTCACAAGGCGTATCCATGTCCGAACAGACCACGAATCCCATCGAAGTGTCCGGCCTCGTCAAGACGTTCGGCCGGACCCGCGCGCTGGACGGCCTCGACCTGAGCGTCCGCACCGGCGAGGTGCACGGGTTCCTCGGCCCGAACGGCGCGGGCAAGTCCACCACCATCCGGATCCTCCTGGGCCTGCTGCGCGCCGACGCGGGCTCGGCCCGGCTGCTGGGCGGCGACCCCTGGAGGGACGCGGTGCGGCTGCACCGCCGCATCGCCTACGTGCCCGGCGACGTCGACCTGTGGCCCAACCTCACCGGCGGGCAGGCCATCGACCTGCTGGCCCGGCTGCGCGGCGGGCTCGACCGGGCGCGCCGGGACGACCTGTGCGACAGGTTCGACCTGGACACCTCCAAGAAGGGCCGGACCTACTCCAAGGGCAACCGGCAGAAGGTCGCGCTGGTGTCCGCGCTGGCCTCCGACGCCGAACTGCTGATCCTGGACGAGCCCACCGCGGGCCTGGACCCGCTGATGGAGGCGGTCTTCCAGGAGTGCATCTTCGAGGCGAAGGCGGCCGGGCGCACGGTGCTGCTGTCCAGCCACATCCTCGCCCAGGTCGAGAAGCTGTGCGACCGGGTGAGCATCATCCGCCTCGGCAGGATCGTCGAGAGCGGGGCGCTCGATCGGATGCGGCACCTCACCCGCACGACGATCGAGGCGGAGACCGCGCGGCCGCCTGCCGGGCTGGACGGGCTGCCCGGGGTGCACAACGTCCGGAGCGAGGACGGGCGGGTGCGGTTCGACGTCGACGGCGAGCACCTGGGCGCGGCCGTCCACCGGCTGGCGGAGTTCGACATCCGCGGCCTGGTCAGCCAGCCGCCCACGCTGGAGCAGCTGTTCCTGCGGCACTACGGCGAGGAACTGGCCGAGAACGGCGTGCCCGTCGAGCAGGCCGCGGACGGCGACGCCGCGCGGGACGGGGGCGAGAAGTGATGGCCGCCGCCACCGAGGCTCCCGCCGCGGCGGCCCTCCGCGGCGACAGCACGCTGACCGGCACGGGGACGCTGGTCCGTTTCATGCTGCGCCGCGACAGGATCCGCATCCCGGTGTGGATCCTTGCCCTGACCCTGAGCACGCTGATGACGGCGTCGAACCTGCGGACGACCTACGCCACGGCGGAGGGCCGCCAGTCCCGCGCCGCGCTGGTGGACAGCCCGGCGGGCATCGCCTTCAGCGGCCCCGGATACGGCCTGGACGACTACACCTACGGCGCGATGCTCGCCAACGAGGTCCTCGGCTTCGTCGCGATCTTCGTGGCGCTGATGAGCGTGCTGCTGTTCACCCGCCACACCAGGACCGAGGAGGAGGCGGGCCGCGCCGAGCTGATCCGCGCCAGCGTCCTCGGACGGCACGCGCCCATCACGGCCGCGCTGATCGTGGTGGGCGGCGCCAACGTCGGCCTGGGCGCGCTCATGACGCTCGCCCTGGGCGGCAGCGGCATCGAGACGGTGACGTGGCCGGGTTCGCTGCTGTTCGGCGCGTCGCTGACCGCCGTGGGCCTGTTCTTCACCGCCGTCGCGGCGTTCACCGCGCAGGTGACCGAGTACGGCCGCGGCGCCGCGGGCATGGCGGGCGCGGCGATCGGTGTCGCGTACGCGCTGCGGGCCGTCGGCGACATCGGCGACGGCGCGCTGTCGTGGCTGTCGCCGATCGGGTGGGCGCAGGCCACCAAGGTCTATGTCGACGACCGGTGGTGGCCGCTGGCCCTGGCCGTGGTGGGGGCTGCCGCCCTGCTGGCCATCGCGTTCGCGGTGACCACGCGGCGCGACGTGGGCGCCGGCCTGATGCCGCCGAGGCCCGGCCCGCGCACCGCTTCACCGTTCCTGAGCACCCCGCTCGGGTCCGCGCTGCGGCTGCAGCGCGCCGGGCTGCTGTGGTGGAGCGTGTCGATGGCCGCGCTCGGCGCGGTGTACGGCGCGTTCGCCGGCGACGTGCAGGACGCGGTCGGCGGCAACGAGACCATCCAGGAATGGGTGCAGACCGTCCCCGGCTCCGACCTGACCGAGCGGTTCCTCGGCGTGATCATGGCCATGCTGGCGACCGTCTGCGGCATCTACGCGGTTCTGGCGCTCCAGAAGCCGCGCGGCGAGGAGACCGCGGGCCGGGCCGAGCCGGTTCTGGCCGCCGCGGTGTCCCGGACGCGCTGGCTCACCGGCCACCTGGTCGTCGCCCTGGCCGGCAGCGTCGTCGTCCTGCTGCTCAGCGGGCTGGGCGTGGGCGTCACCGCCGCGTTCTCGGCCGGCGACGCCGGGCTGCTGTACGCGATGCCGGGGGCCGCCCTGGCGTACGTGCCGGCCGTGTGGGTCACCGCGGGCGCGGCCGTGGCGCTGTTCGGGCTGGCGCCCCGGGCGATCGGGCTGGCGTGGGCGGTGGTGGTGTACGCCGTCGTCGTCACGATGTTCGGCGGTCTGCTGCAGTTCCCCGGCTGGATGAACGACCTGTCCCCGTTCGGGCACGTGCCGCAGCTTCCCGGCGCCGGGATGAGCTGGCCGCCGCTGCTGATCCTGACGGCGATCGCCGCCGCCCTCACCGCGGTGGGCCTGGCCGCGTTCCGCCGCCGCGACCTGACCCTGCACTGAGGGCGTCCACTGTGACCCTCCCCACCATCAGGGGAGGGTCCGTGGATCCAGGGAAGTGTGGACTGGGTGGAAGCGCTGGTGACGTTCGGTCACGGCACCGCCGGGCGGGAGGAGCTGGCCCGCCTGCTGCGTGAGGCCGGGGTGTCGGCCGTGGTGGACGTGCGCACCGCGCCCGGCAGCCGCCGCAACCCGGACGTGCAGCGCACCGCCATGGAGGAGTGGCTGCCCGCCGAGGGGATCGGGTACCGGTGGGAGAAGCGGCTCGGCGGCTTCCGCCGGGTCGAGCCGGACTCGCCCGACACGTTCTGGCGCAACGATTCCTTCCGCGGCTATGCGGGGCACACCCGCACCCCCGGCTTCGTGGCCGCCATGGACGAGTTGCTTGACGAGGCCGGCCGGGCCCGCACGGCCGTCATGTGCAGCGAGTCGGTGTGGTGGCGCTGCCACCGCAGGCTCATCGCCGACTTCGCGGTGCTGGCGCGCGGCAGGCCCGTCCTGCACCTGGCCCACGACGGCCGCCTCACCGAGCATCCGCCCACGTCAGGGGCACGGCTCCGCGACGACGGGCTGCTCGTCTACGACGGGGAGTGACGGGCCCGCCCGCCGCCCCCCGCCGCCGTGCCTATTCGCCGCGCCAGACGGGCGGGCGCTTCTCGGCGAAGGCGGTGGCGCCTTCGCGGGCGTCGCGGGAGGTGAAGATCGGCCGGATCAGCTCCGCCTGCCGGTCGAACGCCTCGTCGGCGGACCAGTCGGCGGACGCGACGATGATCTCCTTGGTCGTGGCGACGGCGAGCGGGGCGTTGGCGGCGATGCGCCCTGCCAGGTCGCGCGCGGCCTCCAGCGCCTTGCCGGACGGGGTGACCTCGACGACCAGGCCGTGCTTCTCGGCGTCGGCGGCCGTCATGAACTCGCCGGTGAGGGCCAGCTTCATCGCGACGGCGTAGGGGACGCGCTGGGGCAGCCGGAGGAGCCCGCCGGCCCCGGCGACGAGGCCGCGCTTGACCTCGGGGATGCCGAACTTGGCGTCCTCGGCGGCGACGATCAGGTCGCAGGCGAGGGCGACCTCGCAGCCGCCGGCCAGCGCGTAGCCCTCGACCGCCGCGATCACCGGCTTGCGCGGGGGACGCTGCGTGAGCCCGGCGAGGCCGCGGCCGGGGATGCTGACGTTCTCGCCGGCGACGAACGCCTTGAGGTCCATGCCGGAGCAGAACGTCCCGCCGGCGCCGGTGATGACGGCGACGGTGAGGTCCTTGCGCGACTCGAACTCGTCCAGCGCGGCGGCCACGCCGTCGCTGACCGCGCGGTTGACGGCGTTGCGGGCCTCGGGCCGGTTGATGGTGATGACGGTGAACCCGTCCGCGTGCTCGACCAGCACCTCGTCTGACATGCCGCCCATGCTAACGATCGCCCGTTCCCGGCCGGCGGGCGCGGTCCGGCTTTTAGCGGCCGTGGACGAGGCGGCCGCCCGCGATGGTCGCCCGGACGTCGCCGGCGGAGAGCCGCCCGAGCGCCTCGTCGAGCGGGACGTGCAGCAGCACGAGGTCGGCCGCCTCGCCGGGCGGCGTGAGGTAGGAGCGGAGCGCGGCCCCCGCCGTGACGGCCTCGCCCCGGCCGACGACCGCGCCGGACCGGGCGGTGCGGCGCACGGCCGCGTCCATCACGGCCCAGGGGTCGAGCGGGCCGTACGGCGCGTCGCTGGACAGCGCGACCGGCACACCGGCCTCGATCAGGCTCCGGCACCGGTAGAGGTCGGGGAGGTCCGCGGCCGGGACGTCGCGCAGGTAGTCGTCCCCGCGGTCGGCGAGGAAGCCCGGCTGGGTGACGACCCGCAGGCCGCGCCGCGCGAGTTCCGGGATGCTCTCGTCCGGGACGAGCGCCGCGTGCTCGACGCGGTCGCCGTCCCGGACCCCGGTGGTCTCGAAGGCCGCGAGGAGCAGCAGGAGCGCCTCGCGGGTGACGCAGTGCACCGCGACGGGCCGCCCGTGCCCGTGGGCGAGCCCGATGCGCCGGGTCAGGTCGTCGAGGGACGGCAGCCCCGAGTCGGCCAGGACGATCTTGTACGGCCCGGCGGTGACGCGCGGGCAGGAGGTCCGGCCGTCCAGCGGCACGCCGAGGAGGCGCACGTGCTGGGGGAGCGACCCGTCCCGGACGGCGTCCTCGATCGAGCCGATCGCCGCGGCCGTCAGGTCGGGCGTCGCGTCGGTGACGGAGGTGACGCCGAGCCGCGCCAGCTCCCGTCCGATCGGGCCGAGGTCCAGGGGAGGCGGCGGCGGGAGGCGCGTGCGGAGCAAGTCGTCGGCCCGCCACAGCCGCCCGGTCGGCGCCCCGGCGGCGTCCCGCTCGATCCCGGGGTGGTCACCCGGGTCGAGGCCGCTCTCCCGCACGGCCGCCGAGTTGAGGACCCACAGGGCGCCGCTGCGGTGCTGCACCCGGACGGGCCGGTCCGCCCGCAGCGCGTCGAGGGCGGCGGCGTCCAGGTCTCCGGCGACGCTCTCGGCGTATCCGACCCCGCGCACCCACCCGTGCTCGTCCGGCGCGGCTCCCCGCAACGCCGTGGCGAGCCCGTCCCGTCCGGTCACGGAAGGCGGCCCGCACGGGACCGAGCGACTCCACGCCGCCAGCGCGTGCAGATGCAGGTGGTCGTCGCGCAGCCCGGGGATCAGCGCGCCCCCGCCGCACTCCAGGACGCGCTCGCCGGGCCGGCGCGCCAGCCCGTCCCCGACCTCGGCGATCGCTCCGCCGGCCACCCGGACGTCGACGCGCTTCCGACCGCCGAACCCGGCGTCCCGCAGCAGCAGCCCGCTCACGGGACGGGGATGCCGAGCGCGGTCAGGACCTCGGCGGTGTCGTGGCCCATCGCGGGGGCCGTGCCGGACGTCTCACGCCGCGCGGGCGCCGCGACCGGGAAGGCGCCCACGTCGGTCTCGATGACCCAGGCGTCACCGTGCCGGACGGCCTCCGCGCTGGGGACCGGGCCGCCCGGGGGAAGCGTCGCCGCGACCACGTCGGACATGGCGATGTCCCAGAGGACGCCGCCGCCACCGGCCGGGGCGGTCGCGGCCAGGGACGCGGCGGTCAGGCCGGTGAGGGGGTCGGCGATGGCGTCGCCGCAGAACAGCGGTGTCCGGTCGGCGTCCCGGCAGACCAGGCCGCTCGCGGCGGCGACGTCGTCGCCGAAGCCGACGCGGCCGGAGGCGCGGCCGTGGGCGGTGATGGAGACCCAGGTGGTGCTGGCGGCGACGGCGGCCTCGGCGTCCAGGCCGAAGCGGGCGAGGGCGCGCGGCCGGGACGCCTCGATGACGATGTCGGCGGCGTCCACCAGGGCCGCCATCGCGCGGCGGCCGGCAGGATCGGCCGGGTCGAGGACGACCGAGCGGTGGCCGGCGTGGAGCAGGCGGTAGAAGCCGGCGTCGCCGTGCCGGGCGCCGTCGGGACGCGCCGGGACCTCGACCTTGACGACGCGCGCCCCGGCCAGCCCGAGCAGGTGGGCGCACAATGGCCCCGCCCACAGCGCGCTGAAGTCGACCACCAGCGCGCCGTCGAGTGGACGAGGCGACAGCGGGCGAGGGACGCGCGGCGGCGCGGAACGCACCTCGACCGGCCCTGCGGCGACCCCTAGAAGCTCTGCGCGTTCGGCCAGTTCGGCGCCGGTGTGGTCGCGCAGCCACGGGACGATGACCGGCCACGGATCGTCGTCCACCTCCGCGCCCGCGAGAGCGCCGAGGAGAGCGGGGTCGTCGGGACGGGCGCAGGAGACCGCCGCCCACCCGTCGGCGGTCGGCAGCAGGCGGCAGGCGCCCCCGGCCGACGTCCGGCCCCGGCGGCGATGCCCGGTGAAGGCGGCGCGCTCGGACAGCAGGCGCCCGCCGTCCACCCCGAACGGTTCGCCCAGCCGCGCGGCCGCGGCGGCGGCGTCGCCGGGCGGGACGAGAGGCGGCCCGCCGGCGCGCCCGCAGAGGAGCGGCACACCGGACGCCGCCCATGCCGCGACCGGCTCCGGCCCGCTCACCTGCGATGACTGCTCCTCGCCCGGCGGCATGGGCCGACGATACACTCCGGTCCCGGTAGCGACCCCGGCGAGAGGGACCGTCCGTGCACATCTCCATCGCCGACCTCGCGGGCGGCGCGGCGGACCCGCCGCTGCTCGGCGCGGACGGCGCCGTCCGCGATCCGCTCGTGGTCGTCGACCTGGCGCCCGCCGCCCCCGAGGTCGTCGAACGCGCCGCGCGGCGGGCCCGGAAGTGCGATCGGATCCTCGTCGGCGTGGGGCAGGGCGACCCGGAGCTCACCCGGTCGCTGGATCTCACGGTCGGGCCGGGTGGATGCGAGACCGTCGCCGCCGCCGACCTGGGCGGGCTGCGCGAGGCCGCCGCGCGCAATCCGCAGGCGTCCCTGATGCTGCGCGACGTGCTACGGGCGACCGAGGGCCTGCCCGTCGACGCGGCGCTGGACGTGGAGTCCTACGCCTATTCCACCCTGCTCGGCGGTGCGGAGTTCGTGCGATGGCTGTCGGCGCGCGGCCCTCGGCCGCTGCCGCCCGAGTCCGGCGAACCCGTGCTCGTGGCGCGCGACGGCGACCGCCTGTCGGTCACGCTGAACCGGCCGGAGCGGCGCAACGCCTTCGGAAGGGAGCTCCGCGACGCCCTCGTGGACGCGCTGACGGTCGCCGCCGCCGACGAGGAGGTCACGGTCGTCCTGCGGGGTGCGGGCCCGGCGTTCTGCTCCGGCGGCGACCTGGACGAGTTCGGCACCGCCCCCGACCTGGCGACCGCCCACCTCGTCCGGACCAGGGGCGGCGCGGGACGGCTGATCGACCGCCTCTCCGGCCGGATCGAGGTCCGCGTCCACGGCCCGTGCGTCGGCGCGGGCATCGAGCTTCCCGCGTTCGCGGGGCGGGTCGCGGCACGTCCGGACGCGACGTTCCGGCTCCCCGAGGTGTCCATGGGCCTGATCCCCGGGGCGGGCGGGACGGTGGGCATCCCGCGCCGCATCGGCCGCTGGCGCACCCTCTACATGGCGCTCACCGGCGTCCCCGTCGATGCCGGGACCGCACTGGCCTGGGGTCTCGTCGACGAAGTGCCGACGGGAGACGGACTTCCGGACGCAGCGGAGCGGCCGAACGGGCGCGGGCTGCCGCGGCCGTGACACCGGTTCCGTAGGCGACGTCCTCGGTGAGCCGCAGGACGGTGTAGCGGGCGGGGTCGACCGAGGGCCGCTGCTGCAGCCACTCCAGCGCGATGGGTGCGAGCATGGCCGCGGCGGCGGTGCGGGCGAGGCGGCTGCGCGGGCACGCGGCCAGCGCGAGCAGCCCGGCGGGCCACCATTCCCGGCGCAGCGCGTGCCCGAGACCGACGGCGTCGGCGACGACGCCCTGGCCGACGAGCGAGACGGCGAGGCTCCAGTCCGCGGGCAGCGGCGCAAGGCGCCTGGCCAGCAGCGCCGCCGAGACGCCCGCGCACGCGGCGGCCGCGCCGGGGCGTCCCCGTGCGAGCAGCCCGAGGACGGCGAGGTTCCACATCGACGGGCGGGCGGGGGCGAGCCTGCCGGGGTGCCGCCGGGCCAGGTCGGCGGCGGACGTGCCGTACTCGTGGCGCCGCCGCGCCCAGTCCGCCGGGCGCAGCCGCCCCGTGTGGGTGACGTGGGCGGCGGGCTCGTAGCGGACGTTCCATCCGAGGTCGGACAGCCGCCAGACGAAGTCGACGTCCTCGCCCAGCCGCAGCTCCTCGTCGAAGGCGTCGCCCTCGACCGCCGCCGCGCGCACCAGCAGCGTCGCGGTGGGCACGAAGCCGAGCCTGCCCCCCGGCCGGACGAGCGCGGGCCGCGTCCCCATGTCCAGGGAGGACCGGGCGGCCTCGTAGCGGGCCAGCAGCGGGGAGCCGTGGCCGCCGCCGGGCAGCACCCGCGGGGCGACGGCGGCGACACGGGGGTCGTCGAAGTGCGGGACGAGGACGTCCAGCCAGCCGGCGCCGGGGCGGCAGTCGGAGTCGACGAACGCGACGAGCGGTGTCTCGACGAGCCGCAGGCCGGTGTTGCGCGCGGCGGCGGGGCCACGGTTGCGGGGGTGCCGGACGAGGCGCGCGCCGTGCGCGGCGGCCGCCCGCCGCAGCGGCCCGGGGTCCGGTGACCCGTCGTCGACGACGATCACCGGCACGTCCGCGACGGCAGCCAGGCACCGCTCCAGCTCGGCGGCGCGCCCGTACGCGGGGACGACGACCGTCACGCCGTGCGGGCCGGGACGCGGCGCCGGGACGGGGTGGGCCATGCCGAGGTCGAGGAGGCGGCGGGCCACCGCGCGCCCGGTGGGGGAGGCGTCGGCCAGGCCCCGCGTCCCGGCCCGGCGCAGCGCCGCCAGGTGCGGGCGGGCGGCGTCGGCGAGGCGCACGACCTTCCAGGGCGACCCGCCGGTGGCGACCCGACCGCTTGACCAGAAGGACGTCTCCCGGTCCAGCGCGACGGCGAATCCGGCCGGGAGCCTCATGCCCGCGCCTTCGGTCCGGGGTCGAGAAGACGGCCGCGGCCGTCCACCCGCCCGCCGCCCATCCGGCGCACGACGGCCGCCGCCATGGCGTCCACGATCTCGCGGCCCAGCTCTCCGGAGGCCCCGGCCGGGTCGCCGAGCACACCGGACGGCGACACGGCCCGCACTCCCCGGGCGACCAGCTCGGGCATGATCTCGGTGATCGGGCGGGTGTCGCCGGCGACCCCGCCGAAGGGCCGCACCAGGCCGGGGGCGAGGTGCAGCATCACGGACGTCTCGGTGACCCCGGCGTGCGCGTCGCCGCCGGGAACGCCGCAGCCCACCCAGGCGGCGTCGTGCCCTTCGCGGCGCAGCCGGGCCACGGCGGCGTCGAGCGTGGCGACGTTGCCGCCGTGCCCGTTGACGAGGACGACGCGCCCCGCCCACGCCGCGAGCGAGCGCACGGTCTCCACGATCACGGCGTGCAGCGCCTCGTGCCCGATCGAGATGGTGCCGGGGAACCCGGCGTGCTCACCGCTGGCGCCGTAGGCGATCGCCGGCGCGACGAACACCTGCCCGTCCGTCTTCGCCCGGAGCGCATCGGCCGCCCGCTCGGCGACGGCCTGCGCGATCACCGTGTCGGTGGACAGCGGCAGATGCGGCCCGTGCTGCTCGGTCGACCCGAGCGGCACCAGGACCAGGGGCGCCGCGCCGACATCCGGCCAGGCCGCCCCCGCCAGATCGCCGTCCCCGGTTCCGGTCATGTCAGCCCGCCGTGTCGCCGCCCAGCGTCAGGCGGAAGCCCGGCGGGACGACGAGGTCGTCGGGGGACAGCTCGTGGACGCTGGAGTGGCCCAGGCCGAGGACGGCCGAGTCGAGGCCGCCGCGCAGGATGTCCAGGACGTTCTCCACCCCGGCCTGCCCGTTGGCGGCCAGGCCCCACAGGTACGCGCGGCCGACGAGCACGGCCCGCGCGCCGAGGGCGAGCGCCTTGGCGACGTCCCCGCCGCGCCGCACGCCGCCGTCCAGCAGCACCTCGATCTGGTCGCCGACCGCGTCCGCGATGGACGGCAGGACGCGGATCGTGGCGGGCGTGGTGTCCAGGTTGTTGCCGCCGTGGTTGGACACCGACAGGGCGGTGACGCCGGCGTCGACCGCCTTCTTGGCGTCGTCCACGCGCGTGACGCCCTTGAGCATGAACGGGCCGCCCCACTCCTTGCGCATCCACGCCACGTCCTCCCACGTGGGAGGCGGAGTCTGCATCCACTCGCCGTAGGCGCCGAAGAACGTGGGGGCCGGTCCCTGCGGCGGCTTGAGGTTCGGCGTCGTGAGGTCGGGCAGGCGGCCCGTCCTGGCGAACTTCCACAGCCAGCCGGGGTGGGGCAGGACGCCCGGCGCCAGCTTCGCCATGGTCTTGAGGTCGATCTTCTCCGGGATCATGGGGCTGCCCCAGTCCCGGCCGTGGGAGAACGACCAGTCGAGCGTGGCGATCAGCGCCTTGGCCCCGGCGTTCTTCGCGCGTTCCATGCGCTGCAGCATCGCGTCGCGGTCGCCGCTCCAGTACATCTGGAAGAAGACGCTGGGGTTGGCCTCCGCGACCTCTTCCACGGGTTTGCTCGCGAACGAGCTGAGGCCCATGATGACGCCCCGGTTGGCGGCCGCCCGCGCCACGGCGACCTCACCGTCGGGGTGGACGGCCTGGACGCCGGTGGGGGAGATGAGCACGGGGAACGACGACTCCACCCCCATCACGGTGGTGGACAGGTCGCGCTCGGCCTTGTGCCCGACGACGCGCGGCGCGAAGCCGAGCTCGCCGAAGGCGCGGGTGTTGTCGCCGACCGTCCGGCCGCGCTCGGACCCGGCGACCAGCGCTCCGTAGACCATGTACGGCAGCCGGCGCTTGGCCCGGCGCTGCGCCTCGGCCACGGTCTCGAACCACGGGTTCCTGAACATCGTGCTCCTGGATTCGTTGAGTTGCGGCGTGTTGTCGTCATGGGCGGCCTCGGAACCACACGACACGCCGCAAGTGAACGTGGGGTGGATCAGGTGATGCGCAGCCCGGCGAGGGGGTTCTCCTCGCAGGCGCTCACCGGCGGGCGGTCCGGGGGACGGCGTGACAGCGTCACCGGGACCGGCCTCCGCCGGGCCGGGGCGGTGCGGTGCGAGTGGTCGGCGGACGGCTTGGGGATGCCCGACCGGTCCTCGGGACGCCCGGCCAGCAGCTTCTCCCCGTGCCCCTGGACGCATTCGGGGTCGGGGCCGTCCAGCGGGAGGCCGGTGAAGAACTTGGCGGCCATGCACCCGCCCTTGCACGTGTCGTAGAAGGCGCAGGAGGTGCACGCCCCGCCGTTCTGCGGCTCGCGCAGGCCGCGGAACAGCTCGGACTCGCGCCAGACGCGGGTGAAGCCGCCCGGCCGCCGGATGTTGCCCGCGAGGAACTCCTCGTGGATCGCGAAGGGGCACGCGTACACGTCGCCGACCGGGTCGATGAGGCACACCACCCGCCCGGCGCCGCACAGGTTGAGCCCCGGGAGCGCCTGCCCGTAGGCGGACAGGTGGAAGAAGGAGTCGCCGGTCAGGACGCTGTCGCCGTGCGCGACCAGCCAGTCGTACAACTCGCGCTGCTGCCCGCTCGTGGGGTGCAGCTCGTCCCACACGTCGGCGCCGCGGCCGGACGGGCGCAGCCGGGTCAGGCGGAGCTGGGCGCCGTGCTCGTCGGCGATCGCCTTGAACGCGTCCATCTGCGGGATGTTGTGCCGGGTGCACACGACGGAGAGCTTGAAGTTCTTCATGCCCGCGTCGGCGAGGTTGCGCATCGCGCGCAGGGCGGTGTCGTAGGAGCCGGGGCCGCGCAGCGCGTCGTTGACGTCGGCGGTCGCGCCGTCGAGCGAGATCTGGACGTCGACGTAGTCGTTGGCCGCGAGCCGCCGCGCGACCTCGGGGGTGATCCGGACGCCGTTGGTGGAGAACTTCACGCCGACGTGGTGCTCGGTGGCGTAGTCGAGCAGCTCCCAGAAGTCGGGCCGGACGGTCGGCTCGCCGCCGCCGATGTTGACGTAGAAGACCTGCATGGCCTCCAGCTCGTCGATGACGGCCTTGGCCTCGGCGGTGCTCAGCTCGCGCGGGTCGCGGCGCCCCGAACTGGACAGGCAGTGCGCGCAGGACAGGTTGCAGGCGTAGGTGAGTTCCCAGGTCAGGCAGATCGGCGAGTCGAGCCCGTACTCGAACAGGTCGACCAGCCGCGTCCCCGGCTCCGCGGTGGCGGGCCCCTTGGCGGGCCCGGTGGTGGCGGGTGCCGTGCGGGCGGGCCCTGTGGTGGCGGTCACGAGGAGGTCCTTTCGACGAGCATCGAGGACCGGACGAGCGCGCCGAGGGCCGCGCGGTACCGGGCCAGGTCGGAGTCCGGGACGCCGGCCGCAGTGCAGGCGTCCCGTGCCGTGGGCGCGTCCTTGAGGGACCGCACGACGTCCAGCAGGCGGCGGTCCTTGAGGAACGACAGCTTGCGGGTGCCGAAGTGGTAGAGGAGCGCGCCGAAGGGCTCGGGCCGCACCGAGACCTGCGGGTGCAGGTCCCAGGCGCGGTCGAGGTCGATGCCTGGCATGGCGGTCTAGTACACGCCGCACATGCCGTCGATCGAGACCTCCTCGATGAGGGACTCGGCGACGTCGAACTCCTCGGCCGCGTCGTCGGCCTGGTCCGCGACCTGGTTCTCCGGGGCTGTGGTGTCCATGGGTCCTCCTTTGCCGGCTTGGTCGGATACTAAATGCATCGAGTGCCAAAAAGATAGGGTCCGATCATGATCCGGCGTGCCGACGTGCTCGTCGTCGGGGCGGGCGGCAGCGGCGCCGCCCTGGCGGCCAGGCTCAGCGAGGACCCGGCCCGCGAGGTCGTGGTCGCGGAGGCCGGGCCGGTGCCGCGCGCCCTGCCGGAGTTCCCGGCGGACCTGCTGGACGCCCGCCTCGTCCCGGGCGCCCGGCCGGGGAACCCCGCCGTCCGGACGTTCGCGGCCCGGCTCACGTCCGGCATGCCCTACATGGCGGCGCGGGGACGCTTCCTCGGCGGGTCGACCACCGTGAACGGCGGCTACTTCATCCGGGCACGGCGCGCCGACTTCGACCGCTGGTCCGCCGCGGCGGCCGACGACCTCTGGTCCTATGACCGGGTACTGCCCTTCCTGCGCGCACTGGAGAGCGACCTCGACCACGGGGCCACCGCGCTGCACGGCGACCGCGGCCCCGTCCCCGTCCGCCGGACCGGCCTGCGGCATCCCGCCGCCGCGGCGTTCCAGGCCGCCGCCCGCGAACTCGGGCATCCCGCTGAGCCCGACAAGAACGCCCAAGGCGCGCCCGGCTTCGGCGCCGTCCCGTCGAACACGGTGGACGGCCGGCGCGTGAACACCGGGATCGCCTACCTCCTCGGCGCGGCGGCACATCGCCCCAACCTCACCGTGCTCGGCGGCTGCACCGTGCTGTCGGTGGTCATCGGCCGGGGCCGGGCGACCGGCGTCGTGGCCGAGCGCGCCGGCCGCCGGACGGTCCTGGAGGCGGACGAGGTCGTGCTGTGCGCGGGCGCCCTCGCCTCACCGCACCTGCTGCACCTGTCGGGCGTCGGCCCCGCCGGCGACCTCGCGCACGCCGGCATCCCGGTCGTCCACGACCTTCCCGCCGTGGGCGCCGCGCTCAGCGACCACCCGCAGGTCGCCGTGGAGTGGGTCCCGCGGCGGCCGATGCCCGAGCCGTCCGGCTCGTGGCTAGGCGGCGTCCTGCACCTGGCCTCCTCCGGCGGCGCCGAGGCGGGCGACCTGGAGATCCTCCAGTCCCTTGTGCCCATCGCGGGCCTGGTCACCGGGACGACCACGGTCCCCGGCGCGCCCCTGCCGTTCCTCGTGTCGGTGCTGACTCCGCGCACGGCCGGCGCGCTGCGCACGGTGTCGGCCGACCACGGCGTCCCGCCGCACATCGAGTACGGATACCTGGAGACCGATGCCGACCGCCGCCGGATGCGCGAGGCGGTGCGGGCGGCGGCGGACGTGGTGGCCACCGCCTCCTTCGGCGAAATCTCCCGGGACCTGGCCGGGCCCGCCGCCGCGATCCTGCACGACGACCGCGAACTCAACCGGTGGATACGCGTCCGGCTCGGCACGTCCCAGCACACCTGCGGCACGGTCCCCATGGGGCCGGCCGCCGCCGTCGACGGCCGCGGCCGGGTCCACGGGCTCGACGGCCTCCGCGTCGCCGACACCTCGATCCTCCCGGCGGCCCCGCTGCGCGGCCCGGCCGCCACGGCCGTCCTCATCGGCGAGCTGATCGCCCACGCCGTCCGGCGCGAGCCGTCCTGAGTCAGGACGAGGGCATGGCCCCGGCGTCGTCCAGCACCGCAGACAGGCCGGTGCCCAGGTGGCGGATGGCCTCGTCCAGCAGGCCGGACAGGGCCGTTCGCCCCTCGCACGCCAGCCAGTGCTCATAGGCGGAGACCGAGGCGGCGAGGACCAGGTGGCCGGCGAGCCGGGGGACCGGCGCCGACGGCGGGACGCCGGTGCGCCCCGCCACGAACTCGGTGACGACCGCCCGCCAGGAGGCGTAGCGCAGGGTGGCGTCCGCCTGGAGGGTCGGCACCCGCAGGATCAGTTCCATGCGCTGCCGGTGCCAGGGCACCTCCTGCGGGTCGAACCGGTTGAACTCGACGACGGCCCGGCGCACCGCGTCCATCATCGGCGCGTGCGGATCGGCGTCGTCGAGCAGCCCGCGCAGCCGGCGCAGCTGACCCTCGAAGTCACCCCACACCAGGTCGTTCTTGGACGAGAAGTAGCGGAAGAACGTCCGCCGCGCGATTCCCGCCGCCGCCGCGATGTCGTCCACGGTCGTCTTGTCGAACCCCTGCCGGGCGAACAGTTCGAAGGCCAGACGTTCCAGGGCGGCCGGCGAGGTCGCGCGCGGCCTGCCCATCGCCCGCCGGCTTGCGGTCGTCCCGGCCTTCGAGGTCACGGGTACAGGTTCCCACGCCCCGCTCGCTCAGGTCGCCGAACCCCGCGAGGTCTCCGGTCCCGCGGGACCGGGTTCTATGTGGGCCCGGCACGTGCGGGGGGTGACGAAGGGCTCCAGCCGCGCCGCGGACTCGGGCGCGCCCAGTTCGGCGAGGGCGCCCTGCATGAGCCCGAGGTGGACCGCGCAGGTCACGTCCGGGTGGTGCTCGGCGACCTCGCGGAACGGGCAGGCGTGCAGCGTGATCCCGCTGCCGGCGGGGTCCGGCTCGGGCGCGAAGCCGAGGTCGGCGAGCAGCGCCGTGACCCGTCCGGCGGCCTGCTCCGGGCTGAGCCGGGTGAAGGGCGCCGGTTTGCCGATCAGGTAGCCGCCCCAGGCGCGGCCGGCCCGCCCGGCGGCGGCCGCGGGGTCCGGGCCGACGCCGGCGAGGTGGCCGGCGAGGATGTCGGCGAGGAGCCGGTACCCGCCCCCGGGGTCGTCGCCGCCGGACGGGCGGCCGGGGTCGCCGGCCCGCGCCGCGTAGAGCAGCCGGGGCCGGCCGGGGCGGCGTCGGGTCTCGGTGGTGCGCGTGACCTGGCCCGCCTCGGCCAGCTGGTCGAGATGCCATCGGACGGTGTTGCGGTGCAGCCCGACCCGGGCGGCCACGTCGGCCACGGGGAGCGGGGACCGTGCGGACCGCAGGACGTCCAGCACCGCGCCGCGGCTCACCCCGGACAGCACCGCGCGGCGGCGGCCGTCCGGGGCGGCGCCGGTCGCCCGTCCCGCTGCCTGGTTGTTCCGCACACGGTACATTTTTACCGAAACTGGCTATAAAAACAAGACAGCGCTGGTTAAAAGCCCTACCCTGGTGGCGCGAGCAGGAGGAGTGAGCATGGAGAACGAGCCGCTGTCGTCGGCGCTGGAGCGTGAGCACCGCGAGATCGACGAGGGAATCGAGTCCTTCACCGTAGCTCTGGCGGAGGGCAGGGAGGACACCACTCCGCTGAAGCGCGCGATGGAGGGCCTGCGCCGCCACATCTACCTCGAAGAGGAGTTCCTGTTCCCGCCGCTGCGGGCGGCGGGCCTGATGGCGCCGGTCTTCGTCATGCTGCGCGAGCACGGCGAAATCTGGCGGACGATGGACCGCCTGGACGCCGCGGTCGCCCGCGGCCTCGCGGACCGCCAGGTGCGGGAGCTGAGCGCCGAACTCCTGGAACAACTGGACCGGCACAACTCCAAGGAGGAGCCGATCCTCTACCCGCAGGCCGACGCGGTGCTGACCCCCGAGGCGACCGGCCATCTCCGGGAGTTCCTCGCGGCCGGCCGGCTTCCCGCCGGCTGGGTGTGCCGCCAGGTGCAGGCCTGACCCGTGCGGCCCGCCGGCCGGTGTCAGGCGGACGTCGCGCCGTTGGCGGCGGCGAGGTGGGTGACGCACAGACTGGGCTCGACGAACGGGTCGAGACGTTCGGCCGCGACCGGCGCGTCCAGTTCTTCGAGCAGGCCCTGCATGAGCCCCAGGTGGATCGAGCACACGACTTCGCGGTGTTCCTCGGCGGCCTCGCGGAACGGGCAGTGGTGCAGCAGGACCTGGCGCTCGTCCCCGGCCGTGACGGCCTCGGGGGCGAAGCCGATGTCATCGAGTGCGCGTACCAGCTGTCCGGTGGCGGCGGCCGCGTCGAGGCGGCGGAACGGCGGCGGCCGCTCGGCGAGATAGCGTCCCCAGGCCCGCCCGATGCGCAGGGCGGCCTGACCGGGCTGGGGGATCTCGGCGGCCATGAAGCTGGTGAGGATCTCCGCGAGGAGCCGGTAACTGCGCCGCCCGGTGTGGGCCGCTTCCGGGCGGGCGGTGTAGAGGATGCGGGGCCTGCCGGGCTGGTCGCGCTCCTCGGTGCTCCGCTCGGCCAGGCCGGCTTCGACCAGGGCGTCGAGGTGGAACCGGGCCGTGTTGCGGTGCAGGCGCACCCGCTCGGCCACGTCCCCGACGGTCAGTGACGCGCCGGCGTCCGTCAGCGCCGCGAGCACCTGGGAGCGGCTCTCTCCCAGCTCAGGCGCCGCCGCGCCGGGATCGGTCCGGGTCCGCGCACGCGCATCCATGCCGGTCATATTTCCACAGGACGATGGTAGAAACAACGCGCTCCGCGCCAGGTCACGCGCCGAAACGACCGGTGTTCCGCCAACACTCACTTGTTTTTTCACAATCTCTCTTGTAAAAAACAGGGAGTGAGGTCGGGACGACCGCGACCGGTGTGCGCACCGGGCGGCGCGCCGATCCGAACAACGATGCGGAGGCAGGAATGTCCGATCAGGTCGAGGCCGTGCTCGCAGGCGTCCTCATCCTCGCCACGTCCGTGTGGACCGGCGGGTTCGTCGCGATCGCCGTCGTGGCGCGCGTCGCCGCCCGTACGCTCGGCCCCGCCGAGCGGGTCGCGTTCTTTCGCGCCCTCGGCCGCGCCTACGCGGTGGTGGGCGTCGCCGCGCTGGCGCTGGCCCTCGCCAGCGGCGCGGCCCTGGTCTCCGGCCGGTCATGGGACGGCGTGCTCATCGCCGCCGCCGCTGTGGCCGCCGCCCTCGTGATCACCCTGCTGGCCGGCGTCGTCCAGGCGCGGCGGATGACCCGCCTGCGCCGTGGCGCACTGGACGACCCGGGCGACGCGCAGAAGGCCGCCCGCGTGCGCCGGGGAGCCCGCGGCGCCGGCGTGCTGCGCGCGTTCCTCGGCGCCCTGACCCTCGCGCTCCTCGCCCTCGGCGTCGTCCTGGCGACCTGATCGCCCGGGGCAGTGAAGGTGATCTCCTCCGAAGGGGGCGGCCCGCCTGCCCCGCGGGGGCGTCGGGCAGGCGGGCCGGGCAGTGAGGCGTGCTAATTGCACGACCCTAGATTGTTTATACAAGAAGAGTAGTGCAAAATAGGAGCCGAGACAACGGGCCGACCGAGGAGACTGCCGTGACGTACGTGATCGGTGAACCGTGCATCGACGTGATGGACCGCGCCTGTGTGGACGAGTGCCCGGTCGACTGCATCTACGAGGGGGAGCGCGCGCTGTACATCCACCCCGACGAGTGCGTCGACTGCGGTGCGTGCGAGCCGGTCTGCCCGGTGGAGGCGATCTACTACGAGGACGACCTGCCGGCGGCCCTGGAGCCGTACCGGGACGACAACGCCCGGTTCTTCACCGACGCGCTGCCCGGCCGCGACGCGCCGCTCGGCACCCCGGGCGGCGCGTCCAAGCTCGGCCACCTCGGGGTCGACACGGAGCTGGTCGCCGCCCACCCGAAGCCCGAAGAGGCGACCCGGCAGTGAGCCAGGGTAAATCTTCGGGAAAAGGGACCTTCGTCCCTAGGGCGGCCGGAATTTTCGGGGTTCACTGTTGGTGGGTGGAGGAAGCCCGTCGAAACGGCTCGGAGAAGTGGGAGACCACGGAGAAGTGGGAGACCACGCACCGTGCATCTTGTGACGTCGCCTAAGCGACGCAGGACTTCCTTCACCTTTTCGCTGCGGCGGGCACTACCTCGGCCGTCTCTGGGAATCGACGCTGAAAGCGACCGCGCGACGGATTCCCGCCGCCCGGTGGTCCTCGTGCCGACCGGCGGATGAGCCGGGGAAGGGAGCGGCCGATGGTCGCGCTGGCCAGGGCCCAGCGGCCGAACGTCCTGTTCGGCTATGACGGGACAGAGGAGAACGACCCGGCGCTGCGCTGGGCGACCGAGGAGGCCCGGCTGCGCGGGCTGGATCTCGTGATCTGCCATTGCTGGCACTGGCCGTATCCGCCGAGCCATGTCGACCGGGACGTTCAGGCGATCATCCAGCGGGCGGGGGAGAACCTCCTGGAGCAGGGCGCCGGGCGGGCACGCGACCTGGGCGCGCCGGGGGAGGTGCAGACGGTGCTGCGGCGCGGGCCGGTCCCCGAGGCGCTGGAGCGCGAGTCCGGCGACGCGGAGCTGATCGTGATCGGGTCGCATGAGCGGGATCAGCTGTCCGACGGGTCGACGGCGATGCAGCTTCCCGCGCGGTCGCACCGCCCGGTGGTCGCGGTGCGCGGCGCCGGCGCGAAGCGCGGCCCGGTCGTGGCCGGGGTGGACGGGTCGCCGGGGTCCGGCGCGGCCCTCGGCTTCGCGATGGAGGAGGCCGTCCTCCGCGACTGCGACCTTCACGTCGTCTACGGGGCCTGGGAGCCGGGCGCGGTGCCCGATTCCGAACTGTCCTTGTTCACCGACAAGGAGAAGCTGTTCCGGGTGCGCGCCGTCATGCTGGAGGAGGCCGTCCAGCCCTGGCGGGAGCGCTACCCGAAGGTGCCGGTGCGGATCTCGGCGCTGCTGGAGCGTCCCCGGGAGGCCCTGCTGAAGGCCGCCGCGGACGCCGACCTGCTCGTCGTGGGGGACCGGGGCACCGGCGGCGTGGATCCGCTGCTGCTGGGCGCGACGAGCTCGACGATGCTGCACCACGCCCCCTGCACGGTCGCGATCGTCCCGCAGCCCTGACCCGCGTTCAGGGGCCGATGCTGTGGTTGTCGAGGCGGGCCCACGCGGCGTCCCACAGCCGGTCGCGTCGCCGGTCGCACCCGAGCCGCACGAGCCCGTACAGGCCGAACAGCGGAAGACCCACGGCGAGGACGACGCCCGTCCCCGCCGCCACGGTGTTGACGACCGTCTGCGCGTGCCGATTGGGCGGCGTCAACGAGACGCCGCCGGGGCTCGCCCACGCCCAGATCCGATCTCCGGCGCGGACGCGGCTCCAGGTGGTGAAGTCGCCGGTGCGGCGCGTGCCGTCCGGATCGCTCCAGGCCACGGTGACGCGGTAGCCGCCGCGCAGCTGCTCGGCCTGCACGACGGTGGCGTTCACCCGATGCGAGGCGGCCGCCTTCTGCCGTTCGCTCCTCGTGCCGGAGTCGTGGACCGCCTGCGCGGTGTGGACGCTGAGGGGCGGGGCGACGATGAGGAAGAGCGCGAGCAGGAAGAGGCCGATCCTCCATTGGGCCCGGTCCACGTCACGGCGCAGGTCGTTGGCGTCGAAGCCGAAGGTGCGGCGCCAGCGGTCCGCGCGCGCCGGCATCCTCATGACTGCTCCTCTCGCCACCATCCAGCGTGGGCGATGTGCGGACGTCCCATTAGGGACCTTTGTCCCTTGCTGCCGACCCGGACGGCCTCTCGTGCGCCGGGGTGTGGGATTAGAGCCGTCCGGGTGGGGACTTTCGCTTTGAGGGTCTACGAGAGGAGGGCGCGATGTCCGAGCCGATCGTCGTCGGTACCGACGGGTCAGTTGAGTCGGACCGTGCCGTGGAGTGGGCCGCGGCCGAGGCCGTCCTGTACCGGCGTCCCCTGCGCATCGTGCACGCCGTGGAGAGCTGGCCGTTCAAGGCGCCGCTGTTCGCACCGCCCGAGAAGGCCGAACGTCTGTCGCGAGTGGGGAACGCGCTCGTGGAGGCGGCCGAGGCGCGCGTCCGCGAGCGGTGGCCGGACCTTGAGACGGCGACCGCGGTGGTCGCCGAGGATACGCAGGACGCCCTGCGCGAGCAGTCGGAGGACGCGTTCGAACTGGTCCTGGGCAGCCGTGGCCGGGGCGGGTTCACCAGCCTGCTGCTGGGGTCGACGAGCCTGCGGGTGGCGTCGCGCTCCACCGTCCCGGTGGTGATCGTGCGCGGGGACGTCACCGGCGGCGGCGATGTCGTCGCGGGCATCGACCTGCGGCAGGGCACGGACGCGGTCCTCGACTACGCCTTCACCGCCGCGGCGCTCCGGGGCGCGCGGCTGCGGATCGTCCACGCGTGGCAGATGCCCACGACGCTCATCGACGCCGGTTACACGGCCGAGGACGAGCAGGCGACCGGCCGGGAGCTGCGGGACCGGATGCTCGCGGCCTACGAGCCGCACCGGCGCGGCCACCCGCGGGTGGAGGTGGTCGACGAAGTCGTCCTGAAGCATCCGGTGACCGCGCTGACCGGTCCCTCGCGCGATGCCCGCCTGCTCGTGGCGGGCGCCCACGAGCGCCGCTGGAACGCGCCGCGGCTCGGGTCCACCAACCACGGTGTCATTCACCACGCGCAGTGCCCGGTCGCCGTCGTCCCTCCCCGCTGACGCACGCCACCCGTTCCGCAAGTGCGCCGTGGTTCGCGCGGGGCTCGCGGGGTAGGCGACCTATCTCGCAGGACGGCGATTTCGGGGAGGGCGTGAGATGGCGACCGTGGCGATCAACGGGCTGGGCAGGATCGGCCGTGCGGCGCTGAAGATCCTGCTGGACACCGAGGGGCTCGACGTGGCCGCGGTGAACGACATCGCCGACGCCGACAATCTGGCCTATCTGCTCAAGTACGACACCGTGTACGGGCGGTACGGCCGGGAGGTCACCGCGGAGGACGGGACGCTGCTCGTGGACGGCCACCGGATCCCGGCGTTCACCGAACGCGACCCGGCCAGGCTGCCCTGGGGCGACCTCGGCGTCGATCTGGTGCTGGAGTGCACCGGCGTCTTCACCCGCGAGGAGGATCTGAAGAAGCACATCGAGGCCGGCGCGTCCTTCGTGATCCTGTCCGCGCCGTCGAAGACGGAGACGGTGCCGACGGTGGTGCACGGCGTGAACCGGCCGGGCGGTGAGCCGCGGATCGTCTCGTGCGCGAGCTGCACGACGAACTGCATCACGCCGATCGTCGAGGTCGCGCACCGGCGGGTCGGGGTGGAGCGCGCGGTCATGACCACCATCCACGCCTACACCGGCGGCCAGCATCTGGTGGACGGCCCGAGCAAACGGTACCGGCGCGGACGGGCGGGCGCCGCCAACCTGGTGCCGACGTCGACGGGCGCCGCCCAGGCCACCACCCAGGCCGTGCCGGAGCTGGCCGGACGGTTCGACGGCGTCGCCGTGCGCGCCCCCGTCCCGGTGGGGTCGATCGCCGACGTCGTGTTCGTCGCGGCCCGGGACACGACGGCCGAGGAGATCAACGGCGCGTTCCGGGAGGAGTCCGAGAGCGACAAGTACCGGGGCATCCTCGGCGTCTCGGCGGACCCGCTGGTGTCGGCCGACATCGTCGGCGACCCGCGCGCCGCCATCGTGGATCTCGACATGACGCAGGTCGTGGACGGCACGCTGGTCAAGGTGATGGCCTGGTACGACAACGAGTGGGGGTTCACGCACCAGATGGTCCGCGAGGCCCGCGGCATCCTCGCGTGACCGCCCCGTCCTCCGCCGTCGCGGAAGATCGGAGTACGGTACTGCCGTGATTCGCAGCCGCGCCGGTGCCCATCTCGCCGCGGTGGAACAGGCGGTAGCCACCCTCAACCCGGGCTACTTCGCATTCGTCATGGGCACCGGGATCCTGTCGATCGGGGTCACCACCCACGGACTGACCACTCTCTCCACGGTGCTGCTGTGGCTGGCCGCAGCGGGGTACGCCGTCCTGGTCGTCCTGACCGCCTGGCGGGTCATCGCCTTCCGCACCGAACTGAAGACGGAGTTCACCGACCCGAGGCGCGGTTTCGGGTTCTTCACCTTCGTCGCCGCCACGAACGTCCTCGGCACCCGCCTGGTCGCCGCCGACCACAAGACGACCGCGTTCGCTCTGCTCGTCGTCGGCTGCCTGGCCTGGATCGTCCTCGGCTACGTGGTCCCGTGGACGGCGGTCCTCGGACGCGCGGAACGCCCGGTCGTGGCAGGGGCGAACGGCACCTGGTTCATCTGGGTGGTGGCCAGCCAGTCCGTCGCGGTGCTCGCCGCCGTCCTCGAACCGGTCGTCGGGTTCGGCCGCCACGAGCTGGCCGTGCTCGCGGTGGGTTCCTGGTCGGTCGGCATGTTCCTCTACGCGGGAGCCGGCGTGTTCGTCGCCGCCCGCATGCTCCTCTACCCGCTGCGCCCGGTCGACCTCACCCCGCCGTACTGGGTGGCGATGGGCGCCACCGCGATCACCGTCCTCGCGGGGGCCCGGATCGTGCAGATGGCCGACACCCCGATGGTCACCGCCACCCGCGGCCTGATCGCCGGCACGTCCGTCGTGGTGTGGGCGTTCGGCACCTGGCTGATCCCGCCGCTGGTCGCCGCCGGCTGGTGGCGCCACATCACCCACCGGGTCCCGCTGCGCTACGACGCGACGCTGTGGAGCGTGGTTTTCCCCCTCGGCATGTACGGACTCGCAGGCCACTACCTCGGCACCGCCGACGAGCTGCCCATCGTCCGCGTCATCGGCGAGACGGAGATCTGGGTGGCGCTCACCGCCTGGACGCTGACGTTCGCCGCCATGCTCGTCCACCTCGCGACCACCCTGGCACGCCCACGCCCCGCCTCCGAGTGACCGCGCCGGGCCGGCGGTGGCGGCGAGGTTGCCGCGGTCGAGCCCAGAAGGCGGATCAGGTGCCCGCGTGCTTCTCCAGGACGGCTTCGTAGGCGCGCATCGTGGCGACGATCGTGGCTCGTTCGGCGGGCGTGAGCGCGGCCAGCACCTCGGTCCAAGCGCTGGCGTTGCCGGAAAGCCATTCTGCGATCGCGGCCGCGAAGTCCGGTGCGATCGCAACGATTCTGCGTCGCCGGTCGGCGTCGTCCTCCTCCCGCGTCAGGACGCCGTGACGGGACAGGTCGCCGACCATGAGGCTGATGGTGGTTGGCGCTACTTCCAGCCGGTCGGCCAGCTGGCTCACCGTCAGTGGCCCCTCGTACTGCAGGTAGGCCAGCAGGGCGAGGTGCCGGGGAGCGAGGTCCAGTCCGCGCAGGGCGGCCGGGATCGGCATTCGCTTCGCCCGTCCGACCAGCCGCGGCATCAGGAGCAGCATCGCCCGTACGGCCTGGGCCGTCGTCATCTCGTCGCTGGCGTCCTAGAGAAGGGATGACTACGCCACATCTCACCGCACGCGTACCGGAGGCCGAACTCGCCGGCAACGAGCCGGCCCTGATCGACGCCCTGACCGATGCCGTCGTCCAGGTGTACGGCGAGTGGGCCCGCGACCTCGTGGTCATCCATCTGGACGGCGTACCGCAGGGACGCTGGGCCATTGGAGGAAGGGCCGTCGACGATGCCGCACCCGCGATCACCTTCGGCATCCGCGAGGCCGCCCTGACACGCCCCGACGGCAAAGAGATCGCGGCACGGCTCGTCGCCGGGGTGACCGACGCGGTCGCCAATGTGCTGGGCGAGCAGACGCGCGGCGGTACCAGCGTCGAACTCGTCGCCACTCCCGCGGGTCGCACCGGCCTCGGAGGCACGCTCTCCGAATAGCCGATACCCAGGTCGAGCCACGATGACGCTGTTGTTAGGCTTCCGGCCACAAACCCGCAGGAGCACAGATGAAGTGGGCGTCCCACGCCGGACGATGGATCGGCATTGTGTTCCGTCCCGAACGCCGTAGGGAACTTGCGGTCTTCGTTGCCGTGCTCGCGCTGGCGGTGGCCGCCCTCACCCCGTTCGCCGCGCTGGACCGGACGCCGGCCCAGGACGAGGGAAGCGCCCGCGAGGTGCCTCCGCTCCGGACGGCGGGCTTCGACGACCTCTTCGAGCCCGGCAGAGCCGTCACCTCGGCGGGTAGGCCGGGCACCATCGAGACCCGTCAAGCCGGCAGGCTCGACGTGCCGAGCGGGAAGCTCATCGCCTGCGACCCGTTCGTTCAAGGGGGTGACCCCGGCTACGAGAAACCCTTCACCGTCACCGTGGCGCCGGGGCGTTATCCGGTGTGGGTCTCGCTGGTCCGGTACCAAGGCGACTCAGAGCAGACCTACTCCATGGTCGCGGCCGTCAAGGTCGCCATCCGCACGGCTCCGGCGGTCCGGTGGGAACTGGCCCTCCAGCCCGGCCAGGACCCCGGCGAGCTCGAGCCGGACCACTTCTACGGCTTCGGCGTGGACACCGGCACGGGAGCGTTCCTCGACGCGTCCGCCGGGCGAGCGCTGAGCAACCTCGCCACGTCCGACGGTCTTCTGGTCGAGCGTCTCGACGGCGCCTACATCACCGACATACGCGACCCGGCGACGCGAATGAACATCGTCGCGTACTACTCGGGCTGGGGCGACGGCGCATACCCGACGTGGATCGGGCGCGCGGCGGACGGCGCCCCGACCGCTTTCGTCACCGACCTGCACGTGATCGACTACCGTGCCCAACCAAGTTGAACCGGCCCCATCTGATCGACGGTTGCCTCGCCAAGACCGGCCCGACCACCGAGCCCTGCTAGGCAATCGGGCACTACGGGCTCAACCTGGTTGGCTAGGGGCGCCCGCCCGCGCTGCGTCTTGTGGGTTACCCGTTGGGACGGGCTTTGAGGACGGCCTGGATGAGGTCGTCGGGGTCGGGCGCGTTGACGATCTTCCACTGCGTCCCGCCGGGGATGAGCGCCCACCACTCCTTGGTGGAGATGCCCCACCAGCAGACGACGCCGTTGAACCGCTCCTGCAGTTCGGCGATGGTCACTGCGTGAGCCGGGTTTGGCATGGAGGGGATGTCGGGGCACGTTGCGTCGATCGCGGTCTCCTGGTGTGTCCGCGCGGCGAGCGCGGCTGTTGCGCTGGCGCCCAGCGGCCATCGACGCCGCGCGGTTGCGGATTGCACCGGTCCTCAAGTCCTGAATGCCATCGGCCGGCAGCGTTGGCCGCCCGGAGAAGCGTCCGCGCCGTGACCTGGTGGACGCGGTGTTGTACGTGGTGGACACCGGGTGCTCGTGGCGGCAACTGCCGGCGGACTTCCCGCCCCGGCAGCCCGTCTACTGGTACTTCGTGCGGTGAGAGGAGCAGCCGGTCACGCTGTGGACGCTGGACGCGCTGCGGTGGCAGGTCTGCCAGGGCGAAGGCCGCGACGCCGATCCCAGCGCGGGCATCATCGCCGCCCAGAGCGTGAAGGCGGCCGACGCCGTAGGCCGTGAAACGCGCGGGTACGACGCGGGCAAGATGGTGGCCGGACGCAAGCGCTTCATTGTCACCGATACTCCCGGCCTGCTCATCACGGTGACGGGGTGCGCGGCGAGCGTGCAGGACCGGGACGGCACCAAAGGCACGCTGCTGGGCATGTATCTCACCTTGCCGCGCTGCCGGTTTGTGTTCGCTGACGCCGGATTTGCCGGATGCCTGGTCGGCTGGGCCTGCGGAACCTTGCGCACCACCCTGAGCATCGTCCGCAACCCCAGCAGACCAGAAGGGGCCACCGTGCTTCCGCGCCGCCGGGCGGTCGCTGGCATAGCTGACCGCACACCGCGGCTGGCCCGCCACTATGAACGTGAGCCCGTCACCAGCGAAGCCATGATCCGGTGGACGCCATTGGCCTTATGACCCGTCGCCTGGCACGGGGCGGACAGCCCGCCGTCCGGCAAGGCCCGCGCCCCCTCGAATACCAATAACAAGATCCTTCTCAAACACGCACTAAGGATCTGTCCCACTGCCCGATCCATGATCAGGCTTTCTGCTTGAGGCTCGCTGGCCCGTCTCTTCTGCTGCCTCGCGTAGCTCTGCGCCGTAATTATCGGTCTGTTTGTGAATGGCCTCAGGTGCAGCTGGGGCAGGCCAGCACTGCAGTAGGTAGTGCTCGACGGGTTCGGTCATGACCGCATCGATGGCGGTATCCCGGCCGCGTGCGTGCACCCGGACTCTGCAAGGCCCGGGCCCGGCGGTGTTGAGTGGGGGCAGGTCCGGTCCATCGCCGTCCAGCGTGGCCACCACCAGGTCACTCTCGGGTACCTGAACAGTGACTTCGGCGACTTCTTCCCAGACATCTGCCTGCACCGGAGGCGCCTGGTCGTGTGCTTCGGTAGCTACGGCGACGTAGCCGCCGGCGATGCCGGTGTGCACGGTGGCGCCAGCTCTCGGGCAAGGTGTGACCAACGCGTTGGTCACATCCCAGGACTGTGGAGGGTCCAAGTGCGCTTGCAACAAAAACTGGTGATACTCGACGAAAGTGAGTGCGTACCCATTCTGTTTGACCATCACCATGCTTACCTGCATTGCGTTAAGTGTCTGTCCGATGCGTCTGCCGCAGCAACACCTTGCCGCGGCAGACGCATCGGAAGTTCTATTCGGAGTCGGAAGGATCGTGCCCACACTACTCCTACTTCCGCAACCTCCCAAGGTTGGCGTACCAGATGATTGTCCGGGCACCCGTCAGGGGATCCGGGCCCCGTCCTATGGCCACGTGCCCTCCGGATGGAGTGGTTCTACGGCACAATATGCACCATAAACGGGTCCTTCTCGATGACACTTGCCTGCATAAAGGACGGAGTTGAGCACACTGCCGCAATCTTGCGAAAGCCGAACGCCTCTTCGTCCGCGGTGAGTACTGCCGGACCGTCAGGCGGAGACCGGCCACGAGGCTGCGCGGTTCGAAGTGGCCGCTCTCAAAACCCGCCCCAACGGGTAACCCACAAGATGCAGCGCGGCCGGGAGGCGCCCCTCAGCTCCCCGCCGCGCGGCTCCCGCTCTTCCAGTGACGACGGCCTGGATGAGGTCGTCGGGGTCGGGCGCGTTGACGATCTTCCGCTGCGTCCCGCCGGGGATGAGCGCCCACCACTCCTTGGTGTGATGGAGGAGTTGTGAATATGTGGGCCGCTAACGTCGTCCGCTGGCGCAAGAGCAGTCACAGTGACTCTTCCGGGGGATCATGCGTGGAAGTTTGCTCACTGGCCCCCATTGCGGGCTGTGGAGTGGCAGGAAAGCCCTCGGAGCGACTCTTGAGGGGGCCCCTGCGGTGAGGTGGCATCCATGATCCCGAAGCCGGATATGGCGTGGCGTGAGAGCACTCGTAGTGACAACACCGGGGGGCAGTGCGTCGAGGTGGCGGACTTGAGGGCGGCGGCCTCGGTGGCGGTGCTGGACTCGAAGGACCCGGATGGGCCGAAGTTGGTGTTCGGGGCCGACGCGTGGCAGGCGTTCGCGGGTCGCGTGAAGGGCGGGACGCTCGACCTGGCCTGAGATCACGAGCAGAGCCCCCGAACCGTGACCCCACACGGCCCGGGGGCTTTCGCGTCCCACCCTCACCCGCCTTGGCTCCTCCCGCGCGCCCCCAGCAAGGACGCCTCCACATCCGCCCGCACCGCCTAGCAAGGGCCGCACCGCCCAGAAGGGCTCGCACTGCCTGAGCCCCTTCAAGTTGCCCACCGTGCTCCGCCCCCTCCCTCCAGGTGCCGACGTCCCCGTCTGTCAAGCGGCAAGCCCGCCCTCCGACACGTCCTGACACGCTGAACTCAGTGCTCTGACTCGTCAGGGGCTACGACGGACTCCTTGCACGTGGCCGTCTCAGTCGAGTTGGCGCACCCGGGTCAGTGGCTGCCGGGTGCGTCAACTCTCCTGAGACAGGACGCTTACCGCATCACGTCGTAGACGAGCTTTGCGACACCGTTGGAGTAGGTGGCGGAATCCCGGAGCTTCAGATTCAGCTCGTCCCGATCCTCGCGGCTGAAGATGCTCTTCCCGGCTCCCAGCAGCACGGGGAACACCAGCAGGTTGTACCGGTCGATCAGGTCCGCTTCGGCCAGGCGCCGGGCCAGTTCCGCGCTGCCGTGGATGAAGATCGACCCGCCCTCTTCTCGCTTGAGCGCCGCGACGTCCTCGACCGAGCGCAGGATCGTGATCGGACCCCAGTCGTCGATCAGATCATCGTCCTTGAGCGTGGTGGACACGACGTACTTGGGAAGATTCTTGTAGGCCGCGTGGTCTTCGGATCCGGGCCAGATCGGCGCGAAGACCTCGTAGCTGCGACGTCCGAACATCAGGGCGGTGGTATCGGCCAGCTCCTCCGCCTTGAGCGAGTACGCCTCCGGCACGAACTCGGTCCGCATCACCCAACCGCCGCTGCGGTGGCCCTCGCTCTCCCCTCCCGGCGAGTCCACCACACCGTCGAGCGACATGAATCCGGTGTAGACCAGCTCTCGTGTCATCGTTCTTCCTCCCGCGTTGATCTATCCGTTGCCCCAGGCGAACAGGACCGGCTTCTGTCGACCTGTCTGCCCTGGTGGCCTGCGTTGGGATCACTATGGCGGCAGGCGATTTCCGTTTTCTTACGTCTCCCGGGCAGGACGCCGTAAACGGCGCCGCGGCGGGCCCGGCCTGGGGCGATGCGCTGCGGATCGCCCCACCAAGACGTTCTATCGCCGCTGAATTTGCCGACCGGCCCACGCCGCTGCTGTTCGAGGCCGGTGACCCCCGAGGCGAATGGGCGTCCTGCGACCTGACAAGCGGCGAGCCCGACAGGCCCGCCTCCAAAACCCCCTACCAAGGGCCCCACCGAGCGGACGCCGAGGACTTCCATCCCACGCCGCACCCAAGCCCCGGGCCCGGCGGCGGCCCGCACCGATCCGACCGTTCCACTCTGCGGGCGCGCGACACTCGTACGTCCGCCCCTCCGGCGAGTACACCAGGCCCGCCCCACTCGTCCGGGCATACCGTCCCCGAGCCCACTCCGCGTCAGGGCCCTGTGGTTCGTCGCCCGCTGCGCCACCGCGTAGTTCTGGCTGAGACCGGCTTCTGCTCAACCAACGCGGCCCGTCCACCGCGGAGTGCTGCCCGGTCACCCCGCGGACCCCGTCGGGACTTTCGCCAGATCGCGTCCCGCGATCCGCTCCTCACAGCCGTCCGCGGGGATCAGCGGGGTCGGATACGCACGGCCCTGGTCTTCTCGGCTCCGTTCGGCCCGGGCAGCCAGAAGACCGTCCCGCGCGGCACGTCCCAGATCGATCCCATCGAGGACTAGCGCATTCAGCCCACTTCCACGCTGGTTCAACCGGCTACGGCTACGATCTGGCGATGCCCCTGCTCGATCGCAACCGCGGCGGCACTGCCGGCCTTGCGGGCCCTGCCGTGCGCGTCCGTCCCTCTCGGCGCCGGTCGGCGTGACCTGGGAGCCGCAGCGCGCCGACGCCGACACCCTGGCCCGGCGCGCTGAACTCGCCACTGCGGTCCGGGACGAGCTGAGCGCCGCGGGCCTCCCCGTCGTCCCGGAGGACGCCGACGCGTCGGTCAGCGCGGGCGCCCGGGTGACGGTCGACCCGCTCAACGACGAGGGTGGCGGCGTCTTGGTCCACTGGGAGGTCCGCTACGTAATGAGAGCGGCCGCCATGGACGCCCTGAGCGAAGGCCGTGGGCCGGACGACCCGTCCATCAGGCTTTCCGGCGGAGCGTCGCGCGCGATGCAGGACGCGATCGCCGAGATCCTCACGATCGCGGGCTACGACGTCCGGAAGGACGTCAACGACATGGCGCCCAACCAACTCGCGGTGCTGAGCCGCCGCCCCGAGCCGTCGTGGCGGGACTGGCTGAGCGCACAGACGGCACGGCGCCAGGAGATTTTGGGGGCGACGGCCCGAGAGCGCGAAGGCCGTCGGCGGTGACCATTTGCGCCGAGCTGCTCAAGAACGGCCTTGGACGACCCGGACCCGGACGAAGCCGGCGGCCCGGTGCCCGAGGGAGTGGCTGTCATGCCGGTTTCAGGCCGGGGTGACAGCACCCGAGGCGTCGTCGAGTAGAGCTCCGAAGGAGCGGGCGCCGTCGGTGCTGGGGCAGGTGGCCTGTGCGGCGAGGAGGTAGGCGAACGCGGCTTTCACCATCACCGGGGCACGGGTGTCTGCGGGGTCGGTGCGTTCGTGGCGGACGCGGGCAGCGGCTGGTCGGCGCCCGGAGGAGGACCTGCAAGTGACCGGCGGTGAGCGACGGGGTGGTCGCGGATGATGCGCTCCGTTGGTTGGCCAGGGCCGGGGCGAGGATCAGGGCGAGGGCCAGGGCGAGGGCCAGGGCGAGGGCGAGGGCCAGGGCGAGGGCGAGGCTCGTTGCGGTGTCAGCGGCTCACGGTGGTCTCGTGCTCTACACGCGACAGCTTCTCGGGATTGCGCACGTGGTAGGCGCCGGTGATGTAGCCGTTCTCGATCCGCACCGCCACCACGCCGTCGATCTCCCCATTGACGCGGACGAGCAGCCCCGGGCCGCCGTTGATCTGTACCGGCTCGACCGACCTTTCGGCGTCGCGCCTCCACCAGCCTGCGGCGAGGAGGCGTGCCACCTTGTCGGCCCCCACGATGGGCCGGAGCAGGGCATGCCTGATTCCGCCGCCGTCGCTCAGGGCGACGACGTCCGGCGCCAGGATGTCGAGGAAGCGCTGCAGGTCACCGGTTTCGACCGCGCGCTGGAACGCCGCGAGCGCGGCGCGGGCCTCGGCCGGGGAGGTGACGCCGCGCGGCCGCCGCGCGGCGACGTGTGCTCGCGCCCGGTGGGCGATCTGGCGGACCGCCGCGGGGTTCTTGCCGACGGCCTCGGCGATCTCGTCATAGGGCAGATCGAACACTTCGCGGAGCACGAAGACGGCCCGCTCGGTGGGCTGAAGCGTCTCCATCACCAGCAGCATCGCCATTGAGACGCTGTCGGCCAGTTCGACGTCCTCGGCCACGTCGGGTGCGGTCAGCAGTGGCTCGGGCAGCCAGGTCCCGACGTAGGACTCCTTGCGGCGGCCGAGCGCGCGGAGCCGGGTGAGGGCCTGCCGGGTGACGATCCGCACCAGGTAGGCGCGCTGTTCCCGCACGGTGGCCAGGTCGACGTCGGCCCATCGCAGCCAGGTCTCCTGCAGGACGTCTTCGGCGTCGGCGGCTGAACCGAGCATTTCGTAGGCGACGGTGAACAGCAGGTTGCGGTGGGCGACGAACACCTCGGTGGCCGAATCCACGCGGTCGGCGTGATCGAGCGGCCCGGCTGGGTCCGTAGTCCGTTCGCTGCGCTGGGTCATGCCTGGCTCCCGCCTGTTCGACCTCGGTTCCGCCACACGCACTAGACGCCGCTCCCCACCGCTTTGTAACACCCCACGCGCAATGACCCACGTCACACGACCGGCGCTGTTACAGGGAGCGGGCCGTCGGCATCTCGTGTTCGTCAGGGCCGCGCGAACGATCCGCGCGGCACGCGACTCCACGAGTGAGGACGAAGTCATGGCAACCACGAAGGCGCAGGCTCAGAGGCCCACCTCGCGCCGCTGGGCCGCGCTGTTCTTTATAGGTCTGGCCCAGCTCATGATCGTTCTAGACGGGACGGTCGTGAACATCGCGCTGCCGTCGCTCCAGCGGGACCTGGGGATCTCCGACGGCGACCGGCAATGGATCATCACGGGGTACACGCTGGCGTTCGGCAGCCTGCTGCTGCTCGGCGGCCGGATCGCCGACTACACCGGCCGCAAGCGGACCTTCCTGATCGGACTGCTCGGCTTCGCGGGCGCATCGGCGCTCGGCGGCGCGGCTGCCGACTTCGAGATGCTGCTCATCGCCCGTGCCCTGCAGGGCGGGTTCGCCGCGCTGCTCGGGCCGTCGGCGCTGTCGCTGCTGACGGTGACGTTCACCCAGCCCAAGGAGCGCGCCAAGGCGTTCGGGATCTGGGGCGCCGTCACCGCCGTGGGCGGCGCGATCGGGCTGCTGGCCGGCGGGGCGCTGACCGACTACCTGGACTGGCGCTGGTGCCTGTACATCAACATCCCCATCGCCCTGATCGCGGCGATCGGCGGGTACGCGGTGCTGACCGAGTCGCGGCACGCGGGCCGGGCCCGGTTCGACATTCCCGGCGTGCTGCTGGTGACCGGCGGGCTGGTCGCGGTCGTGTACGGCACGGGCAGGGCGGAGTCCGACGGCTGGGGTTCGGCGCAGGTCGTCGGCCTGCTGGCCAGCGGCGCGGTGCTGCTCGCCGCGTTCGCCCTCGTGGAGAGCCGGGTGCCGCAGCCAATGCTGCCGCCGCGCCTGATCGCCGACCGCACCCGCGGCGGCGCCTATCTGAGCGTGGGACTGGCCATGGTCGGAATGTTCGGGGCGTTCCTGTTCCTGACCTACTACTTGCAGGTCGTGAAGGGATACTCGCCGATCAGGACGGGCGTGGCCTTCCTCCCGATGACCGTGGCGGTCCTGATGTCGGCCGGCGGGCTCGCCGCCCGGCTGCTGCCCAAGCTTCCGCCGCGGATGCTGATCGTGCCGGGCATGCTGCTCATCGCCTCCGGCATGCTGTGGCTGCGCACCATGGAGACCGGCACCGGCTACGTCGAGGGCGTGCTCGTCTCGGGACTCCTGCTCGGCGTGGGAGCGGGCATGATCATGCCGGTGGCCTTCAACTACGCCACCCACGGCGTCGACCAGCGCGACGCCGGCGTGGCCTCCGCCACCGTCAACACCGCGCAGCAGATCAGCAGCTCGATCGGCACGGCGCTGCTCAACACCATCGCCACCAGCGCGACCGCGGGGTACCTGGCCTCGCACGCCGCGCAGGGCGGAAGCCCGGCCCTGGCCAAGCAGGCGATGCTGGAAGGTTTCGTGACGGCCGGCACCTGGGCCGCGGGGATCCTCCTGGCCGGTGCGCTGATCGTCGCCGTTCTGATGAACACCCCGCGTCCCGAAGACCAGGCCGTCACCGAGGACGCCGAAGGCACGGGGCCCGCCAAGGACGCCGAGCAGGCGCTCGCCCACCCCTGACCCCCTGGCGGAGGTCCATTGCGGCAGCGCTCGGCCGCGGAGACGTCGGCGGACGTGCCCGTCCAGGGCGGGGCCGCCGACGTCTGCGCCCCCGTCTCCCGCCGCGCCGCCTCCATGTGCGTGCCCGGACGGAACATCCGCGACCCGGTGCTGGATGTGATGACCGGTCTCCGCGCGACGGGAGGGGTGAGCCGCAGAACCTTCGGCGGACGCCGCCGACGACGGCGCGTCAGTGGTGGTGGGTATGCCGGCCGAGCGTCTCCACGGGGGTCGCGCCGGGGCGGGTCCATTGCGGCACAGGGCGGCCGGTCGGGCCCCAGGTGGGGTTGCCGTCGGCGTCCAAGCGCCACGACCAGCTCGGGCCGCGCCCCTCGGGCCAGCCCTCGGGGGTGTCCTCCCATGCCTCGCCCCGGCCGTAGGGCGTCATGTCGAGCAGGGCCATGGACCCGTTGACCCGCTCGTTGCCGCGGCCCGTCGTGGAGTAGGTGAGGAACACGCGGTCGCCGTCGCGCAGGAAGCAGGTGAGGTACCCCATTTCTCCGCCGACCGGCGCGTCCACGTCGCGTACTGAATACCAGGGCTGGGTGTAGCCCATGAACTTGACGTAGGGGGCCACCTCGTCCCACGGGCCCGTGGTCACAATGGCGAACGAGACGCCGCGGGTGTTGAGGTAGACGGCGTCCCGCAGGTGCCAGGCCGTGGTGGTGCAGCCCTCGCACTGCCCCTGGTGCGGCGCGCCGTCGTACCACATGTGCTTGTAGACGACGAGTTCGTCGCGGCCCTGGAACAGGTCCAGGAACGGGACCGGGCCGTCGGGTCCGACGACTTCGACCGTCCCGTCGAACTCCACCATCGGCAGCCGGCGGCGGGCCGCGGCGAGGGCGTCGCCCTCGCGGGTGTGGGCCTTCTCGCGGACCAGGAGCTCGTCCCGGGCGGCCTGCCAGGTGGCGGGGTCGACGATGGGCGGGCGGCCGGCCGGCGCGGTGGCCGGGTCGTCCGGAGTGGTCGCCATGGCGTCCTCCGTAGTGAGTCGTGGCGGGCAGCGTCGTAGACGTCCTACGACACCAGGACAGACCCGCGGCCCGGCCGGAACTCATCGCGCGGTCAGTGCGGCTGGGCGGTTTGGTCGGGGTCGTTGTGCTGGTGGGCCAGGGCGGTGATGCCGGCGGTGGCGGCGGTGGCTAGGTCGGTGACCATCGCGTCGTCGACGGGCAGGTTCAGGATGTACAGGGCGGACGCCAGGGAACCGAGCAGCAGCAGGTGGGCCATCGCGGGGTCGACCGGCCCGGCCAGTTCGCCGCGGGCGGCGGCGCGCTGGACGATCTCGGCGAACTCGGCCTGTTCGGCCGCCAGGAAGGTGTTCTGGAAGCGGGCGTCCAGTTCGGGGTTGACGGCCATCTCGCTCATCAGGGCCGGCGCCAGGTGGCGGGCCAGCGGCGCGGCCATGCGGACGTGGAACGCGCGGACCAGTGCCAGCAGGTCTCCGTGCAGCGTGCCGGTGTCGGCGGGCGGAGGCGGCCGTTGCCCGTGCATGGCGGCGACGAAGGCCATCTCGGCCTTGGAGGCGTAGCGGCGGTAGATCGCGGCCTTGCCCACCCCGGCGCGGGCCGCGACCTGGTCGACGGTCAGGGCCGGGTAGCCGACCTCGTCGATCAGTTCGCGGGTGGTCTCCAGGATCTTGTGATCCACGCGACTGTCCCGGGGGCGTCCACCCGGTTGCTTTCTCGCTGCCATGGCCTCATGATACGGAACAAGAGTACCGAAACGATAGTTCCGTAACTGCCCTCGAAGGGCCTCGGAAGGGTGAGGACGCATGAACACCTCGACAAGAACCGTGACGCCGCCCGGGAGCGCGACGGCGCCCGCATCCCCGGTGTGGACACTGGGGGCCGCTGCGGCTCTGGCGGCGGTCCTCGCAGTGCTGCACACCTTCGTTCAGGCGACTCCGACCATCGACGCACTGATGGCCGGCGACACCCCCGCCGAGTCCCAGCAGGGACTGCGGATGATGTGGCACGGCATGTCGGCGATCGCCTGGACCTGTCCGGTCGTTCTGCTGCTCCTGCGGCAGGCGCCGGCGGCCGCGGCCAGGCCGGTGCTGGGCTTCGTCGCAGTGCTGAACGGCTCGCAGGCGGTGTTCTACGCCGCGGCCGCGCTGGTCCTTCTCTGGGCCGACGGCTCCTTCGGCTCGCTGTCGCTGCTGCCATGGGCGCTCCACGCCCCGGTTGCGGTCCTGGCCTGGCTGGCCCGCCCATCCCGGCCGGAACGGCAGACGCCGCCACCGGCCCGTCGCCGGGGTCGCCTGGTGCTGCTGTGGAGCACCACGGTCCTCGCGGCGGTCATGGCCGCATTCCACCTGATCCAGGGCACCTTCATGAGCTGGCCGGCCGAGGTGCTGGCCAGCGACACCACTTCACCGGCGAAACCGGCTCTGTACGTGATGTGGCTGTTCAGCTGCGTGGTGTTCCTCTCGGTTCCGGTGGCCGTGGTGTGGTCGCTGCGCGCACCGGCGGCGGCCGGCCGTTTCGTCGTCAGATACGCCGCCGTCCTGGTGGCGGCCCTGATGGTGTCGTGGTTCGTCGAGGTGACATTCGTATCCGGGGACGACCTGCAACCGTCCGGGTGGGTGGTGCTGGGGCTCCTGGCCACTCTCACCGCGCTGAGCGCGCCACCCCGAAACCGCTCGAACACATAGGCCCCGCCCGGTCATCTGGCCTGGCGTCCGAGTTCGCGCGGGCGCGCTCCGAGGGCCTCTATCGCCAGGCTGGCGATGACCGCCTGTCCCGTCGTGGCGAAGTGGATCCGGTCCTCGCTGAGCAGGTTCGGCCGGTCGTTCAGCGAGTGATCCCAGCAGTCGGCGACGGCCGCGTCGTGCTCTGCGGCCAGCGTGCGCGTGATGTCGTTGAGGCGGGCGACGCGGTCGCCGAAGTCGGGGAAGGCCGGGATCACGAAGGCGCGGCCGAGCGTGAACACGCTCAACTGGGCGGCCGTCCCGGCCGCCCATTCGTACATCGCGCGGAGGTCGTCCTCGATCCGGCCCCAGTCGGGCCGGCGCCGCATGATGTCGTTCGCGCCGCTGTTGAGGTGCAGCAGATCCGGGCCGAACTCCTCGATCCGCTCCGCCTGCTCCTGGAGTGCCTGCGCGGTGGTCGCGCCGACCCTCGCCGTGTTGATGTAGGCGAGGTCGGGATGGACCCGCCGCAGCACGCGCTGCACCCGAGCCGGCCATCCCAGGTCGTCGTAACCCGGCGTCGCGTCCCCGAAGCCGAGCGAGAGGCTGTCGCCGAAGACGCCGAACCGGCGCCACGGGGCGTCCGCGAGGATCCTCGCGCCCTCCTCCGGCGAGAGCACGTCGGGGTCGGTGGCTTCGGTCATGAACTGTGGCCGTGTGGTCATCGTTTCCTCACTTGTCTTTCGCGTGGTGGTCTTTGTGGCGCCGGATCCGGAGTGCGGTCGCCGCGCTGACGAGCACCAGTGCGGTGACGAAGATCCAGCCGTTTTCGTAGGTGTCACCGGTGCGCAGGGTGGCCTGGCTTCCCAGAATCGCCACGAGCCCGGCGACTCCCAGGGCGTAGCCCGCCTGGCGGGCGGTGTTGACCACCGCACTGCCCGTGGTGGCGTCCGCCGGGCCGAGGTCGGCGGTGGCGGTGCCGATGAGCGTCGGCATGGCGATCCCGATCCCCACGCCGATGATGATCCAGCCGGGGAGGACGTCCGTGGCGTAATGCGCTCCGCCCTGGGTCGCCAGGAACATCGAGCCGAGTCCGAAGATCGCGAGGCCGACGGACACGACGAACCTGGGCGCCACGCTCGCGGCCCAGCGCCGAGTGAGGGCCGCGAAGAGCGGCACGGCCAGCGGGCCGGGGGTCAGGGCAAGCCCGGCCCGTAGCGGACCGTAGTCGGCCGCCGTCGCCAGCCACAGGGACACGCTCAGGAAGACGGCGCTGAAGGCGGCGGTGAAGATCAGGATCGTGATGTTGGCGACGGTGAAGCTGGGCACGCGGAACAGCCGCGGCGACATCACCGGCGCCGGGTGCCTCCGGACGCGGTGGATCAGCAGCGCCAAGGCGACCACGGTGATCGCGGCGGCCAGCAGCGTCCGCGCCGAACCCCATCCCCAGTCGTCGGCCCTCACCAGGCCCAGCGACATTGCGCCGACCGCGACCGCGATCGCGGCCGCGCCCACCGGGTCGGGAACACGCGTGCGCGAGGACGGCGCGCTTTTGGGCAGCAGGCGTGCGGCCACCACGAGCGCGATCACGCCGATGGGCAGGTTGAGCAGGAACGCCCACCGCCACGAGGTCTCGGCGAGCAGACCTCCGATGACCGGCCCGAGCGCACCTGCGAACGAGGAACTGGTGGCCCAGACCGTCACGGCGCCGGCACGACGCGCCTCGGGGAGCACGCTGAGGATCAGCCCGAGACTCGCCGGGGTCAGCACCGCCGCGCCGGCCGCCTGGGCGACCCGGAAGGCGATCAGCAACTCCAGCGTGGGAGCCGCCGCACAACCGAGGCTGGCGATCGTGAACAACCCCAGCCCGAAGAGGAATCCCTGTTTGCGCCCGTACCTGTCGGACAGGCTCCCCGCCGGGATGAGGCACGCGGCGTACACGACGATGTAGGCGTTGAGGACCCAGCTCAGCCCGGCCAGGGAGGCTCCGGAGTAGGTCTCGCCGATCGACTCGAACGCCACGTTCACGATGAACAGGTCCAGCATCGTCATGAACGCGGCCACGCACAGCAGTGCCGTGGTCCTGGTGGCGGCCTCGTGCGGGACCTCCGCCTTCGGGACGGCCACACGGGTGCTCATCCGCGGTCCGGCGACTCGATGACGGTGGCGTCGGCGAGCCCGCCGGCCTCCCGCATGATCCGCGTGACGGCATCGATCACGGCAGCGGACACGGTTCCTCCGAAGTGAGTTGGAATTTCAAACTAGGGGTATGCTCGCGTAGTCGGTTTGAAAACACAACCCACTTGGGAGATGATGTGCGCATGCCGACAGCACCCGCGGAGAAGGCGCCCAGGGACTGCACGATCGCCGACGCGCTGGAGGTCGTCGGCGACCGGTGGAGCCTGCTCGTGGTGCGCGAGCTCTTCTACGCGCAGCGGCGGTTCACCGAGATCGCGCGCAACACCGGCGCTCCCCGCGACATCCTCGCCACACGACTGCGGAAACTCGTCGAGCACGGCGTGATCGCCCGCGAGCAGTACAGCCGGCGGCCGCAGCGCTACGAGTACCGGCTCACCGAAGCGGGACGGGCGCTGTCACCGGTGCTGCTCACCCTCAAGCGCTGGGGTCACGAGTACGTCAGAGACGGCGAAGACCCCGTACGGTTCGACCACTCGTGCGGGCATGAGTTCATGGCCGAGGTGCACTGCACGGCATGCGGAGACGCGCTCGAACCCGGACAGCTGACCCTGGACCCCAAGGGATAGAGCGCCGGGAGCGGCGGCCCCCGCCGTTCAGGGGACGGTGCTCAGCGCGCTGACCGGCGACGCGGGTGGCTCCGCGATCGCCGGCAAGACCAGAGCGGTTCCCGGTCCGCGACGCGGTGGTCCGCATGCAGGGGCGACCGTCCGCCTTTTTGTCGAAATGTTCCTAATTGGGTCGCTCTGAAGGAGAGTTCAGCAAGCTTCAGCCTGGACTCAGGGACGTCCGCCATCGTGAGGTCCGTCGAAGGAACGCCGCACACGAAAGCGGGGAGAAGCGGATGGAATTTCGCCTGGGCGTCCCTCATATGAGAAGTCCCGTCGCGGAGGGAGTGACCGGCCTGCCGCGTTCTGAAGTCCGTCATCTCCTCATGTGGTCCACTGTGGCCCCACATATGCGTGCGCAGTGTTCAGAAAGGCGCGGACGCAATGTTCAGACCGTCACCGAGAAATGGCGCTTCCACTGCCTGCACTGCTCGCGTTCGTGGGAGGACCTGTACGAGGCGCGGTATTGCGGCGACGCGACCGCCTGGCGGTCGAGCGGAGTGCTCGTTCAACCCCCGTGGGCCGATCCGATCTGCCCGGAGTGCCGCAGCCTGCGGGTGAAGGTGCTACCGGCCGGCGTGGTGGCTCAGCCCGGCGCGGGTGAAGTGACACGCGTGCGGGTTATCCCCGCATGGCAGGGACGGCCCGCCTGGTCGGCCCTCTACGGTCAGGCCCAGCGCGTGGTCGAGTTGCCGGGCCGCCGAGGCCGAGGCGCCGGTGCCGGATAGATCAGCCGTCGCCCTCGCCGGGGATGTTCGCGATGATCCTGCCCGAGGCGGCGTCCACCCTCAGCTTGTGCTCCGTTCCGCTGTCGGTGGTGATGTCGACCTCCCAGACGTGCGCCGTGCGGCGATGCTCGAAGTCCGCCGAGGTCATGATGCCGGACACTTCGTTCAGCGCGATCTGCGCGGCCCGGGACGCGGTGATCTTCGCCGATCGCAGCGCCGCGGCCTGGGCCGCCAGGACCGAGGCGCCGCCGCCGGGCTTGGCGTCATCGCAGTCGTCGCCGTCCTCGCCCACCTCGGGCCGGTCGATCTGGTCGGCCACCACGTGGCCGTCGCCGGCGTCGAGGTGCAGCTCCCGCCAGGCGCCGTCGACGGCCAGCACGTCGGCCTCCCAGAGCAGACTCCGTCCGTCGTAGTCGACCTCCAGGCCCTCGATGTGGCCGCCGGGGATCGCCTTCAGTGCGGCATCGGCGGCCTGCCGGGCGGTGATGCGCGTGGTGAACCGCTGATCGTCGTCGTCGCGGTCGGTGGCCGCGACAGCGGTCACGGCTCCGATCACCGTGCCCGCCACGAGCGCGGCCGCAAGCGGCAGCCACTGCCTTGACAACGCATTTCTGGCGGTAAATTTCATGAATTGCTCCCGATCTGTCCGCATTACTCGCAAGCGAGCGATGCAGGAATATCCGTGGCGCATGATAAGCCCCCGGCAGGGGCACCCTCCGGGGAATGCCCGCCGGCGGCCTATTTGGACCGCAACTGGCAGAACATTGAAGTCGCCTTCAAGAATCTCTGGCAGCCTGGGGACATGCGCCTACTGATCGTCGAGGACGAGAAACGGCTCGCCAGGTCGCTGGCGGACGGGCTGGCCGCCGAGGGCTTCGCGGTCGACACGGTGCATGACGGCGCCACCGGCCTGGACCGGGCGCTGGAGAACGACTACGACCTGATCCTGCTCGACATCATGCTGCCCCGCATGAACGGATACCGGGTCTGCTCGGCCCTGCGCGCCGCGGGCGACGACACCCCGATCCTGATGCTCACCGCCAAGGACGGCGAATACGATCACGCCGAAGGGCTCGACACCGGCGCCGACGACTACCTCACCAAGCCGTTCTCCTACGTGGTGCTGCTCGCCCACATCCGGGCCCTGCTGCGGCGCCGCACCCGGGGCGCCGCACCCCTCATCGAACTCGGCGACCTCACCATCGACCCCGCCGCCATGCGCGTCCTGCGGGCCGGCGTCCAGGTGAGACTCACCGCCAAAGAGTTCGCGGTCCTGGAGCACCTGGCGGCCAACGCGGGCCTGGTGGTGTCGAAGACGCAGATCCTCCAGCACGTCTGGGACGGCGCTTTCGAGGGCGACCCCAACATCGTCGAGGTCTACGTGAGCGCGCTGCGCCGCAAGCTGGACGCCCCCTTCGGCTGCAGATCGATCACCACGGTGCGCGGCGCCGGGTACCGGCTGGACACCAACGGGGGAGCCGTGCGACCCGGTGGGAGCGCCTAGATGCCGCGCCTGTACGGCTCGGTGCGCGCCCGCACCACGGTGGGCGCGACCGCCGTGGTCGCCGCGGCGCTGGCCGCCGCGGGGCTGATCGTGGTGTCCCTCCTGCGGGCGAACCTCGCCGGACAGGCCGATCTGCGAGCCGAGATGACCGCCCGCGAGATCGCCGCCGAACTCGCCGCCGGCACCCCCTACGACCGGCTGGACCTGGACGACGCCGAGGAGCGCCCGGTCCAGATCGCGGACTCCTCCGGCCGCGTCAGGGCGGTGAGCGAAGACCTGCAGGCCGTCAGCGGCTTGGGCGATCCCGCCACGGCGCTCGGGTCGAGGGCCGCCGGCGTCCTGTCCGGGGAGGACGACGACGACCTGGACGAGGAGGATCCTCGCCCCGGCCGCGTCTCCGACGGGGCCTGGCATGCCACGGGCCGCGCCACCGTGGACGGCCGGACCACCGATTACCGGTTCGCGGCGGTGGAGGCGACCACCCCCGCCGGCGAGACCGTCACCGTGCACGCGGGCGCCACCCTCGCCACCTCGCGCGACGCGGTCGCCGCGGTGGGCCGCGCGATGCTCCTCGGCCTGCCCGCCCTCCTGGGCGTGGTGGCCGGCGTGACCTGGCTGGTCACCCGGCGCGCGCTGCGCCCGGTGGCGGCCATCCGCGGCGAGCTGGCGGAGATCACGTCCTCGGGCGACCTGACCCGCCGGGTCCCGGTGCCCAGATCGCGGGACGAGGTGGCCGAACTGGCGGGCACGACGAATCAGACCCTGGCCGCGCTGGAACGCTCCGTGACGAGGCAGCGCGGGTTCGTCGCCGACGCCGCGCACGAGCTGCGCACCCCCATCGCCTCGCTGCGCACACAGCTGGAGGTGGCCGCGGCGCATCCCCGGCTGCTGGACGTGGCCGAACTGACCGACGACGTCGTCCGGCTCCAGCACCTGGCCGCCGACCTGCTGCTGCTCGCCCGCCTCGACGCCGGAGAGCGTCCCGTCTCGCCGGAGCCGGTGGACATGGCCGAACTGGTGCGCGACGAACTGCGGCGCCGTCCCGCGGGCGCGCGCGATCTCGCCATCGAGGCCGACGTCGCGGAAGCGCCCAGTGTCCCGGGCAGCCGCGTGAGACTGGCCCGCGTCCTGTCCAACCTCCTCGACAACGCCGAACGGCACGCGGCCGCCGGGATTCGCGTGCGCCTCGGCGCCCAGGACGGCATGGCGGTCCTGCGGGTCGCCGACGACGGCGCCGGGGTGCCGCCGGACGACCGTGAGCGGATCTTCGAGCGGTTCGTCCGGCTGGACGAGTCCCGCAGCCGCGACGACGGCGGCGCCGGCCTCGGCCTGGCCATCACCCACGATGTGGTCCGGGCGCACGGCGGGCAGATCACCGTCGGTGACGCGCCCGAGGGCGGCGCGCTGTTCGAGGTCCGGCTTCCCTCCGCCCACGGACGCTGACCACCTGGGAGCCCGGTCGTGGCCGGACGATGAGACGCGGGTTGCGCCCCTGGTCGGCGGCCTGCACAGCGCCTACAGCGAACTGGAAGGGCGGCCGCAGGGAACCCGGCTGGACCTGACCGTAATCTGGCCCGACACGGTCGCCTTCGACGGCGGCCCTATCGGCTGCCTCGCCCAAGGAGTCGCTGATGCGCTGGCTGACCTACACCTCCCCGGCCGCCGGGACCGACCGGGCCGGGCTGCTCGTGGACGACGTCGTCCACGGCCTGGACGCCGAACTGCCGGACCTGCTGGACGACCTCCCGGCGGCCGGCGAACGCGTCCGGTCGGCACCCGCCGAGACGCTGCCCCTGGCCGAGGCCCGGCTCCGCGCCCCGGTGCCGGAACCACCCTCGGTGCGGGACTTCCTGTCGTTCGAGGAACACGCCAAGAACGCCTCCGCCGCCTTCGGCCGCGACGTCGACCCCGTCTGGTACTCCCAGCCGGTCTTCTACTTCACCAACCCGGCGGCCGTGCGCGGACCCCGCGACGACGTCCCGGTCTCCCCGGGCTCGCAGAAGTTCGACTACGAGGTCGAGGTCGCCGCCATCGTCGGCCGCCCGGGAGCGGACCTCACCCCGGCCGAGGCGGAGGCGTGCATCGCCGGGTACACGATCTTCGTCGACTGGAGCGCCCGCGACGTCCAGGGCGTGGAATCCCGCGTCGGCCTCGGCCCGGCCAAGGGCAAGGACGGCGCGACCTCCCTCGGCCCCTTCCTGGTGACACCCGACGAACTCGGCGACCGCCGGTCGGGACGGGGCTACGACCTGGCGATGTCGGCCTCGGTGAACGGTGTCCGCCAGGGCGGCGGGTCCTGGGCCGACATCCACTGGTCGTTCGGCCAGATGCTCGCCTACGCCTCACGCGGCACCCGCCTGCGCCCCGGCGACATCATCGGCAGCGGCACCGTCGGCACCGGCTGCCTCCTGGAACTCTCCTCCCTGCACGGCGCGGAGAAACACCCCTGGCTACAGCCGGGCGACGCCGTCACCGTCGAGATCGAGCGCCTCGGCGCGGTGAACGCGAAGATCACCGCACCCGCCCCGGTCGTCCCCCTCGACTGACCGCCGCCCGGCAGGCGCCCGTCGCCCTTCGGCGATGCGGAAGGGATGCCCCTCGGGCCCGCACCGCCCTCACCCGATTGCGCGCGGACTGGGACTTCCCTCGGCTCTGAACACGAGGGTCGGCGCCGGGTGCGACGTACGATGTCGGATGTGACCAGCAGATCCGCCTCGGCGCCGCACTTGAGCGACCTCGCGCGGCTGCGCCGCGTCCGCGACCGGATCGACCGTGATTACGCGCAGCCGCTGGACGTGGAGGCCCTCGCCCGCGGCGTGAACATGTCGGCCGGGCACCTCAGCCGCCAGTTCCGCCTCGCCTACGGCGAATCGCCGTACTCCTACCTGATGACGCGGCGCATCGAACGCGCGATGGCGCTGCTGCGCCGCGGCGACCTCAGCGTCACCGACGTCTGCTTCGAGGTCGGCTGCCAGTCGCTGGGCACCTTCAGCACGCGCTTCACCGAGCTGGTCGGCGTGCCGCCGAGCGTCTTCCGCGCCGAGGCGACCCGCGCGACGGCGGGGATGCCGCCGTGCGTCGCGAAACAGGTGACCCGACCGATCAGGAATCGAGAAGCGCCGGCCGGCGGGCCCCACCTAGCGTGAGCGCCATGGAATTCACCATTCATTCGAGCTTCCTTCCGCACAACGACCCGGACGCCTCCCTGGCCTTCTACCGCGACCTCCTCGGCTTCGAAGTCCGCGGCGACGTCGGATACGGCGGAATGCGCTGGATCACCGTCGGTCCCGCCGGCCAGCCCGGCACGTCCATCGTCCTGGAGCCCCCGGCGGTCGAAGGGGCCGGCATCACCGACGACGAACTCCGCACCATCACCGAGATGATGGCCAAGGGCACCTACGCCGGCATCAACCTGGCCACCGCCGACCTCGACGGCGCCTTCGAACGGCTGCAGGCCGGCGGCGCCGAGATCGCCCAGGAGCCGACCGATCAGCCGTACGGTGTTCGCGACTGCGCCGTCCGCGATCCCGCGGGCAACCTGATCCGTATCCAGGAGCAGCAGCACTGAACCTTCCGGGGTTCGCTGCCATGACCCCGCACACACGCGTCCGCCCAGAGTCGATGGAGAACAATGAGCACGGACACGCACCCGCCCGCGCTGCACGCTGCCGACAGCCACGACCTGATCCGCGTGCAGGGTGCGCGGGAGAACAATCTCAAGGACGTCAGCATCGAGATTCCGAAGCGTCGGCTGACGGTGTTCACGGGGGTGTCGGGTTCGGGGAAGAGTTCGCTGGTGTTCAGTACGATCGCCGCGGAGTCGCAGCGGATGATCAATGAGACTTACAGCACGTTCGTGCAGGGGTTCATGCCGACGCTGGCGCGGCCGGATGTCGATGT
>NZ_JBEZGN010000035.1:0-111802 GCF_040650055.1 Spirillospora sp. NPDC048819 | reverse complement strand
CAGAGGGTGCGGTTGACGCCCTGGTCGTCCAGGTACCAGCTGCTGCAGCCGCCCTCGTTCCAGACGGCGCGGCGCAGGCGACGCTGCATGCGGTCGTTGAAGCGGCGGGCGGCCCCGGGCTTCGGCTCGATCGTGTCGGCCCGGTGCTCCTGCAGCAGGCGCAGGCAGCCCAGGACGTGCTGGATCTGCACCTCGATCATGAAGACGACCGAGTTGTGGCCGAGGCCGGTGTTCGGGCCGAGGAGCATGAAGAAGTTCGGCAGCCCCGGGATCGTGGTCCCGCGGTGGGCCTCGATGCCGTTCGCCCAGATCTCCTGGAGCTTGACGCCGCCGCGTCCGGTGACGCGCAGGTCGGTGAGGGCGTCGGTCACCTTGAAGCCGGTGCCGTAGACGATGCAGTCGACCTCGTACTCGCGTCCGTCCGCGGTGACGATGGAGTTCTCCTTGACCTCCGCGATGTCGGAGGTCTCCAGTTCCACGTTGGGACGGGCGAGCGCCGGATAGTAGTCGTTGGACAACAGGATCCGCTTGCAGCCGATCGTGTAGTCGGGCGTCACCTTGGCGCGCAGGTCCGGGTCGGCGATCTGCTTCGCGATGTGCCGGCGGGCGATCTTCTCCTGCGGGAGCGACAGCCGCGGGTCGACGGTGAAGCCGACGGCGCGGGCCTCCAGCGCCCAGTAGATGCCGCCCCGGAAGGCGCGTGCGGCGCCCGGGACCTTCTCGAACGCCTTGCGCACCGGCGCCGGGATGGACACGTCCGGCTTGGGCTGGATCCACGGCGCCGTCCGCTGGAAGACGACGAGGTCGGCGGCCTTCTTTGCGATCTGCGGGACGAACTGGATGGCGGACGCGCCCGTCCCGATGACGGCGACGCGCTTGCCGGCGACGTCGTAGGAGTGGTCCCACTCGGCGGAGTGGAAGGCGGTGCCCTGGAACCGCTCCATGCCGGGCAGGTCGGGGAACGAGGGGACGTGCAGGGCGCCGATGCCGGACACGATGGCCTTCGGCGTGAGGACCGTCCCGTCCGCGAGGGTCACGTTCCAGCGCCTGGCGTCGTCGTCGTACTCCATGGACTCGACGGCCGCGCCGAAGCGGATGTGCTCGCGCACGCGATACTTGTCGGCGGTGCGCTCCATGTAGGAGCGGATCTCGGGCTGCGGCGCGAACATCCGCGTCCAGCCCGGGTTGAGTTCGAAGGAGAAGGAGTACATGTGCGAGGGCACGTCGCAGGCGCAGCCGGGATAGGTGTTGTCATGCCACGTCCCGCCGAGGGCCTCGCTCTTCTCCAGGACGGTGAAGTCGTGGAAGCCGTTCTGCTTGAGCCGGATCGCCATGCCGAGGCCGGCGAAGCCGGAGCCGATGATGACGATCTCCGGGGCACGCTCGCTCATAACCCATCCTCTCGCGTAACCTACTTCCGGTAAGTTACCGAGAGTAGGTTACTGACGGTAGGTCCAACAGAGGGGATTTCCTGTGAGTGACGCCACACCCCGCCGCCCCGCCCGCAGGCGGATGTCGCGCGCCGAGCGCGAGCGGCAGATGCTGGACGTGGCGGAGGACGTGTTCGGCGAGCGCGGCTACCAGGCCACCTCGATGGACGAGATCGCCGAACGCTGCGGCGTCTCCAAGCCGATGCTCTACGAGTACTTCGGCTCCAAGGACGGGCTGCTCGTCGCCTGCGTCGGCCGGTCCAAGGCCGAGCTGCTCGACGTCACCCAGAAGGCCATGGCGGGCGCCACCACCCCCGAGGACATCCTGTCGCGCGGGATGGTCGCCTACTTCGAGTTCATGGACGCGCACAGCAAGTCGTTCGCGATGCTGCTGCGCGAGCCGATGGCCGCGTCCGCGGAGACGATCGAGGCCGTCGAGTCGACCCGGCGGCAGCAGAGCACGCTGATCGCCGGGGTGCTGGCGATGTTCGCGCCGTCCGCCCCGGCCGGCGCGGTCGAGGCCTACACCGAGATCATCATCGGGGCGAGCGAGCGGCTCGCGCAGTGGCGGACCCGGCGCCCCGAGGTGTCGGCGCAGGAGGCGGCCCGCCACATGACCGACTTCTGCCGCCACGGCCTCAGCCCCTATCTGCCGGACGCCGGGGAAGCCGGTCCAGCGCCCCGATGAGCAGGTCGAGGCCGAACTCGAAGTCGGCCTCGGGATCGTGGGTGGCCAGCTCGGAGGCGAGCGCGATCACGTGCGGGAACTCGTCCGGGTCGAGGTTCGCCCACGACTCGGCCCCCGTCTCGACGAGGTGGCCGAGCATCTTCGCCATGCCGACCTCGCGCATCTGCGCGCCGAGCGCGTAGGCGAGCAGGGCCCGCATGATCCGCACGGCCGTCTCGCCGTCGAACCCGGCCGCGTCCGCCAGCGCCAGCGCCCGCTCGGCAGGCCGCAGCCCGGCCGCGGTGTCGATCTTGTGGGTGAGGACGATCGTCATGCAGCGCGGCTTGTCGTGCGCCACCTTCCGGAACGCGCGCACCAGGGCCCGTGCGCGCTCCTGCCACGGCTCGGACGGGTCGTCGTGCAGTTCCAGGCCGGAGACGACGTGCTCGGCGACGCCCTCCAGCAGCGCGTCCTTGTTCGGGACGTGGTTGTAGAGGGACATGACCGCGACGCCCAGCTCGGCCGCCACCCGGCGCATCGACAGCGCGTCCGCGTCCTCGCGTTCGATCAGCTCGACGGCGGCGAGCACGATGCGCTCGCGCGTCAGCACCGGCCGCGGCTGCGGGGTGTCGGAGGTCACATGCCTCGCCATCGGTGCCGCCCTTTCCCGCCGTTGACATCCGTAAGTGCGCCGTGACACGGTACGTACATTGTACGTGAGACGTACACCGTACGTCCGCGCCTCTCCGGGAGGAGTCGCCCATGTCGACCCATGACCTCTACACCGAGCCCGTCGACACGTCCACCTGGAACGTGCCCCTGGCCGGCGACACCCGGTTCACCTGGGAGTACGACGACGGCCGCGACCGCCTTCTCGCCCTCTACCAGAAGGGCAAGGACAAGCAGTGGGACTCCACCAAGCGGATCGACTGGGACCTTGAGGTCGACCCGCACAACCCCCTCGGCGTCCCCGACCAGTCCCTCGCCATCTACGGGACCAAGTACTGGGACCGGCTCTCCGACAAGGAGCGCGGCGAACTGCGGCAGCACTCCACCTCCTGGCAGTTCTCCCAGTTCATGCACGGCGAGCAGGGCGCGATGGTCACCGCCGCCCGCATCGTCGAAACCGTGCCCGACCTCGACTCCAAGTTCTACTCCGCCACCCAGACGATGGACGAGGCACGCCACGTCGAACTGTTCGCCAAGTTCCTGCACGACAAGGTCGGGCTGATCTACCCGATCAACACCAAGCTGCAGGACCTGCTGAACGAGACCCTCACCGACTCCCGCTGGGACATGCCCTACCTCGGCATGCAGGTGCTCATCGAGGGCCTCGCGCTCGCCGCGTTCGGCGTCATCCGCGACATCACCACCAAGCCGCTCCCCAAGCAGATCCTCGCCTACGTCATGCAGGACGAGGCCCGCCACGTCGCGTTCGGCCGCCTCGCCCTCCGCGACTACTACAAGCAGCTCTCACCCGCCGAACTCCGCGAACGCGAGGACTTCGTCATCGAGGGCTGCTACCTGATGCGCGACCGCATCCGCGGCCGGGAGATCTGGACCAACTTCGGCATCGACCCCAAGGAGGTCGACGAGATGGTGGAGAACTCCCCCTACATGCGGATGTTCCAGAGCCTGCTGTTCAGCCGCATCGTCCCGTGCGTCAAGGACATCGGCCTGTGGAGCGAGCGCATCCAGAAGACCTACGACGACATGGGCGTCCTGGACATGTCCAAGGCCGACCTCGACGCCCTCATGACCCAGGACGAGGAGATCGCCGACAAACTCGACACCGAGCGCTTCGCCGCCGAGGAGGCCGACCGCAAGGCCGAGGTCGACGCGGTCATCGCCGACGCCGCGGCGGGCTGAGTACGGTTTAATCCTCCCGTCTCGGACTCGGTCAATTCTCGGAGGTCTCGCATGCCACTCGCGCACTTCGACGGAGCGCTCGCCGTCGTCACCGGAGCCGGCAGCGGAATCGGCCGCGCCACCGCGGTCGCACTGGCCGGACGCGGCGCGAGCGTCATCGCCGCCGACATCGACCTCCCCTCCGCGGAGCAGACCGTCGACATCGCCAAGACCGTCGGCGCCGGCGGCACCGCCTACCAGGTGGACGTGGCCGACGCAGAAGCCATGGAGAACTTCGCCACCGAGGTCAAGGAGGCCCACCGGGCCCCCGACATCGTCGTCAACAACGCGGGCATCGCGGTCGCCGGCCCCTTCCTCGACACCAGCCTGGACGACTGGGACCGCATCATGGGCGTGAACCTGTGGGGCGTCGTCCACGGCTCCCGCCTGTTCGGCAAGCAGATGCGCGACCGCGTCCACGCCCTCCCCAACAAGCCCGACAAGCCCAACTTCGGCGGCCACATCGTCAACGTCGCGTCCGCCGCGGCGTTCGCGCCCTGGCGCGCGATGCCCGCCTACTGCACGACCAAGTCCGCCGTCCTCATGCTCAGCGAATGCCTGCGCGCCGAACTGGCGGGATCCCGCATCGGCGTCACCGCCGTCTGCCCCGGCTTCGTCAGCACCGACATCGTCGAGCACGGCACCTACGTCGACGGCGACGCCGCGTCCCGCGACCGTCTCCGGCAGCGCGGCCAGAAGGCCATCAAGCTGCGCAACTACCCGCCGGAGAAGGTCGCCGAGCGGATCATCCAAGCCATCATCAAGAACAAGGCCGTGGTCCCGGTCAACTTCGAGGGCCACCTTCTGCACACCCTCTCCAGGGTGTCCCCCACGACCGTCCGCCTCCTGGCCAGAATCCCCACCTCCCGGGGGTAGCGCCCACGTCCGGGCGCGGCCCTCCCCCACGACTCTCCCTCGGTGAGAGGAGATGGATCGATGCCCTCTGATGTGTTGTTGAGCGATGGCCGGCCCCGTACGTGGACGGCGCAGATCCGGTGCAAGGACGGCGACCACACGCTGGAGCTGACGCACCGGGAAGTGGTCGCCGAACGCCTGCTGCGGACGTCGCGCAAGCACTCGTTCGACCCGGACACCGACGTCGACTGGGACGCGCCGCAGGACCCCGACGCGTACTACATGCCGCCGCAGCTCGTGTCGATCTACGAGACGCCGCTGTGGGACGGGCTCACGCACCGGCAGCGGGTGGAGCTGACCAAGCGGGAGATGTGCAGCATCGCCTCGTTCGGGATCTGGTCGGAGATGCTGCTGATGCAGTCGCTGGTGATGCACGCCTACCGGCACCGCTACGACAGCGACCACGTCGCGTACGCCCTGACGGAGATCGCCGACGAGTGCCGGCACTCGAAGATGTTCGGGCGGATGGTGCGGACCTGCGGACTGCGCACCCACCGGCCGCGCGCGCTGGAGTTCCACTTCGCGAAGCTCTTCGGAGCCGTGTACGACCCGATGCCGATGTTCGCCGGGACGCTCGTCGTGGAGGAGTTCACCGACGCGTTCCAGCGGCTGACGTTCCCCGACGAGGACGTGCAGCCGATGATCCGGCAGGTGACGCGGATCCACGTGATCGAGGAGGCGCGGCACATCAAGTACGCGCGGGAAGAGCTGAAGCGGCTGGTGACCGAACTGCCGGCCGTCCGGCGGCGGATGGCGGCCTACGGGCTGGCGCAGGCGACGCGGCTGACGGCCGGGCAGGCGATCCACCCGTCGTGCTACGAGGCGGTGGGCCTGGACCCGGTGCTGGCGCGGCGGGTCGCGGCGCGCAGCCCGCACCGGCGCGCGACGCTGGCGTGGGCGTTCCGCAAGTGCACCGCGTTCTTCGACGAGGTCGGGTTCCTGGACGGCCGGGCCCGCGACGTGTGGATCAAGGCGGGCCTGTTGGAACGATAACCCGTTCTACCTATCGGCCATTTATCTCGATGTCGAACCAGCTATTAGAAAATGGTTCGTGAACAGCGGCCAGTGGTCTGCACACCGGGAGCGAAAGGGCCGCGGAGCGGGGTCCACTCCGCGGCCCGTCGACGTAACAGCCTGCTGACCTGGGCTTATTACACCCAGGATATTCCTACCGATTGCACGGTCACGTCGTCGACCTCCTCCTCCCAGGTGCCGCAAGCACGCCGATCGCCCGGCCTCGGCGGGGACATGATCGGTGTACCCCTCCCCTATTACCGCATCACCCTAGAAGGTGTTGACAGAAAATATGCCATGATCGGCCGATTCAGGTCAGAAATGATTTAGCGCGGCGAGCACTTCGCGGGCGACGGCGGTGGCCTTACCGAGGCAGACGCGCTCCCGCTCGTCCCCGCCGCCCTCACCGGACGCCTGCTCGCTGTAACTGACCGTGAACACCGCGTTGCGGATTCGGGCCGTGACCTCCCCCACCACCGTCGGCTGTCCCTCGTCGGCCTTGAACCAGCGGTACGCCTCGTCGCCGATGCCCCGGTGGCGCTCAAGCGTGTACGTCCGGAACAGCGGGGCGTCGTGCGCCTGCGTCCACTGCGCGTCGTAGTAGTTCTCGGCGTCCTTCACCGGCGTCGGGGTGTTGCCGGGCGTGTACAGGTGCGCCTCCACCCGCAGCCACCGGAACGCCGACCCCGTCGAGGAGTACGTGCACGTCGTCAAGGTCGAGTTCGCGCTCTCCCGCCGCGTCGCCTCCGGGACGGTGCGGTCGACGGTGCCCTCCGACACCGTCCCGCACGGCGCCGGCAGCGCCCGGACGATCCGCTGCGCCGCCGTGGCCGACGGCGCCGGCGTCTCCGGCGTACCGGCCGGCGTCGGCCGCACGGCCGCCCGGTCGCCGCCGCGCCCCGGCACCACCAGGAAGACGACCACCCCGGCCACCGCGAAGGCGGCCGCCACCGCCAGCAGCTTGAGCAGCTTCGGCCTGCGGGCCGGCGCCGGCGGCTCCGGCGCGGAGTAGACCCGGTGGAACGGTTCCGACGGACGCTGAAGCCCCACTCCCCGCTCCTCACTCCCCCGTCTCGCTCACCGGCCCGTCACACGCACTGGCCGTCTCACGCACTGGCCCGCCTCCCGTCAACGTAGTCAGGCCCGCACCCCCTGACCAGGCCCCCGGACGGTGTGGATTGTCAGACCCGGTGGTCACTTGGTCTTCCCGGAGGATGCTCCGGCCTTCAGCTTCAGGCCGGGGAGGAATCCGGCCCCCCGGGGCGCGGGGCAGGGGTCTCCTCCGCGGCGTCGTCCAGGACGGTCTCCAGCAAGTACAGGATCTCGGAGTTGAGGGAGCGCCGGTCGGCGGACGCGCGCTCGACCAGTTGCTGGTGGAGTTGTTCGGGAAGCCGCAGCGATATTCTGATCATGACGCTATATTGGCAGCATGACGACGCCAGCTGAAGCCGTGGGCGAGGGGGCCGGGAACGCCCGGTACACCTACCGGCTCCGGCTGTCGTCGACCGCCGAGCGGGCGCTGCTGGCCGAGTGGGACCGGTGCCGGTGGGTGTGGAACGAATGCGTCGCCCGATCCAAGACCGCGCACCGGGCGAAGGAATCGTGCGGCCCCGCGCGGCTGGACAAGATGCTGACCGGCTGGCGCGCCGAGCGGCAGTGGCTGCGCGAGGGCGCCTCGGTCCCCCAGCAGCAGACCATCCGGGACTTCGCCAAGTCCCGGACCAAGACCCTCAAAGACATCACCGAACGGCTGCCGGTCAAGCAGCGCGCCGGGATGCCCCGGTTCAGAAAGAGAGACCTGGCCGCCCCCACGCTGAACTACACCCGCCGGGGGTTCCGCCTCAAAGACGGCCGCCTGCGTCTGGCCGGCGGGATCGCGGTGACGGTGGTGTGGTCGCGGGACCTGCCCGCCGACCCGTCATCGGTGCGGATCCACCGCGACACCCTCGGCCACTGGTACGCCTCCTTCGTCGTCCCCGCCCAGGCCGAGCCGCTGCCCGCCACCGGCCAGGCGATCGGGATCGACTGGGGCGTGACCGAGACCGCCACCACCACCTCCGACACCCACGACCTGGCGCACGCCGAGCACGGCACCAAGACCGCCGGGCGACTGGCGCACTACCGGCGGATGATGGCGCGGCGCCGTGCCCCGAAGGGCAAGGCGCAGTCCAAGGGATACCGCAAAGCCCAGCGGCAGGCCGCCAAAGCCTGCAAGAAGGTCGCGCGACAGCGGCAGGACGACGCCCGCAAATGGGCCAAGAAGGTGGTGCGCGACCATGACGCCATCGCGGTGGAGGACTTCCACCCCAAGTTCCTGGCCAAAACCACGATGGCGCGCAAGGCCGCCGACGCGGCGATCTCGGCCACCAAGCACGAACTGATCAACATGGCGCGCAAGCACGGCCGCGAACTGCGGCTGGTGCACCCCGCGCACACCACCATGGACTGCGGAGGGTGCGGTGCGAGAGCCAAGCACGCGCTGCCGCTGTCGGAACGCACCTATACCTGCACCGCGTGCGGAGCCGTCTCGCCCAGGGACAAGAACTCCGCACGGGTGATGCTGGTCCGGGCGGGTCTGAACCCGGACGGTGCCGATGGCGCAAGACCTCCTGCCCCGCCGGGGCAGCAGGCGGCCTGAGCCGTGAATCCCCGCACATCTCATGGCGGGAGGGACCCCAACGATCCCTCCCTTCAGGGAGGGGAGCAGTCAAAATGGAGGGGTGCTTATTGCCGATATCACGCGGACGTCGCAGGCGGTGGCGGGCACCTCGGGCCGGAAGGCCAAGGTATCCGCGCTCGCGGAATGCCTGCGCGCGGCGGAACCGGGCGAGGCCGCGACCGTCGTCGCCTACCTGTCCGGTGAGCTGCCGCAACGCCAGATCGGGGTCGGGTACGCGTCGCTGCGGGAAATCCCGCCGCCCGCCGCGGAACCGACCCTGACCGTCCCGGAGGTGGACGCCGCGTTCACCGAGATCGGCGCGGTCTCCGGCCCGGGCTCGGTCGCCCGGCGGCGCGAACTGCTCGCGGCGCTGTTCGGCCGCGCCACCCGCACCGAGCAGGACTTCCTGATCAGGCTGCTGGCGGGCGAGCTGCGGCAGGGCGCGCTGGACGGCGTGATGGCCGAGGCGATCGCTGCCGCCGCGCGGATCCCGTCCGCCGAGGTACGGCGGGCACTCATGCTGCGCGGGACGCTGGGGCCGGTCGCCACCGCCGCCCTCGCCGGCGGCGTCGACGCACTGCGCGAATTCACACTGGAGGTCGGGCGGCCCATCAAGCCGATGCTCGCCGCGTCCGCCCCGTCCATCGAGGACGCGCTCGGCAAGCTCGACGCCGAGGCGGCCGTCGAGTGGAAGCTCGACGGGATCCGCGCGCAGGTCCACGTGTCCGACGGCGAGGTGCGGGTGTTCACCCGGACGCTGGACGAAATCACCTCCCGGCTGCCCGAGGTGGTGGCGGCCGTGCGGGAACTGCCCGTCCGGGCGGCCGTGTTCGACGGCGAGCTGATCGCGCTCCGGCCGGACGGGCGCCCCCACCCGTTCCAGGTCACCGCCGCCCGCACCGCCACACGGACCGCCAAGACCACCGAACCGGTACCGCTGTCGGTATACCTGTTCGACGTCCTATACCTGGACGAAACCGAACCCGCCACAGAAGGCGCGGGCAACGAAGCCGGAGGCACGCCTGAAGGCGCGGGGCGGTCCTCGGGGGGCGGTGCCGGGGGCGATCTGCTCGATGCGCAGGGTGCGGTGCGGTACGAGGCGCTGGCGCGGGTCGTGCCCGAGGAGTTGCGGATGCCCCGGGTCGTCACCGCCGACCCGGCACGGGCCAAGGAGGTCTTCGACGAGGCGGTCGCGCGCGGCCACGAGGGCGTCGTGGTCAAATCCCTCGACACCCCGTACACGGCCGGGCGGCGCGGCGCGGGCTGGATCAAGGTGAAGCCGCGGCACACCCTCGACCTCGTCGTCCTCGCCGTCGAATGGGGGCACGGCCGCCGGCAGGGGCTGCTGTCCAACCTGCACCTCGGCGCCCGCGACCCCGAGACCGGCGGGTTCGTCATGCTCGGCAAGACGTTCAAGGGCCTCACCGACGAGCTGCTCGCCTGGCAGACGAAGCGGCTCCGCGAACTGGCTGTGCGCGAGGACGACTGGACGGTCCACGTCCGGCCCGAGCTGGTCGTCGAGATCGCGTTCGACGGCGTCCAGCACAGCCCCCGCTACCCGGGCGGCATCGCCCTCCGCTTCGCCCGCGTCCTGCGCTACCGCCCCGACAAGTCCGCCACCGAGGCCGACACGATCGAAACCGTCCGCGCCGTCGCCCCACTCATGGACTAAGCCCCGGCTGATGCGCCAGTGGCGGGCTGTCATGCGCCGGGCCGGTCATACGCCAGGTGCCAGCCCCAGGCCGATCAGGCACCGGCGCGGCCCCCGTCGCTGGGCCGGTCATGGGCTGGGCCGGTCAGGGGTTGGGGTGGGGTGGTCAGGTGGGGGTGCCGGCTCGGGGGCGGCCGCCGGTTGGGGGTTCCTCTTCGGGGGCCTGGTGGGGGTCGCGTTCCGGGGCGGGTGGGCGGTCGCGGCGTTTGGACGCGGCGCGTGTCCTTAGCCGGGACGCGTTTCCGTCGCGGGTCACGGCGCGGCGGCGTGTGCGCGTCTCGGCGCGGCGTTCGGCCCAGGTGCGGGTCTTGCGCCGGGAGGGGGACGCGGCCTTGCGTTCCGCGCGGGCGGCGGCTCTGCGCTGCACTCGGGCGAGGCGCCGGCGGCGGGCGCGCTCGGTGGCCTCGTTGCGGCGTTGCAGCAGCTCGGGCGGGATGAGGTCGTGGCGTCCCGCGATGAACTCCTGCACCCAGATCTTGCCGCGGATGAGCGGCCGGCGGATCGACTTCTCCCGCCGGACGGCCCGCTGGTACCGGCGCGACTCCCGGTCGTACCGCCAGCGCGACCAGGGCGAGCCGGGCCGCGCCACCCGGATCGCGCCGATGATCAGGAGGGCGGGGACGAACAGGCCGATGAGCCCGGTCCAGATCTTGCCCTTCAGCAGCGTGAGCACGGCGAGGGCGAGGTTGACGACGAGGAACGCGACATAGACCGGGGACATGGAGTCGGCGGGATCCAGGCCGAGGGTCGCGTAGCCGAGCGGGTGGACGCCAAGCAGCAGCAGCCCCGTCACCGCGATGGCGACGAAGACGGCGTCGACGGACGCGCGGCCCTTCTCCGTCCAGTAGACGTCGCTGAGGTGCAGGATCAGCGCGAACTCGTCCAGGACGAGGGCGGAGCCCATCCCGAACACGACGGCCGCCGCCAGGTCGAGGCCGACGAGCGCGTCGGGGACGGCGAGGCTCGCCACGCCGCCCGCCAGCATCAGCACGACGCCGAACACGACATGGTGGATGTGCACGTCGCCGGCGGTCACGTTCCGGAACCACCGCACGTTCGAGCGGATCAGCCGGACGTTCACCCGCGTCAGCACAAAAGTGATCATGAACGCGACGAAGAAACCGAACAGCGGCAGCCGCCCGGTCTCCACGATGCGCGCGTCGAACATCTCGATCATCTGCCCCCCGCAGCCTCCATCATGCCCGGTGACATGCACGGATATCGTGGGACGCGGCCGATCAGCGACGATCCGAGGAGAAACCCGCCGTGACCCGCATCGAGGACCGTTGCGACCCCGGGTACCGGGCGTGGATTTCCGAGGCCGTCCGGCTCGTCGACGCCGACGCCAACCGCAGCGCCGACACGCACCTGCACGTGTTCCCGCTGCCGCCGGAGTGGGGCATCGACCTGTATCTGAAGGACGAGTCCGTCCACCCCACCGGTTCCCTCAAACACCGGCTCGCGCGGTCGCTGTTCCTGTACGGGCTGGCGAACGGCTGGATCCGCGCCGACACGACGATCATCGAGGCGTCCAGCGGGTCGACGGCGGTGTCGGAGGCGTACTTCGCGCGGCTGCTCGGGCTGCCGTTCGTCGCGGTGATGCCGGCGTCCACCAGCCCGGAGAAGATCCAGCTCATCGAGTTCCACGGCGGCCGCTGCCATCTGGTGGACGACCCGTCGTCGATCTACGACGAGTCGCGGCGGCTCGCGGCCGAGTGCGGCGGGCACTTCATGGACCAGTTCACCTACGCCGAGCGGGCCACGGACTGGCGCGGCAACAACAACATCGCCGAGTCGATCTTCGAGCAGATGCGGCTGGAGCGGTTCCCCGAGCCGTCCTGGGTGGTGGTCGGCGCGGGCACCGGCGGGACGTCCGCGACGATCGGCCGGTACGCGCGGTACCGGCGGTTCCAGACGCGGCTCGCGGTCGTCGACCCGGAGGGGTCGGCGTTCTTCGGCTCGTTCGCCGACGGGGACCCGGAGCGGACGGCGGCGGGCTCGCGGATCGAGGGCATCGGGCGTCCCCGCGTCGAGCCGTCCTTCCTGCCGACGGTCATCGACCGGATGATCCGGGTGCCGGACGCGGCGTCCGTCGCGGCGATGCGCTGGACGAGCGAGGTCACCGGCCGCGACGTCGGCGGCTCGACCGGCACCAACATGTGGGGCGCGGCGGTGCTGATCGCGCAGATGCGGGCGAACGGGGAGCGCGGCAGCGTCGTCACGCTGATCTGCGACGGCGCCGAACGCTACACCGGGACCTACGGGTCGGACGCGTGGCTGGCCGAGCAGGGCCTGGACATAGAGCCCTACCTCGCCGCGCTGGACGGCTTCCTGAAGACCGGCGCGTTGCCCGCTAACCCGTGAACCGGACGGGGTTGACGAGGTCGGCGTAGATGAGCAGCCCGCCCATGACGATCAGGACGGCCGCCATCACATAGGTCACCGGCAACGCCTTGGCGACGTCCACATAGCCGGGGTCGGGCCTGCGGAAGAGCTTGGCGAACGCCTTCTTGATCGCCTCCAGGAGGGCGCCGGCGATGTGCCCGCCGTCCAGCGGCAGCAGCGGGACGAGGTTGAACATCCCGACCGCGAGGTTCAGCGACCCGAGCAGCATCACGAAGTAGGAGACCTTCTCGGCGCCGGTGAGGGTGTCGGACGCGGCCACGTCCCCGCCGATCCGGCTGACGCCGACGACCCCGATCGGCCCGTTCGGGTCGCGCTTCTCCCCGCCGAACGCCGCCTCCCAGATGCCGACCATCTTCTCCGGCATCCGCACCAGCGCTCCCGCGGTGCGGGCGGTCAGGTCGCCCATCGTGCTCGCGACCGCGCCGGGGCCCTGCCGCTCGACGGCGCTGGTCGGCGTGATGCCGAGGAACCCGACCTCGACGATCCGTTCCCGGTCCTCCAGGTGGTACATCTGGTTGCGGGTGATCGGGACGTTGAGCTTCACGTCCTGCCCGCCGCGTTCGACGGTCATCGGCACGGTCTGGCCGCCCGCCCCGCGGATCAGCTCCTGCAGCTCCCGGTAGTCGTCGATCTTCTTGCCGTCGAACACGACGATCTGGTCACCGGCCTGCAGCCCGACCTGCTTCGCCGGGGTCGGCGCGGCGTTCGCCGGGCACTCGGTGAGCTCGGACTGGCTCGCCGGCACCATGCACTGGGCGACCTCCCGGATCACCGGCTGCGGCTGGTTCGTGCCGATGCCCATCAGCAGGATCGCGAAGAAGACCACCGCCAGCAGCAGGTTCATCGCGGGCCCGCCGGACATGATCAGCAGCTTCTGCCACCACTTCTTGCCGTAGAAGACGCGGTCCTCGTCGCCCGGCCGGACCTCCTCCAGCGCCACCCCGCGCGCGGACTCGATGAGCCCCTGGAACGGGCCGGTGCTGGCCTGCCGGATCGTGCCCGGGGCGTCTCCTTTGCGCGGTGGCAGCATCCCGATCATCCGGATGTAGCCGCCGAGCGGAATCCATTTGATCCCGTACTCGGTCTCGCCGCGGCGCCACGACCACATCGTGGGCCCGAACCCGACCATGAACTGGGTGGTCCGCACCTTGAACAGCTTGGCGAACGAGAAGTGCCCGAGCTCGTGCAGCGCGATGGACACCAGCAGGCCGAAGAACAGAATCAACGCTCCAGCCAGGTATGCCATGCGGCTAGCCCCTCCGGTTCATGCACCCCGCTCACCGGGGGGTGGTCAACAGCAACCAACTCAGAGTACGTCACAGGCTCCGATTTGGTTGAACCACCGCGCAAGGCTGCCGGGGCCATTCGCGACCCCGTTTTGAGGTGTGCTGCTAAGCGGGGCGCCCGGGATTGGCACACTCCGCGCTATTCCCGGGACGCTTCGCCTGCGACCATGGCGCCCCCACCCCGGTGCACGGAGGTTCTGCCTTGAAGCGCGGTCATATAGCGGTCCTGGCGTTGGTGCTCGCTCTCGGCGCAGGCGGATGCGGCGGCTCCGACGACGGCGGTGGCGGGGCCGCGGAGACGTCGCCGCCCGCGCCGTCGTCCGCTTCGTCCGGTCAGGGGAACACGGTCCTGCCGTCGCCGCCCCCGCAGTCGGAGGCGGCCAAGGCGTTCAGCGACTGCATGCGCAAGCAGGGGGTGGAGCTGCCGAGCCCGCACCCGACGTCCACCCCGACCGAGCAGGACATCAAGAAGCGGATGACGGCCCTGCGCACGTGCATGAAGGCGCTGTCGGAATCCCCGCCCACGGCGCCGCGCTGACCCTCGCGGCGTCGGGGGCGATGCCCTAGGATGCTGGACGCCGATGATCCCGTGCGGGAGAGTCCCTCGCAGCCGGCCAGGGACGCCGAAGGAGCAAATCCTCCCCGGAACCTCTCAGGCCCATGGACCGCACGGGTACGGCGACCTCTGGAAAGCGGGGACCCGGTCCCCCGCCGAAGGTGAAAGCCCGCCCCGGTGGCGGGTGAATCTCTCAGGCGCCGATGACAGAGGGGGAGGCACCGAACCGCCCGGTGCGCGAGTGGGACGATGGACCACACGCGCCCGTGACGAAGGAGCCGATCCGATGTCCGCCGAACCGACCGCGAAGAAGACGCCGCTGTACGACGTCCACCAGGACCTCGGCGCGAACCTCGTCGACTTCGCCGGCCACCTGATGCCGCTGCGCTACGCGAGCGAGACCGCCGAGCACCAGGCCGTCCGCACCGGAGCGGGGCTGTTCGACCTGTCGCACATGGGGGAGATCTTCGTCTCCGGGCCGGGGGCGGGCGCGGCGCTCGACTTCGCGCTGGTCGGCAACCTCGCGTCGATGCCGGTGGGCAAGGCCCGCTACACGATGGTCTGCGGGCAGGACGGCGGCGTCCTCGACGACGTGATCGTCTACCGGCTCGCCGACGCCACCTGGATGGTCGTCGCGAACGCCGCCAACACCGATGTCGTGCGGGAGGCGCTGACCGAACGGGCCGCGGCCTTCGAGGCGGCCGTCGAGGACCGCTCCGGCGCCTACGGCCTGATCGCGCTGCAGGGTCCCCGTTCCCAGGAAATTCTCGAAGGGTTCACCGACGCGGCCGTCGGCGACCTCAAGTACTACGCGGTCCTCGCCGGGCGGGTCGCGGGCGTCGACGCCCTCATCGCCCGCACCGGGTACACCGGCGAGGACGGCTTCGAGCTGTTCGTCGACGCGTCCGACGCCGTCGCGGTGTGGAAGGCGCTCGCCGGGGTGGACGGCGTCGTCCCCGCCGGGCTGGCCGCGCGCGACTCGCTGCGTCTCGAAGCGGGCATGCCGCTGTACGGCAACGAGCTGACCGCCGAGACCACGCCGTTCGAGGCGGGCCTCGGCCGGATCGTGAAGCTGGACAAGGCGGGCGACTTCGTCGGGAAGACCGCCCTGGCGGCGCAGGCGCAGACCCCGCCGGGCCGTAGGCTCGTGGGACTTGTCGCGCGCGGGCGTCGCGCGCCGCGCAAGGGGTATCAGGTCGTCACGTCCGGCGGCACGCCGTGCGGGATCGTGACGAGCGGCGCCCCGTCGCCCACACTGGGCACGCCGATCGCCTTGGCGTACCTCGACAGCGGCGTCGAGGAGACGGACCTCGCGGTGGACGTCCGCGGCCGGCAGGAGCCGGTGGACGTGGTGTCCCTGCCGTTCTACAAGCGTTCCTGAGAGAGAAAGAAGTGATCGTGAGCGTTCCGGAGCAGCTCCGCTACAGCGAAGAGCACGAGTGGGTGTCCGGCCTCGGTGGCGAGGACGGCATCGTCACCATCGGCATCACCGCGCACGCCGCCGACGCCCTCGGGGAGATCGTCTACCTCGAGCTGCAGCCGTCCGAGGGCGACGCCGTCGAGGCGGGCGAGCCCTGCGGCGAGATCGAGTCGACCAAGTCCGTCAGCGACATCTACTCCCCCGTCAGCGGCGAGATCACCGCGATCAACGGCTCGGTGGTGGACGAGCCCAAGGTCATCAACGACGACCCGTACGGCGAGGGCTGGATCTTCAAGGTCCGCATCTCCGAGGAGCCGGGCGACCTGCTCGACTCCGCCGCCTACGACAAGCTGATCGAGGAGAGCTGATCTTGAGCCTGAACGATTCGCTCGCCACGGCCGACCCGGAGGTCGCCGCGGCCGTCGCCGCCGAGCTCAGGCGGCAGCAGTCCACCCTCGAGATGATCGCCTCGGAGAACTTCGCGCCGGTCTCCGTCCTGGAGGCGCAGGGCTCCGTCCTCACCAACAAGTACGCCGAGGGCTACCCCGGCCGGCGCTACTACGGCGGCTGCGAGCACGTCGACGTCACCGAGCAGCTCGCCATCGACCGCGCCAAGTCGCTGTTCGGCGCCGAGCACGCGAACGTCCAGCCGCACAGCGGCGCGCAGGCCAACACGGCCGTGTACTTCGCGATGCTCCAGCACGGCGACACGATCCTCGGCCTCGACCTCGCGCACGGCGGGCACCTCACCCACGGGATGCGGCTGAACTACTCCGGCAAGACGCTGAACGTGGTGCCCTACCACGTCCGCGCGGAGGACGGCCTGGTCGACATGGACGAGGTGGCGTCCCTCGCGGCCGAGCACCGTCCCAAGATGATCGTGGCGGGCTGGTCGGCGTATCCGCGGCAGCTCGACTTCCCCGCGTTCCGGGAGATCGCGGACGCGTGCGGTGCCCTTCTCATGGTCGACATGGCGCACTTCGCCGGCCTCGTCGCCGCGGGGCTGCACCCGTCGCCCGTCCCGTACGCGGACATCGTCACGACCACCACGCACAAGACGCTCGGCGGCCCCCGCGGCGGCCTGATCCTCGCCCGCGAGGAGTACGGCAAGAAGATCAACTCCGCGGTGTTCCCCGGCATGCAGGGCGGCCCGCTGGAGCATGTGATCGCCGCCAAGGCCGTCGCCCTCAAGATCGCCGCCTCGGACGAGTTCCGCGCCCGCCAGTCCCTCACCGTCGAAGGGGCCAAGCTCCTCGCAGAACGCCTGCTCGCCGAGGACTCCGCCAAGGCCGGCGTGCGGGTCCTGACCGGCGGCACGGACGTCCACCTCGTCCTCGTCGACCTCGTGGACTCCGACCTCACCGGCCGCGACGCCGAGGACCGCCTCCACGGCATCGGCATCACCGTCAACCGCAACGCCGTCCCGAACGACCCGCGTCCGCCGATGGTCACCTCGGGCCTGCGGATCGGCACGCCCGCCCTCGCCACCCGCGGCTTCACCACCGCCGACTTCGCCGAGGTCGCCGACATCATCGCGCTGGCCCTCCAGCCCGACTTCGACCGCGACGCCCTGTCGGCGCGCGTGAAGGCCCTCGCCGACGAGCATCCCCTGTACCCGAACCTGTGACGTCGCCGCGCCCCCTGCCACCCCGGGAGGGGGCGCAAGCTACAACGGAGTAGCAATGGCCATCAGCGTTTTCGACCTGTTCAAAATCGGGATCGGCCCGTCCTCGTCCCACACCGGCGGCCCGATGGCCGCCGCACACCGCTTCGCCCGCGGCCTGCACCAGGACGGACTGCTGGAGAAGACCGCGTCCGTCCAGGCCGTCCTCTACGGTTCCCTGGGCCTCACCGGAAAGGGCCACGGCAGCGACAAGGCCGTCATCCTCGGCCTCGAAGGCGACAAACCCGAACTCGTCGACGTCGACGGGATGGACGACCGCCTTGCAAGAATCCGCGAACGCGGAGTTCTGCGCCTCTTCAACGACCACGAAATCCCCTTCGTGGTCAACGAACACCTCGTCTTCGAGCGCAAGAAATCGCTGCCCGGCCACCCCAACGGCATGTGCTTCACGGCCCTCGACTCCTCGGGCGGCGAACTGCGCACAAAGGTCTACTACTCCGTCGGCGGCGGCTTCATCGTGGACGAGAACGCCACCGGCGCCGACCGCATAAAACCCGACGACACCACCCTCCCCCACCCCTTCGACACGGCCGCCGAACTCCTCGAACGCTGCCGGGAGACGGGCCTGTCGATCTCCGCCCTCATGCTGGAGAACGAAAAGGCGTTCGGCCGGACGTCCCGGCAGATCCACGACGACCTCCTGAACCTCTGGCAGGTGATGCGCGCCTGCGTGACCCGCGGCTGCACCTGCGAGGGCCTCCTGCCCGGCGGCCTGAAGGTACGCCGCCGCGCACCCCAGCTGCACCGCCAGCTCACGACCGAGAAGGCGTCCGACCCGCTCCACGCGATGGACTGGGTCACCCTTTTCGCGCTGGCCGTCAACGAGGAGAACGCCGCCGGCGGCCGCGTCGTCACCGCCCCCACCAACGGCGCCGCCGGCATCGTCCCGGCCGTCCTGCACTACTACGACCGCTTCGTCCCCGGCTGCGACGACGACGGCATCGTCCGGTTCCTCCTGACCGCCGGCGCGATCGGCGTCCTGTTCAAGCAGAACGCCTCCATCTCCGGCGCCGAGGTCGGCTGCCAGGGCGAGGTCGGCTCCGCCTGCTCCATGGCCGCCGCCGGCCTCACCGAGGTCCTCGGCGGCACCCCCGAGCAGGTCGAGAACGCCGCCGAGATCGGCATCGAGCACAACCTCGGCCTCACCTGCGACCCCGTCGGCGGCCTCGTCCAGGTCCCCTGCATCGAACGCAACGCCGTCGGCGCCATCAAGGCCATCAGCGCCGCCCGCATCTCCCTCCGCGGCGACGGCCGCCACTTCGTCTCCCTGGACAAGGCGATCAAAACCATGCGCGACACCGGCCGCGACATGCTCGACAAGTACAAGGAGACGTCCCGAGGCGGCCTCGCCGTCAACGTCATCGAATGCTGACCGGCGGAGGCCGGTTGCGTGCGGCTCGCTACCGGTAGCCGCGTTTGAGCAGGTATTTTGCCCCTGCCTCGAAGCCCTCGGGGCTGAGCACCTCGAACCCGAAGGCGTCGGCGAGCCTGTCGGTGACGTTGAAGGCGGCGCAGACCGCCAGCGCGTCCTTGACCTGCTGGGGTGAGACACCGGCGGCGAGCACCTCCCGCATGTCCTCGGCGCCGACCTTTCCCTCCCGGGTCAGCTTGCCGAGCATCCGCAGCGTCGCCCGCAGCGGCTCCTCGACGGGCGCGGATTCGAGGTCGGCCAGCACCGCCGCGACCCGCGGCCCGTCCTGGTACGCCTGGCTCGCGGTCGCGGTGTGCGCGCGGATGCAGAACGCGGTCTCGTTCACCTTGGACACGTAGGCCGCCATCAGCTCCCGGTCGCCCACCGACCAGTCGGACGGCCCGCGCATCGCCTCATGGGTGAACTCCTTGGCGCGGGCACCGTAGAAGCCGGGCCGGTAGAAGACCAGCCTGGCGGCGTCCGGCACCGGGTGCCCGGAGAACCGCCGGATGAGCGCGAACAGCAGTTTGGTCCTGCGGCGGTAGCCGTGGTCGAGGATGTCAAGTCGCATGACCCGGCCTCCCCTGGACGGCCGCTTCGGCCAGGGCCGCCAGTCCGGCTTCATACTGCCGGGCGGACTGGCCGACCGCGGCGCATATCACCAGCTCGAAAAGCTGGTCCTCGGTGCAGCCCGACGCCTTCGCCGCAGCCAGGTCCGCCTCGGTGACCTGCGCCGGGCTGTCGGCGACCTTGCCGATCAGCGCGTCCAGCGGTGGGGGGAGGCCGTCGTTGGCGAAGGCACGCGCCCGCTGCTCCGCCGACGCCCTGCCCTCTCCGCTCAGCACGCGATCCACCAGGGCTCGGTGCGCTGCTCGCTTCTTGTCCTCGTCCGGCACGGTGCCTCCACCTCCTTCTGGGCTGGGACGTCCGCCCTCATGAACTAGACGATCGGCGCGCACCCGAACAAGACACACGGCCGAAGAAAAGCCGACCACCGAGCGGTACCCGCACACCAGACGGATATTTCAAGGCGGCTGTCTGATCACCGTTCGCGCGGGCCGGTCGATCGCCCGTCGCGGCATCCCGGACGCCGACGCTACCGACCCGTCATCGTGTACAGGTCACGTTCCGGTGCCGTCGCTGCCACGCACGGGGTGCACATCGGTCATGCTCCTTTTCCTGAGCACCTCCGGCGGGTCGGGTGGGCTGCCTTCGTCGGCGGCGATGAGTTCGCGGCGTCGTGGAGGTCGGTATCGGCGACACATCGGCTCCACAGTGAGGACGACATGGCACTGGATCTCTTCGCCGGCATTCCCGTCACCGATTACGGCGCCGCGTTGCCGTGGTACGAGCGGTTCTTCGGCGGGCCGCCGTCGTTTCTGCCGAACGACATCGAGGCGGTGTGGGAGGTGGCCGAGCACCGGTACATCTACATCGTGCAGGAACCGGAACGGGCGGGGAACGCCATGGTGCTGTCGTTCGTCAGCGACCTCGACGACCGGGTCGCCGGGATCGCCGGGCGGGGCATCGAACCCGCGGAGCGCGAGACGTACGACAACGGCGTGACCAAGGTGACCTACCGGGACGCGGAAGGCAACGAGATCAGCTTCGGCGGCGGGCCCGGCTGACGGGGTTCACTCCGGACGTCTGAAGTGCCGCACGCCCAGTTGCAGGAAGGAACCACCGAACGCGAACGTCGCGAGTCCGGCGAGCAGGAAGAGCACCGTGCTCAGCAAGGTCGTCACGAGGCGGCTCCAACTCCACGCCCCGGGCTCGTACGCCGTCCCGCCGGCCAGCCGTGCGGGCAGCCTCCGGTCCCGCCGGCATTCGCCGGAGTGCTCCACCTTGACGCCGGGTGTGCCAACGCCTCGATCAGGCAGAAAATCCCCCTGGCACGTCGACGGTGACCTATGTCCGCCATTGTGCTTCAGGCCCGTGATGGTCACCGTCCCGGAAGTCCCGGTCATGCCGTAGGTCGCCGCCCAGGCCTTGCCGTTGGCGAACAGTCCCCAAGCGGACAGGCCCAGGAACGGCGCCGCCACGAGGAACAGAACGCCGAATACGAGCCACCCGTAGTCGCGCCCCGCACCTTCGCTCGTTGCTATCGGGCTCACCTTCTCCAAGCAGCAGGGCCGAGCCTGTCCGTGGCCGGCCCACTTCCTGTGTGAGATGCGCACCGATGGTGCGGGGTTCATCCTCGGGCACGGGAGCGGCTGAGTGCGCCGTCCCGTCATGGGCGCGCCTCCCGGGCGGGAGATCGGCGCGCGGGAGCCGGCCCGGGGCTCGGCGGTCGCAAGCGCCGATCTCGTCCTGCCTCGTTGCGCGCTCTGGCCCTCGCAGGCGCGGGCCGGGTCAGGAGGTGACGGTGCCGCGGCCGGTGGGTGAGTGGGCGCCCCGGCGGGCCTCGTTGCCGCAGTGGCGGCAGATGACCATGGGGCTGACCGGGTGGCCGCAGGAGTGCTGCCAGCGGACGGGCGGGTCGTCCGCATGCAGGTGGCGGTCGCCCCACTTCATGAGGACGAGCAGGACGTCGCACAGTTCCACGCCCGCGGGCGTCAGGTGGTACTCGTGGCGGACCGGGTGGTCGCTGTAGCGCTCGCGGCGGATGATGCCGTTCGCCTCCAGCTTGCGGAGCCGGGACGCAAGGATGTCGCGGGACGCGCCAGTGTTGCGAACGATCTGGTCGAAGCGCCGCACCCCGTAGCTGAGTTCGCGGATCGCGAGAAGGCTCCAGCGTTCGCCGACCAGGTCCAGGGTGTCGGCGACCGAACACTCGCGTGGATGGGCGTCCTTCGGCATACCGGGAAGCCTAGTCCGCTGCCCGCCTGCCTTCGCCGGTCTGATGCCCTCGCCGCCCACGGGCCGGGCCGGCGCGTGCGCGAGGACGCCACGGGCACGAGGACCCCGCGGGCACGAGGACCCACGGGCACGAGGCCGGCGCGGGCACGAGGACGGCACGGGCACGAGGACGGCACGGGCACGAGGACGGCACGGGCACGAGGCCGGCACGGGGCACGAGGCCGGCACGGGGCACGAGGCCGGCGCGGGTGCGAGGGCGGCGCGGGTGTGAGGACGCGGCGACGGGACTGCCCGGTGCCGGTCGGCGCCGAGCCGGGTCCGCACCGGCTGTGGGGTCTGGTCGGCTCGTCTGTCAGAGCCGCTCGATGACGGTGGCGTTGGCGAGACCGCCGGCCTCGCACATGGTCTGCAAGCCGTATCGTCCGCCGCGGTCTTCGAGGGCGTGCAGCAGCGTCGTCATGATGCGGGCTCCGCTGGCGCCGAGGGGGTGGCCGATGGCGATCGCGCCGCCGCGGACGTTGACGCGCGCGAGGTCGGCGCCGGTCTCGCGCTGCCAGGCGAGGACGACGGGTGAGAACGCCTCGTTCACCTCGAACAGGTCGATGTCGGCTAGTGCGAGGCCGGCCCTGTCGAGGACCTTCTCGGTCGCCGGGATGATCGCGGTGAGCATCAGCAGCGGGTCGTCGCCGGTCACGGCGAACGCGTGGAAGCGGGCGCGGGGGCGCAGGCCGAGGCGCTCGGCGACGTCGGCGCCCATGACCAGGACGGCGGCGGCGCCGTCGTTGATCGGGGACGCGTTGCCCGCGGTGATCTTCCAGCCGATCTCGGGGAACCGCTCGGCCGTGCGCTCGTCGTAGTAGGCGGGCTTGAGCCCGGCGAGGATCTCCGGGGACGTTCCGGGGCGGACGGTCTCGTCCCGCTGCCCCGGCCAGGCGACCTCGCGGTCGAACTCGCCGTTCTTCCACGCCTCGGCTGCGCGCCGGTGCGACTCGTGGGCGTAGGCGTCGAGTTCCTCGCGGGACAGGTCCCAGCGGGCGGCGATGAGTTCGGCGCTGATGCCCTGGCCGACGAGGCCGTCCGGGTAGCGTTCGCCGAGCATCGTCCCGTACGGGTTGCTGCCGGGCAGCACGTTCGACCCCATCGGGACCCGCGACATCGACTCGACGCCGCACGCGATCGCGATGTCGTACGCGCCGCTCTGCACGCCCTGCGCCGCGATGTGCAGGGCCTGCTGGGACGAGCCGCACTGCCGGTCGACGGTCATCGCGGGGACGCTTTCGGGGAACCCGGCGGCCAGGACGGCCGTGCGGGTGATGTTGAGCGCCTGGTCGCCGACCTGGGTGACGACACCGCCCACGACGTCGTCGATCTGTGCCGGGTCGATGCCCGCGCGTTCGACCAGCGACTTCAGCGTGCGTGCCAGCAGGTCGGCCGGGTAGTCCTCGTGCAGCATCCCGTTGGGCTTGCCCTTGCCCACGGGGGTGCGCACCGCCTCCACGATCACCGCGTCCCGCATGACCTCACCTCCGTTGCGTTTTCCAACTCACTATCGAAGTATGCGATCAGTAAGTTGGAAAACACAACCTACTCCCCGGTGCTCTGCCTCACACCCGCGTGGAAGGGGACGTCCCCGGAACTCAGAGCTTCCCGTCGAGCAGCACCGTGCGATGCCCCGCCAGGCGGCGAGTGAACTCGGCGACGAACTCGGGCCGCAGCGGCGGCCAGTTCCAGAACGTGAACCCGAGATGCCCGAAGGCGAAGTAGTCGTCCGCCCACCGCCACGCGGCCGGTTCGACGGCGCGCGTGCAAGCGGGACAGGCGATGATGCCGTCGCGCCCCTCAGACCACTCCGTCATCGCCTCGCCGAAGGGTTCCCAGGCCTCGCGGACGAGCTCGTAGCCCTCGTCGACCAGCTCGATCGTGGTGGCGCAATGAGGACAGGAGACGGCGCTGGGCTCGCCCTGTCCCGCGTCGAACACACTTCGCCCGGTCGCGATGTCGAGGCCGTTCGTCCAGAGGTCCCGCCAGGAGGGATACCCCTCGCCGTCCAGCACCGCATCGGCACGCGGACCGGGCGGGTGCCCGAGATCGGCGCCCAGGACGCAGTCGGTGCGCCCGGCGGCGACGACGCCCGAGGCGACGAGCCAGTCCAGCACGTCCCGTGCCAGACGCTCCGCCTCGTCGGGGCCGGCCTGCACGTCCACCAGCGTCTGGAAGTAGTCACCCATGATCGGATCAGCGTAACGGCCGGGACAGGCACGGCGCTTCGTGACGGACGCGGCGAAGCGCCCGGACAGACGGAACCCGGGGGTCACGGCGTATACCGTCGTGACCCCCGGGCGGTCGGGCCGCTCAGCGGGAGGGGCCCATGCTGTGGTCCGTCTGATCCCTCCATACGTCGAAGGACCCCGTGGTGGAGCCGCCCGAGACTTCAAGGTCGGACAAGCATGCCTCCTCTGCCCTCGACGTCACGTTCACTTCGGACATTAACCCCAATACCTCCACAAAGCCCTCAATGGATACCAAAGTGTCGTCAAGGATCAGATGACGGTCGGGGACTGCTCTCCGGGCACCAGGCGCAGCCGCACCACCGTGGGCACCGAATCACGCTCCAGAGCGGCCCGCAGGTGCGGGACGGCCTCGTCCTGGACGCGCCGGCGCAGCTCGGCGGGGTCCGCGAGCCGCTCGTAGGCGACGTTCAGCCGCAGCTCGGGCCGCCTCGACGAGCCGACCAGCCGGGCCCGCACCTTGCGCACGCCCGGATACTCGCCGATCTCGGCCTCGAGCGCGCCGGCGAGGGCCTTGGCCGACAACCGCGTCGTCCCGGCCTCGGCGTCCGGCTCCAGCGCGAGGCCCGGCAGTTTCCCCGTGCGTCCCTGCGCGAGCAGCCACGCCAGCCCCAGCAGCGCCAGGACGACCGCCGCGGCGGCGACGGCCGGCCAGAACCAGGCGTTGTCCTCGGCGAAGCGGCGCGCCCCGCCGGTGAGGACCGGGGAAGAGGCCCGCCCGTCCCCGAAGGCGCCCAGGCCCCGGGCGAGGCCCGCGCCCCCGGCGGCGGCGAGGACGGCGCCGAGCAGGGTCAGGCCGGTGCGGTTGATGCGCGCGGGACGGCGGTCCATCACGTCCCCTGATGCGTCAGCCGCACCCGGACGGACCGGCCGGGCAGCGGCTCAAGGCGGTCGAGCCGGTCGCGCACGGCCGCGGTGACGCCCTCGTCCAGCCCGGCGGGCTCGCGCACGGGCGTCTTCGCGACCACCTTCACCCGGCGGCGGCGCAGCCGGACCCGCCGCACGCCCGACACCCCCGGCGCCTCCTCGGCGGCCGCGGCGACGGCGCGCTTGAGCCCGCGTCTGCTCACCCCCATCATCAGGCTCGGATCGCGGCCGTGCAGCGGGACCATCCGGGACCTGCCCGGCAGCAGCGCCGCCAGCAAGAAGACCAGGCCGAGCAGCGCCAGGGCGCCGAAGATCGCGAGTGCGTACCAGTCGTCCCACGCCGCGTCCCGCACCCACCCGTACGGAAAGATCCGCGCCGGACGGTCGAGCAGCGCCGAGATGACCTCGATCGCCGTCAGCACGCCCGCCGCCGTGAGCAGCAGCGCACCGACCATGGCGGGACGCACCCGGCGCGAGTGGAACGCGCGCTTCGCCGCACGGTCGGCCTTGCGCGTCCTGCCCTTCGGCTCACGCCGCTCTTCGGTGGTCCGAGGCGCGGCCTGCACGGTCACAGCACGGTCCTCTCGCGCGATGCCGCGCTCCCCAGCTCGGACACGTCGATGTCCACCTGCCGGACGGTGAGGCCGGTCAGCTCCGCCACCCGTCCGCGCACGCTCTCGCGCACCTGCCGCGCGACCTCGCGCACCGGCATCGGGTAGGCCACCGACATCGCCACCCTGGCGGTGACGATGTCCCCGTTCACCCGGACCTCGGTGCGGGCCGGACGGCGCCCGGGGACAGGCACGCCGAGGACGCTCCGGCCGACTCCGCCGGACTCCTCGACCTCCCCCGCGGCCTCGGCCACGATGCGCGCCACGGCCCGTTCACTGATCGTCGTGCTGCCCCGCTCCGCGGCCGTCATCGCGACCGCCGGCCGGTGCCGATCAGCCGCCCGAGGTCGAGATCGCCCTCGACGGCGCGGCCCACCAGGAAGCCGAGCGCGCCGAGGAACAGGACGATGAAGAACGGCCCGAACCCGCCGAACGCGCCGGCGAACCCGAGCGCCACCCCGAAGGCCATCCCGACGAGCGGCCACAGCAGTCTCATGTCCATCCCGATCTCCCCCTCGCGTCCGGGCCGCCGCCGGTACGGCGGTCACCCGCCTTCGTCCGGCAGGCGCTCCGCCCGGCGGGCCGCCCGCGGGCGCGGGCGAGCCGGTGCGGCGCTCCCCGGCCGGCCGCGGGGCGGGCCCACCGGGCGTCCGCGCTAGCCGTCATCGGCCAGGTCCCCGATCAGTACGTCGACCCGCCGCCGACCTGCCAGCGGACGCACGGCCCGCCGGACGTCGTCGGCGATCTCGGCACACGGCCGTCCGTACCGGACGACGACCCCGACCTCGACCTCACCGGAACGCACCGCAACGCCCGCGAGCGGCGGCCCGGCCCGATACGTCGCGATCCAGCCGCGCGGACCGGCCGTCAGCCCCAGCACGTCCGGACACGTCATGGCCGCCTCGGCGACCCGCTCGGCCAAACCGGCGACCGCCTGCGGCCCCTCAGCCCCGACCCCGGCCTGTGCGCCCATGCCCCTCACCACACCATCAGCTTCCGCGCCAGGCCCCCCGGACGATCCCGGGCCGCGCTCACGAGACGAACCCGGGCCGATCCCGCCGGACGATCCCTCACCAAGTCCACGGGGCACGGAATCGTCTGGGCGCGGGTGCGGACGGTGGTCGTCCCGAGCCGGGTTGTGGCGGCGGTACGTGTCGGCCGCGGACCTGGGCTGCGGGAACAGGCCCGCGTCGTTCGTCCAGGCGATCATCGAACCCGGGGCTCCTCGGGCCGCTCGTCCACATCCTCACCGGCGACGTGGACGTCGTCCACGGTGATGTTCACCTCGACGACCTCCAGGCCGCACATGTGCTCGACCTCGTTGACGACGTTGGTGCGCACGGCGCCGGCGAGGTCGGGGATGGACAGCCCGTACTCGACGACGAGGTCGATGTCGACGGCGGCCTGGCGCTCGCCCACCTGGACGGCGACGCCCTGCGTGCTGTCGGTCGTCATCCCGGGCATGCGCTCCCTGACCGACCCGAGCGTCCGCGACATCCCGGTGCCCATCGCGTGCACGCCGCCGACCTGCTTGGCGGCCATCGTCGCGATCTTGGCGACCACGGCGTCGGCGATCCGGGTGCTGCCGTCGGACGTGACGAGTTCGCTGGAGCCTCCGTCGGCGCCGCGCTTGCGCATCGTCCCGGCAGCGCTCTGACCGGCGACCCGCGCATCATCCTGGCTCATGACGTTCCCCCATGCCTCGGCTGATGTGCGATTACTGCTCGCCGCAGACCGGGCGAACCGCGTTATCGGAGAAAAAGCGGGTCAACGTCGGTTTACTCGACCGGCGCGGAACGGGCGCCGCCGTCGCGGTGCGCGGCGCGTGCGTCGCGCGGCGGCGCCTGGCCCTTGAACATCTCGCGCATCTTGCGGGCGGCGTCGCCGGGCTTCTTCTTCTGCCCCTTGCCCTCGGTGCGGGGCGGGCGTTTCCCGTGCTCCGGCTCGGTGTCCCCGGTCGCCTTGTCGTCGGCCCTGTCTGGCTTGTCGTTCACGACAACTCCCCCGAAGTCGTTTCACCCTCGCCCCATGCGTACCCCGTCTACCCGGGATAGAAGCGCATTTCCGGGCGGCCGACCTGGCCGTAGTGGGGCCGGCGGTGCGCCAGGCCGTTGTCCGCGAGGTATTCGAGGTAGCGGCGGGCGGTGACGCGGGAGACGCCGGTCAGGTCGGCGGCCGCCGCGGCCGACAGCCCGTCGGCGGCGCCGCTCAGCACCTCGGTGACGGCCTGCAGCGTCTCGCCGCTCATGCCCTTGGGCAGCGAGCGGTGGTCGGGGGTGCGGAGGGTGGCGAGCATGCCGTCCACGTCGGCCTGGCCGCTGACCTCGCCCGCGCCGACCGCCCGCTCCCGGAACCGCGCGTAGCGGTCGAGCTTGTCGCGCAGCGACGCGAACGTGAACGGCTTGAGCAGGTACTGGACGACGCCGACCGACACCGCCGACCGGATCACGGCCAGGTCGCGGGCGGAGGTGACGGCGATGACGTCCACGTCGCTGCCCCCGGCGCGGAGCGCGCGGCACACCTTGAGGCCGTGGGTGTCGGGCAGGTAGAAGTCCAGCAGGACGACGTCGACGGCGGTGCGCTCGCAGAACCGCAGCGCGTCGGCCCCGGAGTGGACGACGCCGGAGACGGCGAAGCCGGCGACGCGCTCGACGTAGGAGCGGTGCGCCTCCGCGGCGACCGGGTCGTCCTCGACGACGAGCACTCTGATCATGGCGGGTCCAGGGGCAGCCGGACGGTGAAGACGGCGCCGTCGTCGTGCCCCACGTGAACGTCGCCGCCGTGGCGCCGGACGGCCTGCCCGACCAGCGCGAGACCGAGGCCGTGGCCGACGGGCCCGCCGGACGTCTTGGTCGTCCAGCCGCGCCGGAACATCTCGGGCACGGCGTCCGGATCCACTCCGGGCCCGCTGTCGGACACCTCCAGGACGAGCGCGCCGCCGTCCTTCCGGGCCCGGACGACCACGCGCGGCGGTCGGACGTCGGCGCCCGCGAGCGCGGCGTCCACCGCGTTGTCGATGAGGTTGCCGAGGATGGTGAGGAGGTCGCGGGGCTCGGCGACGCACTCGATCACGGTGTCCTCGGTGACGACCAGGTCGACGCCGCGTTCCCCCGCCTCCGCGGACTTCCCGAGCAGCAGGGCCGCCAGCACCGGTTCGGTCACCGAGCCGACGACCCGGTCGGTGAGCCGCTGCGCGGTCTTCAGCTCGGCGGTGGCGAACTCGACGGCCTGGTCGGTACGGCCCAGCTCCACCAGCGACACCACCGTGTGCAGGCGGTTCGCCGCCTCGTGGGCCTGCGACCGCAGCGACTCGGCGAACCCGCGCACGGTGTCGAGCTCGCCGGTCAGCCCCTGCAGCTCGGTGTGGTCGCGCAGGGTGACGACGTTGCCCATCGCCCGGTCCCGCGACCGGACGGGCGAGGTGTTGACGACGAGGACGCGCGTGTCGGCGACGTGGATCTCGTCCGGCCGCGGCTCCGGTGAGACAAGGGTGGCGACCAGCTCGTCCGGCAGGCCCAGCTCCGTGACGAGCCGTCCCCGCAGTTCGGCTGAGGGCACTTGCGGGGGGTGCAGGTCGAGGAGGTCCCGGGCGGCGTCGTTGCAGAGGACGACGCGTCCCGACCGGTCCAGCAGGAGGAGGCCCTCCCGGACGGTGTGCAGGATCGCCTGGTAGTACTCGAACATTTCGCGCAGCTCGCCGGGCGCGACGCCGCGGGTCTGGCGGCGCAGGCGGGCGGCGACCAGGTAGCTGCCGCCCACGCCGACCACGAGGACGGCGGCGGCGACGCCGACCAGGTAGAGAAGCCGCTCCCGCAGCTCCGCGGAGATGACGCGGATCGTGATGCCGACCGCGACCAGCGCGACGATCCGGCCGCCGACGTAGACGGGTGTGACGGTGCGGACGGACGGGCCGAGCGTCCCGGTGTAGGTCTCGGTGAACGTCAGCCCCGTGAGGGCGGGCCCGGTGTTGCCGACGAAGCGCCCGCCGATCCGGGACGGGTTCGGGTGGGTGTAGCGGATCCCGGCCGGGCTCATGATCGTGATGAAGTCGACGCCGGTGTCGTGGCGGACGCGTTCGGCGTACGGCTGGAGCAGCCGGCTGGGGTCGGGGGACGCGAGCGCGGTGCGGACGTTGTCCGCGTCCGCGATGCTCTGCGCGACGGCCGTGACGGTCTGCGCGGCGGCGTCGTCCGCGGACCGCCCGGCGTCCAGGTAGGCCATGGTCGCACCGGCCGTCACGAGCAGCCCGACGATCGCGGCCTGCAGCACCAGCAGCTGCCGCGCCAGGCTCCAGCTGCTGGGAACCGTCCATCCGGGACGCCGCACACGCGCACCTCTCGTTCTCGGACTCACCGTGAACGAAATGTACACAAGGGTGACCAGTCACATCAGAACGCGCATAGTGACGGGTGCACAGCATTCCGTCCCCCGCCGACCGCTCGCCTCCGACCTCTGCGGCTCCTCCCGAGCGCAGGCGCCCGCCGTGTGCATGTGCCCGCTCCGCCGGCACATGGGCGTCTGCCCAGGGCGCGGGCGCCCGTCCGGAAGTCCGCGCCCCTACGGGCAAGGACTCCCGGACGGGCGCCGCCCCGTTGGCCCGCGCCCGGCCGGGCGGTCCGCGTCAGGCGGCCTCGGGTTGCGGGCGGCGTCTCCCGGGACGCGGCAGGTCGGGGCGGAAGCGGATCACCACCGGCAGGTCGGGCATGCCGACGGCGCGGCGGTAGCGTTCGACCGGGCCCGCGCCCAGTTCCCCGTAGACCTCGCCGACCAGGGTGTCGCCGGCGCAGGCGACCTTCAGCAGCAGCCGGGGCCTGTCCGCGGTGCCGGTGAGCCGGACCCGGGTGCCGTGGACGCCGGGCAGCTCGCGCGCGGCCCGGACCAGGTCGCCGGCGGCGGCCCTGGCGCGGTCGCGGGTCTGCCTGTCGACGTCCGGCCACCACTGGTGGACGGCGTACCGGGCCTGGACGACCAGCCACAGCTGACCGGCGAGCGCCAGGATCTCCGCGACGCCGGCGGCCGCCGGCAGGAACCAGCCGTGGTCGCCGGCGAACCGGGCCAGGGCGGGGTCGAGCAGCGGACGCTCCGCCGCGCCGAACGCGCCGAGGCCGGCGGCGAGCGCCGTGGCGCCGCACGCGAACAGCACCGCCCCGACCACCGCGATCGCGATCTTCATCTCAGTCCCTCCGCCAGCCGAGCCGGACGTCGACCTGGGGCCGGTGCATCGGCTCGATCCGGTCCAGCCGTGCGTCGACCGCGAGGTGGACGAGGTCCGCGAGGTTCGCCGGGTTGCGGTAGCCGGTGACGGCCCGGACGACGAGACCCCTGCGGAACAGGCCCGGGCCCCGGACCCGGGCGCTGTCGATTCCGGGGACGCCGAGCGCCGCGTCCGCGACCGTGCGGCGCAGGGCGGCCCGTCCGATGACGCCGGCCTGGCGCGGGTCGGAGCCGTCCAGCGGGACGCCCCGCAGGCGGCCGGGCAGCGCGGCCAGCAGGAACGCGAGGCCGAGGAAGGCGATCGCGCCGGACCCCAGCAGGACGTCCGGGTCCCGCCAGGAGAGCCGCCGCAGCGCGTCCGCGACCACGGCGACGCCCGGCACCGGGTGGACGCCGGAGCCGAGCGCGGCGGCCAGCAGCTCGATGGCGGCGACCCCGCCGGCGACGGTCACCAGCAGCGCTGCGGCGACCCCGGCGAACGCGCGGCGCGGCCGGAACTCGCGGACGGCGAGCCGCCGCGCCTGCCGTCTGCTCTGCGCCTCCTCGATCAGGTCCTTGACCAGCGTCTCCGTCATGGCCACCCCCGTGAGCCAATCGGCACGTCCGACATCGTCACCCATGGTGAGGCATTGTCACGTGGAGTGAAACACGCCATGCCGACATCTCACGCGTTCGCCTGACCGAACGCGCCGGCCGGCGGACCGGTCAGCGGAAACCGGTCAGCGGAAGACGACCGTCCGGTCCCCGTTGAGCAGGACGCGGTGCTCGGAGTGCCAGCGGACCGCGCGGGCGAGGGCGAGGCACTCGACGTCGCGTCCCACGGCCACCAGCTCCTCCGGGCTGTGGGTGTGGTCGACGCGCGCGACCTCCTGCTCGATGATCGGGCCCTCGTCCAGGTCGGCGGTGACGTAGTGGGCGGTGGCGCCGATCAGCTTCACGCCGCGCGCGTGCGCCTGGTGGTAGGGGCGGGCGCCCTTGAAGCTCGGCAGGAACGAGTGGTGGATGTTGATGATCGCGCCGGGCAGCTTGGCGCAGAAGTCGTCGGAGAGGATCTGCATGTACCGGGCGAGGACGACGAGGTCGGCGCGGTAGTGCTCGACCAGCGTCAGGATCTCCGCCTCCTGCGCGGCCTTGCCGCCGGACCCGACCGGGAGATGGTGGTAGTCGATCCCGTACGACTGGGTGAGGGGCCGCAGGTCGGGATGGTTGGACGCGACCGCGACGATGTCGATGTCGAGCAGCCCCGACCGCGTCCGGTAGAGCAGGTCGTTCAGGCAGTGCCCGCCCTTCGACACCATGATCAGGACGCGCGGGCGGTCGGCCAGCGCGTCCAGGCGCCACTGCAGCCCCAGCTCGGGCACCAGGGACGCGAACGCGCCGCGCAGCTCGTCCGGGTCGGTGTCGTCCAGGACCGCGAACTGCACCCGCATGAAGAAGGTGCCGGAGTCCGCGTCGCCGAACTGCTGGCTCTCCAGGATGTTGCAGCCGCGCTCGGCCAGCAGCCCCGAGACAGCGGCGACGATGCCGGGCCGGTCCGGGCAAGACAGGGTCAGCACATATTCGTTCAACGGTCTCACTCTTGTCGCGGTCGGGACGGGGCGGGCCCTGGCGCGACGCGGCAGCTCAGGGCGGGTCGCTTCGAGCTTACGCGCCGGCCGCCCGTCCCGCCGCAGTCCCGGCCGAGACGGGCGGGCGGCGTGTCCCGCGCCGGGACGCGCCGCTCGCCGCCGGCGTTCAGCCGAGCTTGCGGTAGAAGTCGCGGATGTCGCCCACGAGGAGGTCGGGGGCGTCGTGGGCGGACCAGTGGCTTCCCCGGTCGAACTCGCTCCAGTGGACGATGTTGCGGTGGTCGCGCTCGGCGAAGCGGCGCAGCGGCCGGAAGTCGAACGCGAACGAGGCCAGCCCGATCGGGAACGTGGTGGGCTCGGTGGCCTTCTCCTCGTGCGCGTTCTCGTAGTAGAAGCGGGCCGAGGACGCCGCGGTGTTGGTCAGCCAGTAGATCGTGGCGTTGGTCAGGACGACGTCCGGGTCGGGGACGCCGCCGAGGAGCTGGCCGATCCAGGCGAGCTGCCCGGACGGCGAGTCGGCGAGGGCGTGCGCGAGGGTCTGCGGCTGGGCCTGCTGGGCGCGGTCGTGGATGGCATGCTCGACGAAGCCCTGGAGGAACTGCAGGTACTGCATGTCCTCGGGGGTGAGGCCCTCGAACTCGGCGGGGTCGCCGGAGGGGAACGAGAAGATCTGGTTGACGTGGACGCCGATGACCGCTTCGGCGTGGCGGCGTCCGATCTCGGGGCTGACGATGGCGCCGGCGTCGTTGCCGTGCGCGCCGTAGCGCTCGTAGCCGAGGCGGCGCATCAGCTCGTGCCAGGCGTCGGCGGTGCGGGCAGCGCCCCAGCCCTTCTCGCGGGTGTGGCCGGAGAAGCCGAACCCGGGCAGGGACGGGATCACGACGTGGAACGCGTCGGACGGGTCGCCGCCGTGGGCGCGCGGGTCGGTGAGCGGGCCGATGAGGTCGAGGTACTCGACGAAGGTGTTGGGCCAGCCGTGGGTGAGGATCAGCGGCGTCGCGCCCGGCTCGGGCGAGCGCACGTGGACGAAGTGGATGAGCTGGCCGTCGATCTCGGTGGTGAACTGCGGGAAGCCGTTGATCTTGGCCTCCCAGGCGCGCCAGTCGTAGGTCTCGCGCCAGCGGGCGACCAGGTCGCGGACGAACGAGACCGGGACGCCGTACTCCCAGCCCGGCTGGACGGGCCCGGACGGCTGCCCCGTCGTGACCTGGTCCTCCGGCAGCTCGTCGGCCCAGCGGACGCGGGCGAGCCTGCTCTGGAGGTCGTCCAGATCGGCCTGCGGCACATCGACGCGGAACGGCGTGATCTCGGTGTTCTCCCCCATGGGCTGCCCCCTTTAGTGTGGTTTGTACTGCTTCAGTCTACCAGAACGGAATGATCCGTTCTACACATGTCCGGCCGCGGGCGCGAGAATGACCCGCATGACAGAGCGACTCTCCCGGCGCGCCCTGAACCGCGCCACGCTGGCCCGGCAACTCCTCCTCGCACGGGCGGACATGCCCGTCGTCGAGGCCGTCGAACGGCTCGCCGGGCTTCAGGCGCAGACCCCGCACACCTGGTACATCGGGCTGGGGAGCCGGCTCGACGGGATCACGCCGGAGGACGTGTCGGAGCTGCTCGCCGAACGCCGGATCGTCCGGCTCGCGTTGATGCGGTCCACGATCCACCTGGTCAGCGCGCGGGACGCGCTGTGGTTGCGGCCGCTGATCCAGCCCGTCCTCGACCGGGACCTGTTCCGCAACTTCACGCACGCGAAGCCGGTCGAGGGGCTCGACATGGACGAGCTGGTCGCCGCCGCCCGGCCGTTCCTGGAGGAGAAGCCGCTGACCGGCAAGCAGCTCGGCGAACTGCTGGCCGAGCACGGGCGCAAGGCGGGCTGGGGCGACCGCCCCGGAGCGTCGCTCGCCTACGCGGCGCGCAACCGGATGGCGCTGGTGCAGGTCCCGCCGCGCGGCATGTGGGGGCGCAGCGGCCCGATCGCGCACACGACCGCCGAGGCGTGGCTCGGGCGGCCCCTCGCTGGGGACGCGTCGCCGGAGGAGATGATCCTGCGCCACCTGGCCGCGTTCGGGCCGGCGAGCGTGATGGACGTGCAGACCTGGTCGGGGCTCACCAGGCTCAAGGAGGTGATGGAGCGGCTGCGTCCGCGCCTGGTCGCGTTCGAGGACGAGAACGGGCGCGAGCTGTTCGATCTGCCGGATGCGCCGCGTCCCGACCCGGACACGCCCGCCCCGCCGCGCCTGCTGTACGACTTCGACAACCTGCTGCTCTCCCACGCCGACCGCGGCCGGGTCGTCACCGGCCGCTTCGAGGCGCAGAACTACCGGGTCCGGCGGCCGGTCCCGAGCATCGTCCTCGTGGACGGTTTCACCGCGGGCGAGTGGACGCTGGAGACCAGGCGCGGCGAGGCCGTGCTGACGATCCGGACCTACGACGAGCTGTCATCGGGCGACGCGGAGGCACTGGAGGCGGAGGCTCACCGGATGATCGGCTTCGCGGCCGCGGGGGCCGAGACCCGTGAGGTGAGGATCACCCCGATCACTACTGATGAGTAGTTTGTGGTCGCGCTTTGAGGTTAGTTTTGCTTCCATGCGGCGATTCCTGCTCGTGGTTCTGGCGGTCACCCTCGTCCTCGCGGGCTGCACGAACGAGACCGGCGGGGGCGCGGGCGGGGAGGGCGAACGGCCGGCGAAGGTGGACGGGATCCCCACCTCGGAGGGCACGCATAAGCAGAAGATCGACGTGGGGACGATCGGGCACCGCGAATTCCTGCTGCACGTCCCGTCCAAGGTGACCGGCGGCACGTGGAAGGACGGCAAGCCCGCCGACCCGCCCGCGCTGGTCATCGCCCTGCACGGCGGTCTCGCCACCATGGGCAAGATGGAGGACCTGTCCGGCTTCAACCGGCTGTCGGACGAGAACGGCTTCCTCGTCGCCTACCCGAACGGCGTCATGACGACGTGGAACGCGGGCGACTGCTGCGGCGCGGCGAAGATCGGCAACGTGGACGACGTCGGGTTCCTGACCAAGCTCATCGACAAGCTCACCGGCGCCGGGCTGGCCGACCCGGGCCGCGTCTACGTCACCGGGTTCTCCAACGGCGCCGGGATGGCGTACCGGATGGCCTGCGAGAAGCCCGGGAAGGTCGCCGCGATCGGGGTCGTGGAGGGGGCGCTGGTGACCGAGTGCGATCCCGGCCGGCCCGTCTCGGCGATGATCTTCCACGGGACGGCGGACCGCAGCGTGCCCTTCAACGGCGGCGGGAACCGCGACTTCAACGACCGGCGGCCGTTCCCGCCCGTGTCGAAGGCGGTCGACTTCTGGCGCCGGGTCGCCGGGCTTCCCGAACCGAGCAGGCCGGTGAAGGCGCTGACCGACGACACCGTGTGCGAGAGCACCGGCAAGGGGGGCGAGGGCGTCGCGGTGGCCTTCTGCAAGATCGAGGGCGGCGGCCACCAGTGGCCGGACAGGGCGAGCGCGATGCTCTGGGAATTCTTCGCCTCCCATCCGCGCGGCGGCTGATCGACGTTACGTGAGAGGTTTTCACATTCGCCGGTAATATGGCAGTCTGGCCAGCATGAACCTCCGGGACCGCTATGACGCCGCGACGGCCGGGATCGAGGCGCCGTTCGCCGTCGTCGACCTGGCGGCCTTCCGCGCCAACGCCGCCGGCCTCGTCCGCCGCGCCGCCGGTAAGCCGATCCGCGTGGCCAGCAAGTCGGTGCGCTGCCGGGCGCTGCTGGAGGACGTCCTCGCCATGGACGGCTTCGCGGGGATCATGGCGTTCACCCTCCCCGAGGCGCTCTGGCTGGCCGCCGAGGGCGTCAGCGACGACATCCTCGTCGCCTACCCCACCGCCGACCGGACGGCCATCGCCGCGCTGGCCGCCGACCCCGCCGCCTCCCGCGCCGTCACGCTCATGGTGGACTCCCCCGAGCACCTCGACCTGATCGAGTCGGCCGCCGGCGACCGCACGGTCCGCGTCTGCATCGACATCGACGCCTCCTACCGCCCCCTGGCCGGACGGGTCCGCATCGGCGCGCTGCGCTCCCCGCTGCGCACCCCCGCCCAGGTCTGCGCGTTCACCGAGCGGATCCTCAAGCGCCCCTCGCTCGAACTCGCCGGGCTCATGGCCTACGAGTCGCAGATCGCCGGCGTCGGGGACGTCCCCCCGGGACGCCCCGCGCGGGGCCGCGTCATCCGCACCATGCAGCAGCGGTCCCGGATCGAGCTGGCCCGCCGCCGCGCCGCGATCGTCCGCGCCGTCCGCGAGCTCACCGACCTGGAGTTCGTCAACGGCGGCGGCACCGGCAGCGTCGAGAAGACCGCCGCCGAGCGCGCGGTCACCGAGGTCGCCGCCGGCTCCGGCCTCTACCAGCCGCACCTGTTCGACCAGTACTCCAACTTCAGCGGACGTCCCGCCGCGCTGTTCGCCCTGCCGGTCGTCCGGCGCCCCGCACCCGGCGTCGCGACCTGCCTCGGCGGCGGCTACCTCGCCTCCGGCCCCGCCGACGCCGTCCGGCTGCCCCAGCCGTACCTGCCGACCGGCCTGTCCTACGACGTCAACGAGGGCGCCGGTGAGGTGCAGACACCGCTGCTCGGCCGCTCCGCCGACCTGCTGTCCATCGGCGACCGCGTCTGGTTCCGGCACACCAAGGCGGGCGAACTGTGCGAACGGTTCGCCGCGCTACACCTGATCGACGACGACCGAGTAGTCCGGACCGTCCCGACCTACCGAGGCGAGGGCCGAACTTTCCTGTGAAGGGGGGCGACCCCCTTCGACCCCCGGACGAGCCGGTCGATCCTCACGACACGGTCCCGGTCGTCATGACCGTGCAGGCCGGCGACGTGTCGCTGCGGTCGCCCGGCTCGACGTTTCTGTGAAGGGGGGCGACCCCCTTCGACCCCCGGGCGAGCCGGTCGATCCTCACGACACGGTTTCGGTCGTCATGACCGTGCAGGCCGGTGTCGTGTCGCTGCGGTCGCCCGGCTCGGCGGATCGTGCGACCTGCGCTCGCTGCGCTCGCTCCGGCCGCACGATCCGTGCTCCGGTGGCTTAGGTTGGGTCGTATGAGCGACGCTCCCATGATCAGTGTTCGCGGTGAGGCGGTGGTGGAGGCCGAACCGGAGATCGCGCGGCTGTCGGTGCACGTCCAGTCGCAGGAGTCCGACCGGCGCGCGGCCCTCGGCAGGCTCACCGAGCGCAACCAGCGCTGCCTCGACCTGGTCAAGTCCTACGGCGAGGCCGTGGAGAAGCTGGAGACGGGTGGGCTGTCGATCACGCCGCTGCTGAAGTACAAGCGGCGCGAAGGGGACATCCGCGCCTACCGCGGCACCGTCTGGATCAAGATCACGGTCGCGGATTTCGGGGTGCTCGGCGAGCTCGTCACCCGGCTCGGCGACCTGGAGCGCACCTACGTGGACGGCCCCGAATGGGAGCTGCGGCGCGACAGCGAGGTGTACAGGCGGGCCGCGCGGCAGGCCGCCCACGAGGCCGTCGAACGCGCCCGCAGCTACGCCGAGGCGCTCGGGTCCCGGCTCACCGGCCTGGTCGAGCTGTCGGACGAGGGGCTCGGCCGGCCCCAGGACGCGGGCGGTCCCGTCACGCTGGCCGCCGCGTACGGGCGGGGTCTCGGCGACGCGCCCGACGAGCCCGAGCCGATCGACCTGGAGCCCGCGACGCAGATCGTCCGCGCGGCCGTCGAGGCCCGCTTCACCGTGTCGCCGCCGGACCTGGAGCCCCGGTGAAGATCGCGATCATCGGGGCGGGCAGCGGCTACATGCCCGGCGTGATCCGGGGCCTGCTGCACCGCGCCGGCGACCTGGCGGGCACGGAGGTGTCCTGCTACGACATCGACACCGCGCACCTGGTCGTCATGACGCGGCTGGCGCGCAACATGTTCGCCGCGCGGGACGCCGCGATCACCGTCTCCGCGCACACCGACCTCAAGGCCGCGCTGGACGGCGCCTCCTACGTCTTCACGACGTTCCGTCCCGGCGGTCTCGCCGCCCGTCACCTGGACGAGTCGATCCCCCTCAAGCACGGCGTCGTGGGGCAGGAGACGGCCGGGCCGGGCGGATTCCTGATGGCGCTGCGCTCCGTTCCCGTCCTGCTGGAGATCGCGTCCGCCGCCGGCCCGGACGCCTGGATCGTCAACTACACCAACCCCACGAACGTCGTCACCGACGCCGTCGCCCGCACCACCGGCGCGCGCATCATCGGGCTGTGCGACCAGGCCATCGGCGACACCGAGATGTGGGCCGACCTGCTGGGCCTCCCGTCCGACGGGCTGGAGGCCGACTGGACCGGCCTCAACCACGCCACCTGGGCGCAGCGGCTCCGGCTCGACGGCCACGACCTCGACGTCCCGCTGCTGCTGGACGACCTGAAGGTCCCCGGCGGCGGTGCGACGCCGTGGCGCGACCCGTCCCGCATGGCCGAACTCGCCAAGACCCTCGGTTTCCTACCGAACTCCTACGCGAAGTACTACTTCTTCCACGACGACGTCGTCGTGGAACTGCGCAAGAAGGGCACGACCCGCGCGCAAGACATCCTCGCCATGCTCCCCGCCTACTACGAGCAGGTCACCGCCGAATCCGGGAAGGCCGACCCGAACCCGTCCCGCGAGCGCGGCGGGGGCGAGCACGGCGAGTTCGCCGTGGACGTCATCTGCGCCCTGCACCGCGACGAGGGCCGCCGGATGATCGTCAACACCCGCAACAACGGCGCGATCCCGTCCCTGGACCCGGACGCGATCGTCGAGGTCCCGTCACTCGTCGGACGTTCCGGTCCGGTCCCGCTGACGATGGGCCCGCTCCCCGGGCCGGTGCGCGGTCTCACCCAGGCGATCCACGCTTACGAGCGGCTCGCGTCCGACGCCGCCGTCACCGGCGACCGCCGGACCGCCCTGCAGGCCCTGATGGCGCACCCGTTCATCCGGAGCAAGCACACCGCCGAGAAGATCCTCGACGAGGGCCTGGCCGCCCACCGCGAGCACCTCCCCCAGTTCACCTGACTGAACGGGACGGGCCCCGGACCCGTACTCCATGGTGTGGGAGGAACGGATTGCGGGGAGTACCGCATCGGCCTCGGCGTCTATGCCCTCGGACGGCTGCCCGGCGCCGAGGCCGACGAGTTGTCGGCGCATCTGCGGGACTGCCCGCAGTGCCGCGCCGAGCTCGCCGAACTGCGCGTCGTCGCCGAACTCCTCGCCCGCGGCTTCCCGCAGCGCCCCGCCCCCGGACGAAGAGGCGGCGTCACGACGCGAAAAGGCGCCGGCCGCAGACCGCGGACCGGCGCCTCACTGACGGGGCTCAGCGGCGTTTGCGCCTACGGTTCAAGAGGACCAGGGCGGTCACGGTGACGGCGACCCCGACACCGGCCAGCACCAGGCGCTTGTCGAGCCCGCCGCCCCCGGCCTCCTCGTCGTCGACGGCCTTGCCGTCCGCGGACGGACGCACCATCGCGCCGACGGCCCTGGCGACCTGACCCGCCTCCTCCTTCAGCCGCTCGGCGCCCCGCTTGGCGGCCTTCCTCGGATGGACCCGGTCGGAGAGTTCGTCGACGTTGCGGGCGAGCTCCTGGACGTTGCGCTCTATGTACTTCTCCAGCCCTTCCGGGTCGCTGGGCCTGTCAGCCATGCCGTGTCCTTATCGTGTGGGGCGAGACCATGTCCTGCGAAGCATGATCCGAACAGTCTGGCAGGTCTTCCCACCGAACGCCCGGCGTACCCCGGACGGTACGGTTGGAGCCACCATCCGAGCGAAAGGCGGGCCAGGGTGTCCGAGCGGCTGCAGCCGGGCGACGTCGCCCCCGATTTCGAGCTTCCCGACGCCGACGCGTCCCCGGTGTCGCTGTCCTCGCTGCGCGGGAAGCGCGTGATCCTCTACTTCTACCCGGCGGCCATGACGCCCGGCTGCACGAAGGAGTCGGTCGACTTCGAGAGCAGCCTCGGCGACCTGGAGGCCGCCGGGGTCACCGTCGTCGGCGTCTCCCCCGACAAGCCGGCCAAGCTGGCGAAGTTCCGGGAGAAGGAGGGCCTGACCTTCCCGCTGCTGTCCGACCCGGACGCCGAGGTCCTGAAGTCCTACGGCGCGTACGGGGAGAAGAAGCTGTACGGCAAGGTCGTCGTCGGCGTGATCCGCTCCACCTTCCTCATCGACGCCGACGGCAAGATCGAGAAGGCGTACTACAACGTGAAGGCCACCGGCCACGTGGAGCGCCTCCGCCGCGACCTCGGGCTCTAGCCCGCCGCACGTGAAGAACCGGCCCGCTCGGTGCGGGCCGGTTCGCCGCGGTCAGGGTGCGGGCGGGGGGATTCGAACCCCCACGGTGTCGCCACCAACAGGACCTAAACCTGCCGCGTATACCTGATTTCGCCACGCCCGCCGGTGCCGTCAGGAAGCGCGTTCAGCTTAGCGTTCTGATCGGCGGGCCCGGCAATGGATTTGCCCGCTCCGGAGCGGTGCGCGCGGGACAGGGCCGCTACGGCGACGGCCGTGACGGCCAGGGCGATCGACGCGGTCAGCATCGCCGACTGGACGCCGTCCGCGAACGCCGCTCGTGCCTGCTCCGCGACCTGGGGGCCGGCCCTCAGCGCCAGCGCGAGGGACGACTCCGCCCGCTCCGCGACCGGGCCGGGCAGCCCCTCGGTGTTCAGGTTCGCGCGGTAGCCGGACTGGAGGAGGCTGCCGAGGACGGCGATGCCGAGCGCACCGCCGAGTTCCCTCGCCAGGTCGTTCATCGCGGAGCCGACACCCTGCTTGTCCTGCGGAAGCGCGTCGGTGATCGCGGCCGTCGCGGGGGTCATGGCCAGTCCCATGCCGGCGCCGAGCGGGAGCAGGCCCGTCAGCAGGAGCCAGTACGAGCTGGTCTCGTCCAGCCGGGAGAGGATCAGCAGCGCGACGCTCACCAGGAGCAGGCCGGCGGTGATGACCCGGGGCGCGCCGAGCTTGGCGGCGAGCCGCGGCGCGACGCCGCGGGCGAACGGCATCATCGTGAGCGCCATCGGCAGCAGCATGAGCGCCCCGACCAGCGCACTCTCGTCCTTCACGAGCTGCAGGTACTGCAGGACGATGAAGATGAACCCGAAGAAGGCGAAGAACTGCAGGGTGATCGACAGCGCGCCCGCGGAGAACGGCCGGATGCGGAACAGCCTCGGGTCCAGCAGCGGGTTCGGCCGCTTCAGCTCCCAGCCGACGAAGCCCGCGAGGATGACGATCCCGGCGGCCAGTCCGCCCAGGGTCCGCACGCTCGTCCAGCCCTCCGTGGGCGCCTCGATGATGGAGTAGACGCCGATCCCCAGCCCGGCGACGGTGATGGCGGCGCCGGTCAGGTCGAGCCTGGGCGCGTCCGGGTCGGCGGACTCGGGGACGACCGCGAGGGTCGCGACGAGCGCGATCACCGCGAGCACGACGTTCAGCACGAAGACCGACCGCCACGACCACGCCTCCAGCAGCGCGCCCGAGGCGAGCAGCCCGAAGATCGCGCTGGCGCCGGCGACGCCCGCCCACGCCCCGACCGCGCGGGTGCGCTGCTCCGCCGGGAACGTCGACGTGATCGTCGACAGCGTCGCGGGCATGACCAGGGCGGCGCCGACGCCGAGGACCCCGCGCATCGCGATCAGCCAGTTCGGGTCGCTGGCCAGCGCCGCAGCGGCCGAGCCCGCGCCGAACACGATGAGCCCGGCGGCGAGGGCGCGGCGGCGCCCGTACCGGTCGCCGACGGCGCCGCCGAGCAGCAGCAGCGCGGCGAAGACGAGCGCATAGGCGTCGATGATCCACGCCAGTTCCGTCTGGCCCGCGCGGGTGTCGCGGGCGATGGACGGTATCGCGGTGTTGAGAGACGCCACGGCGGACACGACCGTGGCGAGGGACAGCATCACGGTCGGCAGCACCGCGCGATGGACGGTCCCGCCTCCGGCTGAACGGGCGGCCATGGTGAGCCTCCTTGGACGACGTGCTCGGTTTCTGTTCGCTCACCCCGAATCTGGCCGCCGCCCCGGCTATATTTCAACCATGATGAATAAATCCGCGGCCGCCCGCGGCCGGCGGCGCGGCAGCCCCGACACCCGCGAGGAGATCCTCGCGGTGGCCCGCCGCCGGTTCCTCGCCGACGGCTACGGGCCCGTCACGATGCGCTCCATCGCCGCCGAGGCCGGTGTGGACGCCGCGCTGATCAGCTACTTCTTCGGATCGAAGAAGGGCCTGTTCGGCGCGGTGCTCGGGCTGATCGCCAATCCGCCGGAGGTGCTCGCGGGCGCCCTGCCCGGCGATCCCGCGGCGCTGCCCGAACGCGTCCTGCGCGCCCTTCTGACCGCGTGGGACGACCCGGAGCGGGGCCGCCCGCTGGTGCTGATGGTCCGGGCCGCGGTCCAGGACCCCGAACTCGCCCGGCTGGTGCGCGACATCGTCGAGAACGAGCTGATCGGCCGCATCGCCGACCACGTCGGCGGCCCCGATGTCCGGAACCGCACCGGCGTGTTCGGCGCGCAGCTCGCCGGCGTGATCTTCGCGCGCTACATCCTCGGCGTGGAACCCGTCACGTCGATGCCGCGCGATGAATTAATCGCCCGGCTCACACCCGGGCTCCGCGCCGTCCTGTACGGACCTCCGCGCCGGGCCCTGCCCCGGCCGGCGGACACGGCCGCCCGTGCGGCACGCGGCCGGGCCGGATAAGGGACAGGCCCGCACCGGGATTGCGGACAGCGGCGCCGCGATTCCGACGGCATCATTTGAAAAACGCTCTCGGCAGGCCGGGGGCGGGCGGCCTAGGCTTGACGGGTCAGGCCGTCGACACAGTCGGTGACGCCATGATCACAAGCTCGCCGGGGACCGTCGTGAACGCTCCATTCACGCATCGTCTGCTGCCCTACGACGGCGCGGACCAGTTCCTCGACGGCGCCCTCCCCTTCCTGCTGGACGGGCTGGACGCCGGTGACCGCGTCCTCGCCGTCTGCGGGACGGGGCAGGAGATGCTGCTGCGCGACGCGCTCGGCCCGGCCGACGCCGGCGTCGAGTTCAGCGAACCGTCCGCCTGGTACGCGCACCCGGCGCGGACCCTCGCGGACTGCCTGAGCGAGGCCGACGAAACCGCCCGGCGGGGACGCCGGCTGCGCGTCCTCGGGGAGCCGGCGTGGACGGCGCGGTCCCCGATGGAGATCGCCGAATGGCAGCGGACCGAGGCCGTCATCAACATCGCGTTCCGCGGCACCGGCGCGGCGCTCATGTGCCCGTACTCGGCGACGCTCCCGGCGGGCATCGTCGCGGCGGCCCGCAAGACCCACCCCGAGACCGTGCGCGGCGGGCGGTCGCTGCCCAACCCCGGATACCTGGAGCCGTGGACCTACTGCGCTCAGTGCGACCGCGAGCCGCTGCCGCCTCCGCCGGCCGACGCCGACACCCTGAAGATCGACAAGGCCGACCTGTACTGGCTACGCGCGTACGTCACCGAGTACGCGCGGCAGACGCCGCTGGCGGAGGAGGACCTCCAGCGGCTCCTCGTCGCGGTCACGGAGGCCGTCACCAACGCCATGCGCCACGGCGAGCCGCCCATCGTCCTGCGCATGTGGACGGAGACGTCCGGCGGCGACCCCGCCTTCGTCTGCGAGGTCGCCGACGAAGGACGGTGGGCCCCCGGCACCGGGTACGGGCTGATCCCGCCGCGACCCACGGGCACCGCGTCGGGAAGCCGGTTCGGGCTGTGGGCGGTGCGGCTGCTGTGCTCCACCGTGCAGATCAGGACGGGCGACGGCGGCAGCGTCGTCCGGCTGAGGATCGCGCTCCCCGTCCCCGCGAACGGAGAGTGAGGGCTTCCATGCGTTGGGCTTCCAAAACCTTCCGGGCGGCGTACGCTGGACGAATCATCGACCTCGATGGGCAGGCCCCATGATCAGCGAACGGGAGACCCCCTGGTTCGCCAAGCGTCCCGTCAGCGACGTGCGGCCGGGCGATCACGGCTGGCTGGCCTACAGCGGCTTCGAGGAGCGCGACCGGGTCATCGGGCCGTTCGTCCAGGAGGCCCTGCGGACCAACGAGAAGGTCGTGTACGTGACCGACGCCCCGGCCGAGCGGCTTCCCGGCCTCGGCCCGAGGCACCGCATCGACCTGGACGCCTACGGCAGGACGGGCCAGCTGCGGGTGATCTCCCGGCGGGACGCCTGCCTCGACCGGCGGGGCGAGTTCGAGCCTTCCATGATGCTCGACACCCTCGCCCGCGAGGTCGACGAGGCGTTCGACCAGGGTTTCCGCGCCGTGCGCATCACCACCGACTACAGCTGGCTGGTGAACCGTCCCGGCCCGCCCGACCTCGGCCGGATGCTGGGCTGCGAGCACCGGGTGGGCGACGCGGTGTCCCCGAGCACGATGGCCATGGCGATCTGCCAGATCGACCGCCACGCGTGCCCGCGCGACGAGCTCAACGCCCTCCGCGACACACACGAGGTCCTCGTGGAAGTGAACCCCGAATTCGATGACGGGATCCTGAAGATAGTGCGCACGTTCGAACCCGACGGACTGCGGGTCGAGGGCGAGCTGGACGCCGCCCGGCACGCCGTGTTCGCCGAGAAGCTCGCCCAGGTGAGCGGCGACCGGCGCCGCGTCCACCTCGATCTGTCCCGGCTCGGCTTCATCGACCTCGGCGGCCTGCACCTGCTGGCCCGGCACGCGACCGGGCTGCCCGCCGGCGAGCCGCTGGTCCTCGACCATCTGGCGCCCGATGTGGAGAACGTCATCGAGATGGTCGGCTGGCACCGGCTGCCGGGCCTCGCCCGCGGCGGCGAACGGACGCTCCCGGACACGAAGGGCAGCACCTGATGGCGTTGGAGCACAAGGCGTTCCTGTACCGCGGAATCGACGACTTCCTGTCGGTCACCGTGCCGTACCTCCAATCCGGGCTGGAGAAGGACCAGGCCGTCATCGCCGTGGTCCGCGAACCCAACCTGACCGCACTCAAGGACGTCCTCCCGGCCCGCGACACGCCCATCCAGTACTTCGACTCGGCCGAGTTCTACCGGCATCCCGTCCACACCCTGCGCGACTACCAGACCGTCGTGAAGCAGAGCCGGCCACGCAGCCTGTGCGCACTCGCCGAACCCGTCTGGGACGGCTGGGACGAGCGGCAGACCCTGGAATGGATCCGCTACGAGTCCCTCATCAACGTGGTGTTCGGGAGTTCGGGGGCACGGGCGCTGTGCCCCTACGACACCACGACCCTGCCGCCCGGAATCGTCGCGGAGGCCAGACGGACCCACCCGCTTCTGCTGGCCCCCGGACACCACGACGGCCCGAGCCCCGAGTACGTCGACCCGGAGACGTTCGGGTCCGGCTGCGATCGCGGCCTGCGCTTCGACCGCCCCCGCGACGCCGAGTACCTTCCCATCGAAGGCGACGACCTGCACGCGCTGCGGACGTTCATCGGCGAACGCGCCGACAAGCACGGCCTGGCCCAGCAGCCCGCGCGCAACCTCGTCACGGCCGCCAACGAGGTCGCGGCCAACGCGCTGCAGCACGGCACACCGCCGATCGGCCTCTGGACATGGCAGGACGGCGGCGACCTCGTCTGCGAAATCGGCGACCACGGATTCTGGCGCCCCGGCCCGCTCACGGGCTTCATCCCACCGGACACGGCCCTCCAGCCCGGCTTCGGCCTGTGGACCGTCCGCCTCCTCGTCGACCTGATGGAACTCCGAGCAGGCTGGGACGGCACCTTCGTCCGACTGCGTGTTCATTGCAGTTCCCCTGGCGCCGGGCGCTAGAGCGCCCTCCTTCGGCGGGAACTGCGGTGCGATCGCTGCATCGCTCCGGCTCGCCTTGCGGCTCGCTGCGCGATCAGGTTTCTCGCAGGCTCGAAACCTGCCTTCGGTCGCGATCGCGTATCTCTAGGTTGTTGACGGCTGAGGCAGGGGCTGAGGCGGCGGGGGCTCGGCGGGCTCAGGCCGACTCCGCGGCCACGGCGGCGGGGACGAGGGCGGCGAGGGCGCGGAAGGCCTTGCCGCGGTGGCTGATGGCGTCCTTCTCGTCGGGGGTCATCTCGGCGGTCGTGCGGGACTCGCCGTCCGGGACGAAGATCGGGTCGTAGCCGAAGCCGCCGGTGCCGCGCGGCTCGCGGATCAGGGCGCCGCGCATCCGTCCCTCGACGCGGTGCTCCGCGCCGCCCGGGACGACCAGGACGGCCGCGCACACGAACGCCGCACCGCGCCGCCCGTCGGCGACGTCGGCGATCTGGTCGAGGACGAGCTGCAGGTTGGCGGCGTCGCGGTCGCCGGTGGCGGCGCCGAACCGGCCCGACCAGCGGGCCGACAGGACGCCCGGCATCCCGTTCAGGGCGTCCACGCACAGGCCGGAGTCGTCGGAGACGGCGGGCAGGCCGGTGAACTCGGCGATCGCGCGTGCCTTCAGCAGCGCGTTGCCCTCGAACGTCAGCTCCGTCTCGGGCACGTCGGGGGCGCCGGGGAACGCGTCGAGGCCGGTGACCTCAAGGCCGCCGAGGATCCGGTGCAGCTCGGCGATCTTGCCAGGGTTGTGGGTCGCCAGGACGATCCGCGTCATCGGGCGAGGGCCTCCGCCTGGAGCCGGGTCAGCTCGGCGCAGCCGCCGGCCGCGAGGTCGAGCAGCGCGTCCAGTTCGGAGCGGTCGAACGGGGTGCCCTCGGCGGTGCCCTGCACCTCGACGAACCGGCCGTCGCCGGTGCAGACCACGTTCATGTCGGTGCCGGCGGCGGAGTCCTCCTCGTAGCACAGGTCGAGGCGGGCCTCGCCGTCCACGACGCCGACGCTGATCGCCGACACGGAGGTGATGAGCGGGTCGCCCTTGAGCAGCTTGCGCTCGCGCATCCAGCTCACCGCGTCGGCCAGCGCCACGTACGCGCCGGTGATCGCGGCGGTGCGGGTGCCGCCATCGGCCTGCAGGACGTCGCAGTCGAGCTGGACGGTGTTCTCGCCGAGCGCCTTGAAGTCGAGGCACGCGCGGACGGAGCGGCCGATCAGCCGGGAGATCTCGTGGGTGCGCCCGCCGATCCGGCCCTTCACGGACTCGCGGTCGTTGCGGGTGTTGGTGGCGCGGGGCAGCATCGCGTACTCGGCGGTGACCCAGCCGAGGCCGCTGTCGCGCCGCCAGCGCGGCACCGAGTCCTGAACGGACGCGGCGCACAGCACTCGTGTCGCGCCGAACTCGACCAGCACCGACCCCTCCGCGTGGTCGAGCCATCCGCGCTGGATGCGGACGGGACGGAGCTGGTCGGACGCGCGGTCATCGGGGCGAGGCATGCACTCCACCCTAGCGGGACTCACAGGGTGTACTGGGCGCCCACGCGGGCCAGCTCGATGTCGCCGTCGTAGCCGCTGGCCTTGGCCTCCTTGAGCGAGAGGTCCGTGTCGTTCCACGGCACCAGGTGGGTGAGGACGAGCCGTCCGACGCCGGCGCGGGCGGCGTGCTCACCGGCCTCGCGGGCGGTCAGGTGCAGCTCGGACGGCAGGCCGGGACCTTCCAGGAAGGACGCCTCGCACAGGAACAGGTCGGCGCCGGTCGCCAGCTCGACCAGCGTGTCGGACACGCCGGTGTCGCCCGAGTAGGCGAGGGTCCTGCCGCCGTGCTCGATGCGGAACGCGTACGCCTCGACGGGATGCGGCATGAGCGCGGTCGTCACGCGGAACGGTCCGATGTCGTAGGGGCCGGAGCGCAGGTCACGGAAGTCGAACGTCCCGGACATGCCCGGGTCGGGGTCGAGGTCGTAGGCCCGCGCCATCCGCGCCGCGGTGCCGGCGGGGCCGTGCACCGGGATCGGCGGCGGCGGGCCGCCCGGACGGTACGTGCGCGCCACCCAGTATCCGCACAGGTCCAGGCAGTGGTCGGCGTGCAGGTGCGAGATGCAGACGGCGTCGATCTCGTACAGCGAGCGGAACCGCTGCAGCGACCCGAGCGCCCCGTTGCCGAGATCGAGCACCAGCGCGAAACCGTCCGCCTCGATCAGGTAGCTGGACGCGGGGCTGTCCGGCCCCGGGAAACTGCCGGAGCAGCCGATCACAGTGACCCGCACGCTCAACTCCTCCTTTGGTCCCCGAGGAATCAGGTCGTCAGTGCCTTGTTCTGCGCCGTCTCCACCGAGTCGATCTCCGGTCCGAGGAACCGGCGGCCGAGTTCGGCGAACACGGCGGGGTCCCCGGTGGCGCGGAACCGGTGCCGCGGCCGGGGCGTCGCCCCGGCGCGGGAAAGCCCCCGATCGTGGAGCACGCGATACACGTCCTTGGCGGTCTCGTCGGCGCTTGACACCAGTGTGACCCCGTCTCCCACGACATACGAGATGACGCCGGTCAGCAGTGGGTAATGCGTGCAGCCGAGGATGAGGGTGTCGCATCCGGCGTCCACGATCGGGCGGAGATAGCCGCGGGCCGCGTCCAGCAGGTCGCCGCCCATCGTCACGCCCGCCTCGACGAACTCGACGAAGCGGGGGCAGGCCGCGCTGACCAGCTCGATGTGCGGGGCCGCGGCGAACGCGTCGTCGTAGGCGCGGCTGTTCACGGTGGCCTCGGTGGCGATCAGCCCGACCCGCCCGTTGGACGTGGCGCGGGCCGCGCGCCGGGTGGCGGGGTTGATGACCTCGACCACCGGGACGTCGTAGCGTTCGCGGGCGTCGCGCAGCATCGCCGAGCTGGCGCTGTTGCAGGCGATCACCAGCATCTTCACGCCCTCGTCGACGAGCCGGTCGAGCATCTCCAGGGCGAAGGCGCGGACCTCGGCGATGGGACGCGGCCCGTACGGCTGGCGGGCCGAGTCCCCCAGGTAGACGATCGGCTCGTTCGGGAGCTGGTCGAGGATGGCGCGTGCGACGGTGAGCCCGCCGAACCCGCTGTCGAAAATCCCGATGGGGTCGTCTGGGAGGCCGTCCCCCCGGGATGCTGCTGACATGGTGCACAAGGCTAAGCGAGAAGGCCCCGCGCGGGTACGTCATGCGTTGGACATCACACCGTCACATGCCGGAAAACCGCCCAGTTCACACCGTGTGCGTGTGATCCGGATGCGAAGCGGGGCGAAACGCCGGTGAATCCCAAGTTCGAGCGCGACCGAACCGGGGGCGTCCCCCACAGGGAATGGCTCGCTTCAGGAGCGGGTGCGGGGCACTCGGGCTATCTGCCGGCTCTGGGCGACGAGCCTGCCGGCGGAGTCCCAGACCTCGACCTCCTCGTCGAACCAGCCGTCGGCGAGCAGCCGGCCGGTGCCGTGCACGGCCAGCCAGCCGGGCGCCGGCACGGCCCGCATGTGCCAGGTGAGTTCGACGGTCGGGGCCCACCCCTGCAGGCCGAGGTTGAGGGCGACGGGCGGGAGCGCGTCCACCGCGAGCGCGAGGGAGTAGGCGTCGATCGCGTAGTCGTCGCGGTGCCGGAACCAGCCGCGGACCTCGGGGCGGCCGCTCGGCTGCCCGTCCAGCCAGCCCATCGTCGACCGGTCGAAGCGCATGTCGACGTTGTCGGCGAAACCGCCGCCCGCCGGGGGCCGGAAGTCGGTGCACTCCTCCAGCGGAGGTATCGGCGGGGGCGCGGCGCCGGCCCAGTCGGGTTCGGCGGCGGCGTCGAGGGTGCCGGTGGTGATCAGGGCGTCCACGATCGGGCGGCCGTCCTGGACGAGGGTGACCCGCGACGCGGCGGCCGTGCGGCCCTCCTTGCGGGACTCGACGATCACCTCGGCGGGGCCCGCCTTGGCGACCCGGTGGAAGCCCGCCGCGGTCGAGACGGTGTGCGCGTGCGGGGAGGCGTCGACGGCGGCGCGGCCGAGCACGGCCATGAGGTAGCCGCCGTTCATGGCCTCGCCGATGCCGTAGCCGGCGTCCAGGACGGTCTCGTACCGGCCCTCGTCGACCTGCTTGACCGCGGTCGCCTCGCCGAACCCGCTCATCCGCACACTCCTGCGTCCTGCCGTGCCGCGGGGATCGTCCACCCGTCCGGCACGGTTCTAGAATCACGTTCGAAAACGCACTCTACCGTGCCGGACGGAACACCGGCCCGATCAGGGCACCGCCACGGAGCCGCCCCGCGCGTCCAGGGGCGTCAGGCCCAGAGCTGCCCTTCGAGCCGGGCCTCCGCCTCCTCCAGCGTCCCGCCGTACGCGCCGGTGGACAGGTACTTCCACCCGCCGTCGGCGATCACGAAGACGATGTCGGCACGCTCACCCGCTTTGACCGCCTTCGCCGCCATCCCGAGCGCCGCGTGCAGCGCGCCGCCGGTCGAGATGCCCGCGAAGATGCCCTCCTGCTCCAGCAGTTCGCGGGTGCGGCGCAGCGCGTCCCCCGACGTGACGGAGAACCGGGTGGTCAGCACCGACTCGTCGTACAGCTCCGGGATGAAGCCCTCGTCGATGTTGCGCAGCCCGTACACCAGGTCCCCGTACCGGGGCTCCGCCGCGACGATCTTCACGTCCGGCACCCGCTCGCGCAGGAACCGGCCGACGCCCATCAGCGTGCCCGTGGTGCCGAGCCCGGCGACGAAGTGCGTCACCGTCGGCAGGTCGTCCAGGATCTCCGGGCCGGTCGTCTCATAGTGCGCGAGGGCGTTGGCCTCGTTGCCGTACTGGTAGAGCATCACCCAGTCGGGGTTCTCCTCCGCCAGCCCCTTCGCCACCCGGACGGCCTCGTTCGAGCCGCCCGCCGCCGGGGAGGAGATGATCCGCGCGCCCCACATCTCCAGCAGCTGGCGGCGCTCGGCGGAGGTGTTCTCCGGCATCACGCACACCATCTCGTAGCCGCGCAGCTTCGCGACCATGGCCAGCGAGATGCCGGTGTTGCCGGACGTCGGCTCCAGGATCGTGCAGCCCGGCGTCAGCAGCCCCTCCTTCTCCGCCTTCTCGATCATGAAGAAGGCGGGCCGGTCCTTGACCGAGCCGGTGGGGTTGCGGTCCTCGAGCTTGGCCCAGAGCCGGACGTCGGCGCCCGGCGAAAGCCGCGGCAGGCCGACCAGCGGCGTGCGGCCGAGCGAGTCCAGCAGCGAGTCGAAACGCATGGTGCCGCCGCCCAGCCCGGCTCAGCCGCCGGCTACGGCCGGGAGGATGGTGACGCTGTCGCCGTCGGCGACCTGCGTCTCCAGGCCGCCGAGGAAGCGCACGTCCTCGTCGTTCAGGTAGACGTTGACGAACCTGCGCAGGCCCTTGTCGTCCACCAGGCGGCCGCGCAGGCCGGCGTGGCGCGAGTCCAGGTCGGTGAACAGCTCGTCCAGCGTGCCGCCCTTGCCCTCGACGGCCTTCGCGCCGTCGGTGAGGTTGCGCAGGATCGTCGGGATGCGGACCTCGATCGCCATCGCGGTGATCTCTCCTTCTACGTCGTACGGGGGCTTCCCGCCCTCTGCGTCACAACCGGGCGGGGAGCGGAATGATTCCGGGCGGGATCAGCGCGTCAGCGACAGTCGTAGACGACCTCGGCGCGCGAATGCCCGAACAGGAAGCTCTGTACGGGTGGCACCGCGGCGGAACCGGCGCGGCGCCGGGTCGCCGGCGACCCGCCGCCCGTCCCGTGCCCGCTCGTCCGCATGCCGCCAGTTTACCGGCCGCGACCCGGCCGTTCTTTGCCGACCCGTGCCGGGCCCGCGCCGCCGCTACGCGTCGTAGGCGTCGACGACGGCGACCTCTTCCTCGGTGACCTCGCCGTCCACGATCCGGAACGACCGGAACTCGGTGTCGTCGTCCTCGCGGGTGGAGACGAGCACGTAGTGGGCGTTCGGCTCCGAGGCGTAGGAGATGTCGGTGCGCGACGGGTACGCCTCGGTGGAGGTGTGCGAGTGGTAGATGACCACCGGCTCCTCGTCCCGGTCGTCCATCTCCCGCCACACCTTGAGCTGCTCGTGGGAGTCGAACCGGTAGAACGTCGGGGACCGCTCGGCGTTGACCATCGCGACGTACCGGACGGGCCGGTCCGAGCCGATGGGGCCGGCGATGACGCCGCAGGCCTCGTCGGGATGGTCGGCGCGCGCATGCGCGACGATCTTCTCGACCAGGGCACGCTCGATCGTCAGCATGGTCCGAAGGCTACCGGGCGCCGCGGCCCGCGCGGGCCGCGGCCTCAGGCCAGCCTGACGTGGAGGCGGAGCTGGGTGCCGCGGGAGCCCGAGCGGATCTCCACGATGTGGCACAGCCGCCGGACCGCCCACATCTCGGCGTCGTGCCCCGGGCCGCCCGGCGGCTCGTAGCCGGCGAAACGGCCGGTCAGGATGCGCGCCGGGTCGGTGATGTCGCAGATCAGCTCGCCGCCCTCCGCCCACACCCACAGCGAGCCGCGCCCGCCGCCGTCCCGGACGATGCCGGTGGCGACCTCGTTCGCCGCCAGCACGAACGGGAGCGTGCGCTCCTCCGGCAGCCCGAGCCTGCGCGCCTCGGCGGACAGGAATTCCCGCAGCGCCGGGAGCCCGCCCGTCGCGAACGACCTGCGGGCGGCCGTCGCCGGCGGCGGAGGCAGCGGCCCCGCGTCGCACTCGGCGCAGAACTCGGCGGGGCCGGTGAACCGCCCGGCGGGCGCCGCGCCGTCCGGGCCGGCCAGCTCGGGATGGGTGCGCGCCGCGGCGTCCAGCACGTGCGCGGGAAGCGCCGCCCTGTCGTAGGCGCACATGATCTGGGTGGGGGTGCCGGCGAACACGACGTTCAGCAGCGCGTCGTGCCGCTTCCACTCCCGCGTCTCCAGCGGTGTCAGGCCGTCCCAGACCGGCTCGGCCAGCAGCCGCAGCCGCCCGCGCGGCCACCAGTCGGCGCGCGCCCGGTCGTGGCAGGAGGCCAGCGCGTGCATCGGGCCGCGGAACCACTCCGCCGCGTCGATGAACTCGATCTTCGCGGCGGTCTCGGAGCCGAGCTGCTCGCGCAGGGCCGCCGCCACCGGCGGTGCGGCGATCACGACGACGGCGTCGCCCGCGCGCCGCCCCGCGCGCAGGAACGGCACGGCGGTCAGCAGGAACTCGCGCCTCGACCCGTACAGCAGTGCCCGGTGGGCGAGAACGTCCCCGCCGGTCTGTGCGGGAACCCCGGGACGCAGGGCGCTCCGCTCGGTCATACGGCCGCCTCCGCGACGATTCCGGGCGCGGTGTCCCAGCCGGACGCGCGCAGCATCAGCTCCATGCAGCCGGGCATCGACCGCAGGATCACCTGCCGGTCGAGCACGGTGCTCGTCTGGTTGGCGCGGATCAGGGCGCGCAGGCCGTCCAGGTCGCAGAAGTCGAGGCCGGACAGGTCCAGGCAGAGGTGCGCGGCGTCGTCGAAGTCGCGCAGCGCCTCGACCAGCGCGGGCAGGGTCGACTCGTCGATCGCGCCGGACAGCCGCAGGCCGGGCGGCGCGAACAGCGGGACGATCGTCAGCACGCCGTCGTCGAAGACGGCGTCGGCGCCGGCCCGTCCGCCGTGGTGGTCCTCCACCTCGCGCAGGTGGCCGCCCGCGAACCAGCGGCGGTCGTACTGGCACAGCGCCATCGCGGGACGGCCCGGCCGGGTGACGGCCCGGTGGACGGCGTCCTCGAACACCGTGAAGCGCTCCGAGCCGGGCCAGCCGCGCAGGGCGGGCGACGCCTCGGCCGTGACCCGCACCCCCGGGTGGCCGCGCGCGAGGGCGGACTCGATCACGGCGTCGAGATCGGCCTCGGCGGTGGGCAGTACGACCAGGCGGCCATCGCCGAGCGCGACCCCGAAGCCGTCGCGGAGCCGTCCCTCGGCGGCGCCGGCGGGCTCGGCGTCCACCAGGTAGACCAGGGCGTGCCCGGCGCGCAGGCCGTCGTTGAGGAACGCCGTCAGGACGGCGTGCCGCTCCTCGTGGTTGACGTAGGCGAGGCAGAGGTGATCGCCGGCCCGCATCTCACCGACCGGTGTTGCGGGCTCGCCGGACCTGGCCTGCTCGGGAGCCATGCGACCTCCTCCGTGGCGCCGGTGCCGTCAGCGTGAGCGGGGCTCGACGGAGATGCCCGGGACGTTGACGAGGCCCTCGTCGCGGAGCCGGTCGTGAAGGGCGGGCGGCACCGCCCGCAGCAGCAGCCCGTGGCCGCGGCCGGGACGGTCCGCGCCGGTCAGCAGGCGCAGCCCCGCCGCGTCGCAGGCGGTGACGCCGCCGAGGTCGAGGCAGAGCAGGCCCGTCCGGGTCGTGATCGACGCCAGGACCTTCTCGGCGGCCGGAAGGGTCGACCCGTCGATGATCCCGGCCAGCTCCGCGCCCGGCGGGGTGAAGATCGGCGTGATGCGCAGCGAGCCGTCGTCGTGGTAGTCGTCGACGCGGACGCGCCCCATGTGCCGGGTCTCGACCTCCGCCAGCCGCGCGTCGTCGAACCAGCGCCGGTCGAACTGGCAGACCGCCATCGCCTTCACGTCGGTGGTCATGAAGGCGTCGTCGAGCATCTGCTCGAACTGGCCGAACTGCTCGGTGCCCGGCCAGCGGCGCAGCGAGAACCTCGCCTCGCCCGCGATCCGCACGCCCGCGTAGCCCTGGACGTGCGCGAGGTCGATCTCCGTGGCGATCAGCTCGATGCTCTCGGCCGGGTCGAACCGGCCGCTCGCGAGGAAGGTCTCCTCGGCGGTCCGCACGACGAGCTGCCCGGCCTCCATCGCGGCGGCGAGATCGGCATGCCGGTCCCCCGGGTCGGGTGCGGTGACGTCGTCGCCGGACAGCAGCCAGTCGAGCACGTCCGGCGCGGGAACGCCGTCGGAGATGTAGACGACCTTGTGGGCGTCGCGGACGCCGTCGCGGGCGTAGGCGGCCATGATCGACCGCCGCTCCTCGTCGTTGTCGTAGAGCAGGGCGAGATGGTCGCCCAGCGCCATCGTGCCCACCGGCTTCGCGCGGGTGCGCAGTATCGACATGGCGGCCTCCGAACAGGTCTCAGGCCCGCCGGTACGGGCCTTGAACGCCCCGGAGATCCACGGTAACAACCGTCCGCACCGGCGTCCCGACAATCGGTAATGTCCGTTATGACCGAGAGTGGACGTCCGGGACGGTCACCAGAGAACGTGGACGAGGCCGTCCTGAAGCATCGTCAGCCAGTCGTAGGCCGCGAACATGGGCGTGCGGGGGTCGTCCGGGTCCATGGCCCCCGCCTCCTCGTACCACTCCTCGGTGATGTCCAGCCGGGTGCCCAGCGCCAGCCGGACGTCGTTCAGCGCCCGCAGCCAAGCCTGCGCCTGCTTCTCGTCCAGGACGATCACCGACCCCGCACCGCCCAGCGATGCCAGGACGGTCTCGGCGGCCTCGCGCTTGCCGTCGCGCAACCCCATCTCGGTGTACCGGCGGAACTCGCCCGCGGCCTCGCCGTCGTCGCGGTAGGCGTCCGGGAACAGCCGCGCGAGGACCGGGTCGTCCGGCTTCTCGGCGTTCTCGGTGATGCCCATAGAGGCCAGTTCGTCGTCCCCGCCGGGCGCGTCGCCCAGCAGCGCGAGGAGCTGCTCCATCAGGGCGCGCATGAGCGCGATCTCCTCGGCCTCCAGCCGCACCCTGATGCCTGCGCGGGTCTTCTCCACATGACTCATCGGATCGCTCCGCCCACGGGCTCAGTCGTCCCGTTTCACGGTGGCCCACAGGCCGTAGGAATGCAGGATCTCCACATCCCGCTCCATCTCCTCGCGGGTGCCGTTGGCCACGACGGCACGCCCCTTGTGGTGCACGTCGAGCATCAGCTTCTCGGCCTTCGTCTTGGGATAGCCGAACACGGTCTGGAACACGTACGTGACGTACGACATCAGGTTGATCGGGTCGTTCCAGACGATGGCCAGCCAGGGCCGGTCGGCGCTCACGTCCTCCTCGACGTCCGGCCGCTCCAGTTCGACGGGTGCGGGCGCCGTGCTCATGGCGCTCATTCCGCGTCTCCCCCTCTCCGCGTGAAGTCGGTCCGCCCACCGCACCCGATGCTATGCGCCACTTCCCCGTCCGGGTGCGATGGCCCACACGACCATGGTGCCCAGAGTGGGCTTAGGGTTCCAATGTGGACCTTGGTGACGGTACGGCCCTGTTGACCGACCAGTACGAGTTGACCATGCTCCAGGCGGCGTTGCGCAGCGGAACGGCCGGCCGGCGCTCGGTGTTCGAAGTGTTCGCACGGAGCCTTCCCGCCGGCCGCCGGTACGGCGTCGTCGCCGGTACGGGACGGCTCCTGGACGCGATCGAGGCGTTCCGGTTCGAGCCCGCGCAGCTGGAGTTCCTGGCGTCGAACGGCATCGTGGACGAGCCCACACTGCAATGGCTGGAGAAGTACCGCTTCACCGGGAACGTCTGGGGTTACGCCGAGGGCGACTGCTACTTCCCGGAATCGCCGATCCTGGTCGTCGAGGGGACGTTCGGGGAGGCCGTCCTGCTGGAGACCCTCGCCCTGTCGATCCTCAACCACGACTGCGCGATCGCGTCCGCGGCGTCCCGGATGGTGCAGGCGGCGCAGGACCGTCCCATCATCGAGATGGGGTCGCGGCGCGCCCACGAGCGCGCCGCCGTGGCCTCCGCGCGCGCGGCCTACCTCGCGGGGTTCGCCACCACCTCCAACCTGGAGGCGGGCCGCCTGTACGGCGTGCCGACCGCCGGGACGAGCGCGCACTCGTTCACGCTCCTGCACGACAGCGAACGGCACGCGTTCGAAGCCCAGCTCGCCTCCCTCGGCGAGGGCACCACGCTCCTGGTCGACACCTACGACGTCGAACGGGCCGTCCGCACCGGCGTGGAACTCGCCGGGCCGGGCCTCGGCGCCGTCCGGCTCGACAGCGGCGACCTCGGCGTGCTGGCGCGCCGCGTCCGCGATCAGCTCGACGCGCTGGGCGCGCACGGCACGCGCATCGTGGTGACGGGCGATCTCGACGAGTACGGCATCGCGGCCCTCGCCGCGGCACCGGTGAACGGCTACGGCGTCGGGACGTCCCTGGTGACCGGCTCGGGCGCCCCGACGGCGTCGCTCGTCTACAAGCTCGTCGCCCGGTCGGACGGGCCCGACAAGGACGCCCCCATGCGCCCGGTGGCGAAACGCTCCACCGGCAAGCCGAGCCGTGGCGGCCGCAAGACGGCCGTCCGCCGCATCGACGGACACGGCGTCGCCTATGCCGAGACCGTCTCCACGGGGGAACCGGCCCCCGGCCCGCGCGACCGCGTCCTGCAGGTACCGCTGGTGCGCGACGGCGAGATCGTCGGACGCGAACCACTCGCCGAGACCAGGGAACGCCACGCGCGCGCGGTCGCGGAACTGCCGGCGACGGCGGTTCAGCTCTCCAAGGGCGAACCCGCCGTCCCCACCGAGTTCGTCAACGGCGGCCCACGCAGTTGAGCCCGAACCTTCGGGACCGGGTAGCGTCCCAGTTGTCTGGGCAAAAACCGTCTGGGCGAATCCGGAGGAGAAACCGGTACAGGGAGCGGTCATGGGCAAGAAGGCTCTGATCATCGTGGACGTGCAGAACGATTTCTGCGAGGGCGGATCACTCGCCGTCGGCGGCGGGGCGGACGTGGCCACGGCCATCTCCGGACACATGACCGGGCACCGGGACGAGTACCAGCACATCGTGGCGACCCGGGACTTCCACCTCGACCCCGGCGACCATTTCTCCGACGAACCCGACTTCGTCGACACGTGGCCGCCGCACTGCGTCATCGGCACCCCGGGCGCGGACTTCCACCCCAACCTGGCTCTCGCGCCCATCGAGGCCGTGTTCAGCAAGGGCCGCGAGACCGCCGCCTACAGCGGCTTCGAAGGCTCCTCCGACGACGAGACGCCCCTCGCGGACTGGCTCACCACCCGCGGCGTCGACACCGTCGACATCGTCGGCATCGCCACCGACCACTGCGTCCGCGCCACCGCCGTGGACGCCGCCCGCGCGGGCCTGCGCACCACCGTGCTGCTCGACCTCACCGCCGGGGTCAGCAAGCCCACCGTCGACCGGGCGCTGGACGAACTGGCACAGGAGGGGATCGTCCTGTCCGGTGCCCCCGTGGTGGCCGCCTGACCATGACGGAACACCGTGTCATCCTCATCGCCGGCGTGTCCGGCAGCGGCAAGACCACCATCGGGACCCTGCTCGCCGAACGCCTCGGCTGGGACTACGCCGAGGCCGACGCGTTCCACTCGCAGGCCAACATCGACAAGATGAGCTCGGGTCACGCGCTCACCGACGCCGACCGCCTCCCCTGGCTGCGCTCCATCGCCGCCTGGATCGACGACCGCCTCCGCACCGACCGCCCCGGCGTCGTCACCTGCTCCGCCCTCAAACGCAGATACCGCGACATTCTGGCGGGCGGCCGCCCGGAAGTCGCGATGGTGATGCTGGACGGCGACCGCGACACGATCGCCGCCCGCCTGAGGGCCCGCAAGGGCCACTTCTTCAGCGCCGACCTCCTGGACACCCAGTTCGCCGACCTGGAGCTCCCCGACCCGGACGAGGACGTCTTCACCACCCCCATCGACGGCACCCCGGAGGAGGCGGTCGCCCACATCATCGCCGCTCTCGGCCTCGCCCCCGCCGGCGCGGACCGCGGCGAGGCGGACCAGTCGTCCCAGTGACGGACGTGCTTCCGGGACCTGCGCACATCCGCGGCCAGTAGCGGTATCCGACCCCACTGGTGCGGGTAGAGCCGGGGCGAACCCGCACAACCGGCGCCACCGTAGGGGCCGGTGCTAAGTTGGTGAAACGACGCCACCACCGTTGAGCCCACGAGGAGACCTCCGATGACGGCGATGCCCGAAGAGCCGTCGTTCGTTCGTTACGACTTGCGTGAAGCGTTCGCCACGCTCGAGGTGATGCCGGGCTTCCGCGCCGAACTGGTGGATGGAGAAATCATCGTGTCACCGCCCCCGGACGGGCAGCACGAGACCGTCGTCGTCGCAGTCGACGACTGGGTGCGCGATGTTCACGGGCTGCGGTTGCACCGCAACCTGACGTTGATCAGTCCCGAGGGCGAGTACGTGCCCGATGGGATCGCCGCCCCAAAGGGCACATTCGCCGGACGTGAGTGGCACAGCAAGCCCGACGGCGTGGTGATGGTCTTGGAGGTCACCTCCGGTCGACGGGGGGAGCGCAAGGGCGCCGAGCGCGACCGCGGGCCCAAGCGCCGCGGGTATGCCGCGGCCGACATCCCGCTGTACCTGCTGATCGACCGGCTGGACGGCAAGGCCACGATTTTCTCCGAGCCGCGCGGCGACGACTACACGCACAGCACCTCAGTCGCCCTCGGCGAGGACCTGCCGATTCCAGCACCACTCGAAAGCATCCTGCCCACCGAACTCTGACGTCGCCCGCGCTGACGGCACCGGCACAGGGACCGGCGGCATCGACTCTCAGTGGCGGCGTTTGGCGGCCCATTCGCGGATCTTGGCGATGCGCTTGTGGATGTCGTCGGCGCTGGCATGGGCGGTGACTGGTTCCAGCTCCATCGGTACGGTGCGGATCGCGTGCTGCTGGTCGGCTTCGACGTCGAGGACGGCGAGACCAAGTTCGGCGGCGCGGCCGACGAGGTCGAGACCGATCTGCTCGCAGGGGCCCCCGGATGGTGGGCCGAAATCGTGCGCACCCGCCATCCCGGAGCATTCCTGGACGGCGCCGAATCCGACCCGATCACCCTCGTCTGCGGCTGGGACGGCAAGAATTGGACCAAGGCCATAGGCGCCCCCGACGCAACCCTCGTAGCCCAATGCCTCGAACTCGACGAAGACGCCTGAGGGGATCACATCCCGCCCGCATCAGTCGCGGACGTAGTAGTGCCCCAGCATGTCGTCGTAGCGTCCCGTCGGACGGCAGCAGCGGCGGAAAGCGCCGCCCGGACCCGCACGGGCAGGGGTCCTTGCCGCCGAGTTTCTCGATCAGCTCGGTGTCGACGCCGACCGTCCGGTCGCCGCGCTTGACCTTGGTCTCGCTAAGGGGAACCCCCGACGGCGCTTGCTGATCGGCTCAAAAGGACGTCTCGGCGTCGCGGTCGCGGTACATGACAGCCTCCTGTGCTCGGGAGTCGGCAGTGCAGACGGTAGAGCCGAGGGCACCCCGCACGCCACCGATTAACGGCCGCGCCGGGAGTCCCGGGCGCGGGATCGGGGCTGCCGGCGATGATGGCGGCTCAACCCGGGCGCGCCAGGTCGTGTCGTGCGAGGGTCGGCCGGCCGCCGCCGAGACGGCCTCGCGGCGCGTCGGCGCCTGCGGCATGCCGAGGCGGCGAAGCCGGGCCACCAGGCGCGCCCGTTCCTACCGCGCCGACACCTGGAACCGCGGTCGGCCGGTCACGGGCCGGCGCGGGCGGGCGTCAGTGGCGGCGTTTGGCGGCCCATTCGCGGATCTTGGCGATGCGCTTGTGGATGTCGTCGGCGCTGGCCTGGGCGATGACGGGGCCGCCGCACGCGGCGCGCAGCTCGGTGTGGATGACGCCGTGCGGCTTTCCGGTGCGGTGGTTCCACGCGCCGACGAGGCCGTTCAGCTCGCGGCGGAGGGCGGCGATGTCCTCGGCGGCGGTGCGGTCGGCCGAGGGATCACCCGTCTTGCGCCTGCGCTCCCCGGCGATCTGCTCCGCCTGCCGCTTGCGCAGCAGCGCCGACACCTGCGCGGGCTCCAGCAGGCCGGGGATGCCGAGGTACTCCTCCTCCTCGGCCGAGCCCGGCTGGGCGTGCATGCCGAACTCGCCGCCGTCGAAGAGCACGCGGTCGAACGTGGCGGACGCCTCGACCGTCTCGAACGGAAGCTCCTCGCCGACGTCGGGCGAGTCGTTCTCGCGGTTGGCCTCGGCGAGCAGCTCGTCGTCCAGGCCGTCCTCGCGGACCGGGCGGTCGAGGACGTGGTCGCGCTCGGTCTCCATCTCGGCGGCGTGCTCCATCAGCGTCGGCACCGACGGCAGGAAGACCGAGGCCGTCTCGCCGCGTCTGCGGGCGCGGACGAAACGGCCGATGGCCTGCGCGAAGAACAGCGGCGTGCTCGTGGAGGTCGCGTAGACGCCGACGGCGAGGCGCGGGATGTCGACGCCCTCGGACACCATCCGCACCGCGACCATCCAGCGGTCGTCGGTGTCGGCGAACCCCTTGATCTTCTTGGACGCGCCGGGATCGTCCGACAGCACGACCGTGGCGCCCTGGCCGGTGACGGCGCGCAGCATCTTGGCGTAGGCGCGGGCCGTCTCGTGGTCGGTGGCGATGACCAGGCCGCCGGCGTCGGGGATGACGCGGCGCAGCTCGGTGAGGCGGCGGTCGGCGGCCGCGATGACCTGCTTGATCCAGTCGCCCTTGGGGTCGAGCGCGGCGCGCCACGCCTGGGCGGTCTGGTCCTGGGTGAGGGGCTCGCCGAGCGTCGCGGTGATCTCGTCGCCCGCCCGGGTGCGCCAGCGCATCTCCCCCGCGTACGCCAGGAAGATCACCGGGCGGACGACGCCGTCGGCGAGGGCCGGGCCGTACCCGTAGGTGTAGTCGGCGCGGCTCCGCCTGACGCCGTCGGGCCCCTCGTCGTACTGGACGAACGGGATCGGGTTGATGTCGGTGCGGAACGGCGTGCCGGACAGCGCGACCCGCCGCGCCGCCGGCTCGAACGCCTCCCGGACGGCGTCGCCCCAGGACAGGCCGTCGCCCGCGTGGTGCACCTCGTCGAAGATGACCAGCGACTTGCGGGACTCGGTGCGGTTGCGGTGCAGCGCGGGACGCGCCGCCACGGTCGCGTAGGTGATGGCGACGCCGTGGAAGTCCTTGCCGACGGGCCCCTGCCCGTTCTGGTACTCCGGGTCGATCATGATGCCGACGCGGGACGCCGACTCGGCCCACTGCCGCTTGAGGTGCTCCGTGGGGCAGACGATCGTGATGGCCGAGATGACGCGGCGCTCCATCAGCTCGCGGGCGAGGCGGAGCGCGAACGTCGTCTTACCCGCGCCGGGCGTCGCGACGGTGAGGAAGTCGCGCGGGCCCGGCTGCCGGCCGTCCGCTCCGAAGTACGCCTCCAGCGCCTGTTGCTGCCAGGCGCGCAGGGACGACGCCGTCCCCCAGGCGGCCCGCTCGGGGAAGGCGGGAGGCATGCTCGATGCGGCGAAGGTGCTCACGGTCATCGAAGGCTACCGAGCCCCACCGACAGTTCGTGCCCCGGGCGCCTCACGTGTGCCGAGATCCACACTCCGGTGACCGCTCCGGCGGGACCGGTAGGCGGCCCAGGCGGCCCGGATGCGACGGCCCTGACCTGCGGTGAACTCCCGCATGCAGGCGTCGTGGGCGTAGTCCATGAAGTTGTGCACGGGATCACTGCCGCGCCTGGGACAGGTGTCCCGGGAGTGAGGACATCCTTGCGCCGGCCGCGCCTCGTACGGGGTGTCGGCCACCCCGTCCCCGGGTGAGAAGCAGCCGCCCTCGAACGTGTGGAAAAGGCCGAGCCAGTGCCCGATCTCGTGGACGGCCGTGTAACCGTGGTCGTACGGACCGAACGACCCGCCCGGCAGGCTCCGGTAGTCGACGACGACGCCGTCCATGCGCGGGTTCTCGCGGTACCACTGGGGGAACGTGGAGAAGCCCAGCACGTCCGTTCCCACGGCGGCGGTGTAGATGTTGAGCGTGCGACGCCCTCCCTTGCGCAGACGCCGCTTCATGGGGCTCTCGTATTTCCGCGGGTTGAGGAACCAGGCCGATTTGTCGGTGCGGTCGTAGCCGGTCAGGCGAAACCTGACGCGAGTGTCCGCGCCGCCCTTCTTGCCGCCGTACGCGGCGTTCAGCGTGGAGATCTGCCGGCGGACGTCCCTCTTGGACAGCCTGCCCTTGCGCCCGCTGTGGACGACGTGGAACCGCACCGGGACGACGACGCGCCGCGCTCTGCGCAGCGTCGAGTCGAGGCGTCGCTCGTCGGAAGTGCCGAACTGGCCGAGGAGCGTCCGCCGGAGATCGGCGAGCATGGAGACGACCTGGTCATGGCCGAGGTCGGCCCGGTCTCGCGGACGGCCCCCCGGATGAGACCTTCGCGCGACGGGATCCGGGACGCATCCGTCCGCCCGTCCCGCCGCCGGAGCGGCCCGCACCCGCGTCCGATCACCCACCGAACCCGGAACAGCACACACCGTAATCAGCAGTGCGCACACCGAAACCCCGGCCAACCGCCGCATTCATCCCCCGTATGTGTGAAGACACCGAAGTCCCGCGATCAGCGCCCCTCAGGGATCTCCCAGAGGTGGAACGCGACCGCGGGACCGCACGCGCGCACGCCGGAACGGGCGGCGCGCCATCAGCCGCCTCTCAGCGGCCGGTCACTCGTCGCCCTTGCCGCCGCCCGTCTTCATGGACTCGTAGATCTCCTTGCACTCCGGGCAGACCGGGTACTTCTTCGGATCCCGGTTCGGCACCCAGACCTTGCCGCACAGCGCGATCACCGGCGCGCCGGTCACCGCACTCTCGGTGATCTTCTGCTTCTTCACATAGTGCGCGAACCGCTCATGGTCGCCGTCACCGTGCGAGAGGTCGGGCCTGACATCAGTCTGGGTGTCGCCGTCGGGAAGGATCTTCGTACTCACGTCGTCCACCTTAGTTCAGCGTCGGGTCCTCGGGGAAAGTGGAGACGAACGCCAGGTCGCCGCCCTGCCTGCGCAGGACCTCCTGCCACAGCCGGTCCGGGTCGGCCGCGAAGACGTCCCCGGCCTCGGCCGGCACCAGATACCAGGAGCCGTCCTCGATCTCGGCGCGCAGCTGCCCGGCCGACCATCCGGCGTAACCCGCGAACACCCGCAGCTGCAGCAGCTCGGCCGCCAGCAGGCCCGGAGGGGCCTCCAGGTCGACGAGACCCACCCGGGAGACCTCGGCGCCGCCGTTCAGGGCGCGCCATCCGAGCGGCTCGTCCTCCCCCGGAAGGCGGGCCAGGGCCAGCGCGTTCTCCAGCGCGACCGGACCGCCCTGGAACACCACCGCCGGCCCGGTGACGAGCTCGGCCCACGGCGGCAGCACGCGGTCGACGGGGACCTCCGTCGGCCGGTTGAGGACAACGCCCAGCGTGCCGCCGTCGCCGTCGTGCTCGACAAGCAGGACGACGCTCCGCCGAAAATTGGGATCCTCCAGTTGGGGGGTCGCCACCAGCAGAAGCCCCACCCTGATGCCGTCTTCCATGGGTTCCATCATGCGTTGCGCGGACCTCCGGCGGCACGTCCCCCAGCTCGTTAGCCTGTTACGCATTCCTATCGATGGGGATATCGGCACCACAAGGACCTAGGTTAAGAATGATCTAGCAACATCGGCCACCCGCTTGGGACGCCCCGGCGGGCCGGGGAGGACAGCGTGCAGTTGCCCAGGGTCGTCATCGCCGCCGTGTTCTTCGTCATCGGGGCGCTCCTCCTGATCCCGATGCTGTTCGACTGGGGGTCATCGGCGTCACGCGCCTCCACCTCGGCCACCACGAGCCCCAGCCCGTCCGGGACGGCGACCTCGCCGTCGCCCGGCCCGTCCAAAACATCACCGGCGCCCGCGCAGCCCGTGACGGCCTCGATCGGGTCGGTCTCCTGCCCGGCCGGCACGGTGAAGGTCACGGTCCGCAACACCGGGAAGCGGAACGAGGACTTCGGGGTCGAGAAGAACGACGGCAGCGCCGCCATCCCCGGCCAGATCCGGGCGAACTCGACCCGGTCGGTGGCCGTCGAGGTCCGCGAGGACCGCCGCACCCGCATCACCGTCAACTGGGCCAACAAGCGGATCGAGAGCAAGACGGTGAAGGCGAACTGCGAGAAGGCCGGCGCCGCACCGACCAAGACCCCGCCGGAGGAACTGCCCCACACCGGGCCCGACGCCGTCCTGTGGGCACGCGGCGCGACCGGCGTCGCCATCATCGTCACCGGCGCGATCATCTTCTGGTACGGCGGCATCTGGCCCCGCCGCCGCGACCAGATCTTCCCCGAGAAGCGCTAGCCCAGGGGGGCGACCCCCTGGAACCCCCGTTGCGAGCCGGTCGATCCTCACGACACGGTTTCGGTTGCTGTGACCGTCTCGGTCTGCCTCGTGTCGCTGCGGTCGCCCGGCTCGGCGGGTCGTGCGACCTCCGGCGCCTGGGGCGCCTCCGGCCGCACGACCCGTGCCGTGATAGTCCAGGGGGCGTTCTCCCAGGGGCGGTCGCCCTAGCGTGCGTCGGGGGTTGGGTTTCGTCGGGTGGGTGTTGGGGGTCAGGCTTCGGTGCGGGGGCGGCCGCCTGCGGCCTCGCGGACGGCGCCTGCCACGAAGTTGCTCACGTCGGGGTGGAAGACGCTGGGGACGATGTAGTTGGGGCCCAGCTCGTCCGGGGTCACGACCTCGGCCAGGGCCTTGGCGGCGGCGGCGAGCATCTCCAGGGTGACGATGTCGGCCTGGGCGTCCAGGAGCCCGCGGAAGACGCCGGGGAACGCCAGCACGTTGTTGATCTGGTTGGGGTAGTCGCTGCGGCCGGTGGCGACGACGGCGGCGTGCTCGCGGGCCTCGTCCGGCGACACCTCGGGCTCGGGGTTGGCGAGCGCGAAAACGATCGCGTCGTCGTTCATCGTGGCAATGTCGTCGCCGTTCAGGATGCCGGGGGCGGACACGCCGATGAACACGTCGGCGTCTTTGACGGCGCCGCGCAGGTCGCCCGCGTAGCCGTCGGCGTTGGTGTGGTCGGCGATCCAGCAGAGCGAGCCGTCCATGTCGTCGCGGCCCTTGTGGACGGCGCCCAGGGCGTCGCAGACGACGAGGTTGCGGGCGCCCGCGTGCATCAGCAGCTTCAGGATGGCGGTGCCGGCGGCGCCCGCGCCCGCCATCGTGATGCGGACGGAGCCGATGTCCTTGCCGACGACGCGCAGCGCGTTGGTCAGCGCGGCGAGCACGCAGATCGCGGTGCCGTGCTGGTCGTCGTGGAAGACGGGAATGTCCAGCAGCTCGCGCAGCCGGGCCTCGACCTCGAAGCAGCGCGGCGCGGAGATGTCCTCCAGGTTGATGCCGCCGAACGCGGGCGCGAGGATCTGCACCGTCCGGACGATCTCGTCGGTGTCCTGGGTGTCGAGGCAGATCGGCCACGCGTCGATCCCGGCGAACCGCTTGAACAGCGCGGCCTTGCCCTCCATGACCGGCAGCGCGGCCTCCGGGCCGATGTTGCCGAGGCCGAGCACGGCCGAGCCGTCGGTGACGACCGCGACGCTGTTGCGCTTTATCGTCAGCCGGCGGACGTCCTCGGGGTTGCGGGCGATGGCGAGGGAGACGCGGGCGACGCCGGGCGTGTAGGCCATCGACAGCTCGTCGCGGTTGCGCAGCGGCACCTTGGACTGCATCTCGATCTTGCCGCCGAGGTGCATCAGGAACGTCCGGTCGCTGACCTTGTGGATCTTGACGGACTCGATCTGCTCCAGCGCGCCGGAGATCGCCTCGGCGTGCTGGGTGTCGCGGGTCGCGATCGTGACGTCGATGCGCAGCGTCTCGTGGCCGGCGGTGTTGACGTCGAGGGCCGTGACGATGCCTCCGGCGTTCTCCACGACGTGGGTGATCTGGCTGACGGCCCTGCCGCCCGCCGGGACCTCCAGCCGGACGGTGATCGAGTACGACACGCTTGGCACACTCGCCACGGCAACTGCTCCCTCTGCTACGGGTCGTCGATGTCCCGCGCGCGCCGCTCCGGCCGGGACGATGCGTCCGGGACGGTGCGTCCGGGGGCCGCGGCCCGGACCGTCCCGCGGCTCACAGCGCCCGCGCCGCGACGACGATCAGCTCGACGGTCGCGGGCACGGGCAGCCCCGTGGAGTCGATCACGAGGTGGTAGAGCCGCGGATCGGCGGGGTCGGCCCCGTAGAAGTGCTTCACGTAGGCCGTCCGGGCGCGGTCGTTGTCATCGAGCATACGCTCAACATCACGGTCGGGTGTCCTGGTCCGCGCGGCTCGTCCCGACTCGGCGGGCATCTCGGCGGCGGCGCGTGCCAGCCGCCGCTCCCGCGGGCCGTCCAGCCGGACGTGCAGCGCGCCCTCGTGTCCGGCCAGGACCACCGCGGCGGCCCGGCCGAGCAGCACGGCCCCGCCGCGCTCGGCCGTCCGGTGGATGACGCTCTCGGTGTGCTCCACGAACTCCTCGGGCAGGGGAATCGCGCGTTCGGGGAAGTAGACGTCCATGCCGAGCGCCACCGTGGGCAGCCGCGCCGCCCCGGCGAGGATCCGGCCGATGCCGCTCTCGGCCCGGTCGTCGTGGGCGAGCGCCTCCTCCAGCGTGCAGCCGATCTCACCGGCGACGAGTTCGGGGATGGCGCGGTCGACGAAGCGCAGCCCGAGGCGCCCGGCCACCGCCGGGCCGATGACCGGCCCACCGGCCCCGAACGCGGCCGAGATGGTCACCACCCGCGCGCTCACATCCGGTCCATGCCCGTTTCGAACGCGGACAGAACCGGCAGAACCGGACGCAACCGGTCAGAACAGGGCCGACTGGAGGGAGCGGCGGGCCTTGGCGACGCGCGGGTCGTCCGGCGGAAGAAGCTCGAACAGCGACAGCAGGTGCTTGCGCGCGGCGTCGCGGTCGTCGCCCGCGCTGCCGCGCACCGCGGTCAGCAGCCGGTCGAACGCCTGCTCCATCTGGCCGGACACCATCTCCACGTCGGCCGCGCTGATCTGCGCCTGGACGTCGCCGGGCTTCGCGGCGGCCTCCCGGAGGGCGCCCTCGGCGTCCAGCGACCGCACCCGCAGGCTCAGCCCCACCAGCGCGAGGCCCTGCTTGGCCTGGGCGTCGCGCGGGTCGCCGGCGAGGATGTCCTCGAACGCGGCCTTGGCGCCGTCCAGGTCGCCGCGCTGCAGCGCGTCCTCGGCCCGCTGGTACACCGGGTCGACGACGAGCGCTCCCGCCTCGTCCGCGACGGGCTGCTCGCCCTCGGGGGCGTCCGGCAGGATGCCCTCTTTGCGCAGCGCCTCGAAGAGCTGGTCGATGGCCTGGCGCACCTGCGGCTCGGGCGCCGCCCCGTTCAGGAACGGCAGCAGCTGCCCGGCGACGACGGCCGCCACGAACGGGATGCCGCGCACGCCCATCTGCTGCATGTATGCGCCGAGCTGCGGGTTGGCGTCGATGTCGACCTTGGCCAGCACCCACTTGCCCGCCGCCTCGGTGGCGAGCTTTTCCAGGATCGGCCCGAGCTGCTTGCACGGACCGCACCACTCGGCCCAGAAGTCCACGAGGACGGGAACGGACTGCGACCGCTCCACGACCTCGGTGTTGAACGTCTCGTCGGTGACGTCCACGACGTACTGGCCGGCGGGCGCGCCCGCACCCGCGGACGCGCCGCCGCCCTGGGCCCGGCGTTCCTGCTGCTTCCTGGCGGCCGACTGGCGCGCCCCCAGATCGATGGCCCCGTGCAACGAAAAGTCCCGAGAAGGCATGGGTCCATCCTGCCTCATGAGCGCGTGTGACCGCGCGTCCGTACGCTCCCAGCGGAGCGCGGCGCCCGCACCGGACGTCCGACACGTCCCGATTCTGCGCACAGTTCGGCAATTGCCCGCCTTTTTCGAATTCCCATCTAGGGCGCGGCGGGCAAAGAATCCAGGCGTCCTGCCGTAAAGGCAAAAAGATTGCTGGCAGCCATCACCAAGCCCGGTTATAGTCACGATGTCGATGCATCGCGGCACGGCTAAAGCGACCGGCGCGCCGGGACCGCCGAACGGCGGCCCGGCTCGGCGGGCACCGAGTGGCGGGGTTGGGGGACCACGGCCACCGGCGCACCGGGTCACCGGGCTCGCCGCCGGCCGCCGCGACCGCATGACGAGCAATGGGGGGAAACTTGTGATCGCGGATCATTCCGTGATCGTGGCCCGAGGAATGGGTGTCCGCCGCGGGGGGCGGTGGCTCCTGCGCCCGGTGACCTTCGGCGTACCCGAAGGCGTGGTCGGCCTTGCCGGTCCACCTGGTGCCGGTAAATCCACTCTGCTGGCCACGTTCGCGACCTTGCGCAGGCCGAATGCCGGCGCCCTGCACGTTCTCGGGCACGACGTGGCGCACACCGCCGGCGTGCGGGCCGCGCGCGCCCGGATCGGATACCTGCCGGCGCGGTTCTCCCGGGCGGAGCACATGACGGCCGGGGAGTTCGTCGAGTACGCGGCGTACTACAAGCGGACGAGCGCGTCCGCCGCGCGCGCGATGGTGCGGCGGCTCGACCTCGCCGAGGCCGCCGGCACCGAACTGGCGCTGCTGCCGCCCGACGTCCGGCTGCGGGCCGGGCTCGCCGCCGCGTGCGTCCACGAGCCCGACGCCGTTTTCCTGGACGACCCGTTCGGCGAGCTGTGCGCCGCCGCCGAGCCGTGGCCCACCGGCGCCGACGGCCCCGGGCACCACGTGCTCACCTCCGCCATGACGGAGCTGATCCCGGTGCTGCGCACCCTCGCCCCGACGGTGGTGGTCACGGCCGACGCCACCGGGACGCTCACCGGGTGGTGCGACCGCCTCCTCACGCTCGCCCGGGGCAGGCTGACCGAGCACCCCACGCGATCCGCCACCGCGCGCCGCGGCCGCACCGCCGCCGACCGCCGCGGCGCGGACCCGGCGGCGCCGGTGCCCGCGCCCCCACCGCCGGAGCGCCGCCCCGCGCGGCTGACGCTGCCGCAGATGACGCTGCCCAGCGTGCCGCTGCCGCAGCTGACGAGGCTGCGGGCGAGGCGGCCGCCCGCCGGGAGCACCACCGGTGTCTGACCTGGGGCGGGTGCTCCGGCTGGACGCCCGCCGCACGGCACTGCTGGTCGCGGTGCCGGTCCTCACCTCGGTCGGGACGGCGGCGGCCGTCCTGTCGCTGTGCCCGTCGGTCGCGTACTGGGACAACACCGTCGTCGCACTGCTCAACGCGGTCCGCTTCCTGGGTCCCGTCGCCGCGGGCCTGGCGGCGTGGACCGCGGTCCGGGAACGTCCGCTCGACTATCTGCGCGACCTCACCGCGCGCTCCCCCGCAACCGGTGTGCTGTTCGACCTGCTTCTGCTGTCCTCCGCCGCGCTGGTCTCCTACATCGCGGTCACGGTCATGGTCGTCGCCGTCACCCTGTTCCAAGGCCAGTCGGGGCATCCCCACCCGATGGGCATCGTCGCCGGTGCGGGCTCACTCGTCCTGCACGTCGTCGTTGGTTACCTGGCCGGACGCGTCGTCCCTCACCGCGCCACAGCCGCCCTGGTTCTCGCCGTGACGTCGCTCTGGGCCGCGCTGCGCGTCCCAGGCGTGTCGTGGTGGAGCCTGCTTCCCCCGGCGGCGTTCGAGCACATCGCCCTGTTCACCACCCTGCGCCCCCAGGTGCTCGTCGACCAGGTCACCTGGACGGCGGGGCTGACCACCGCGCTGATCCTCGGCTACGTGATGTGGGTGACCCGGCGGTTCCTGCTCGTCCTCCCGCTCGTGGTGGCGCTGGCCGCGACGGTCACCGCCACGCTCAGCCTGCACGGCTCCGGTGGGACGGTCGCGCCCGTGGCGGCGGCGCCGGTCTGCAGGGAATGGCCGCTGACCGTGTGCGTCCACCCCGCCCTGCGGGACGCGCTGCCCCGGCTGATGGCGGCGGCCACTCCCCTCGCCGCGCGCCTCAACGACACCCCCAGCGCGTTCACGAAGGTGGAGCAGCGTCCGGCGGGGACCCCCGTCTCGGTGGAGAACGGCGTCGCCACCGTCCACCTCGACGAGGAATTGTCGCCCGGGTACGCGGCGCGGGCCGTCCGGCAGATCAGCCGAAGCCTCAAGGACGCCCGCGCCTGCGCGGCCTCACCGAACGGCTACCGCACGCTGGTCGACGCGTGGCTTCTCGGCGACGACCCTCCCGCCATCGCCGACACTCACGCGGCGCGCCGGTTCGCGTCCTGGAGCGAGGCCCGGCGCCGCGCGTGGCTGCGGCTCAACTTCGCCGACTACCGCGCTTGCGCGCTCGGCCCCGCCGACTTCCGGACGGGCGGCACCCACCACCTGGTGAAGCAGTCGAAGAAGCAGGCGAAGCAATCCTCCGGACGCGCGGCGAAGGACTCGGACGTCACCGCCGGGCGCAAGCCCCTCGGCAACGCCGACTGAGCCCGGTCATCCTCTGCGCGGCCGCGGCGGACCCCCAGCCGGCCGCGGCCACGCAGAAGTTCATCACCGTCAGCGCGCCGCCGTCGCGGCGCCCGCTGCGGTCGTGTTCGCGGGCCTGGTCCAGTAGCGCTCCACGAGGAACGGGGCGACCGGCAGCACGGCCGCGGCGAGCGCCAGCACCGTGCGCTTGAGGTCCCAGCGGAGCGCCTCGCGGACGAGGAAGACCATCCCGACGTAGGCCATGAACAGGACTCCGTGGATCGGACCCATCAACTGCACGCCCACTTCCGCGTCCGCCCCGTACTTCAGCGGCATCGCGACCAGTAGCAGCAACAGGAACGAAACCGCCTCGGCGACGGAGACGAGGCGGAAAACACGAATCATGTCCACACCCGCTTCAACGTACCGGCCCCCGCCTGGGGTTTCGTCCCACGCTATGGCCTCGCTCACATCGACCTAACCGGCACGCCAGATACGGGACGTTCCTGCCGGGAATGTCCCGTACATGGCTCGCCCGGAACCGAACGCGCCCCGCACGTCGTCCCCCGTCCGGTCCCGCGCTTCCCGGCGCGGGCTGATCACCTCCGTCCTGCTCGTCGTCGCGACCGTCGCGGTCGTGCTCGTGGCCCAGCAGGCGCTGCGGGGTCTCCCCGGATGGCTGAACCCGTTCGGCGTGGAGACCAAGGACCGCAGCGGGCCCGTCCTGCTGAAGTCGATCCGCGACCTGCACCGCTACGAGGCGGCGAGCGGAAACTTCCAGGTCATCGTGGACCTGGAGAAGGACGCCAAGTTCCTGCCGGGGTCACTGCGCGGCAAGCGCACCCTGTTCGTCGGGAACGGCTCCGTCGACGCCTACGTGGACTTCTCGAAGCTCGGCTCCGGCGCCGTCAAGGTGAACGCGGACCGGACGTCCGCGACCATCACTCTGCCGCCCGCCCAGCTGGAGAAGACCAACCTCGACCAGGAGCACAGCTACGTCTACGCGACCGAACGCGGCCTGTTCGACCGCTTCGGCGACTTCTTCAGCAGCAATCCCGCCGACCAGCAGCAGCTCTACGTCCTGGCGTCCCAGAAGATCCAGACGGCCGCCGCCCAGAGCGGCCTGAAGGGACGCGCCGACGCCAACACCAAGACGATGCTGGAGAACATGCTCAAGGCCCTCGGCTTCACGACGGTCACCGTCCACCAGCCCAAGGCCCAGTGACATGCACCGACCTCAGCCGTCGCCGCAACCCCACAACAACCAGAGCCGTCGCGATCGCGACCGAAGGCAGGATTCGAGCCTGCGAGAAACCTGATCGCGCAGCGAGCCGCAAGGCGAGCCGAAGCGATGCAGCGATCGCACGTGGTCCGATCGGTTCTGAGCCGCTAGGCGAGGGTTCGGGTCGGGACACGAATAAGCAACGCGTCTCCCTGGCCGCCGCCGCCGCAGAGGCCGGCAGCGCCGACGCCGCCGCCGCGGCGCTTCAGCTCGTAGGCCAGGTGCAGGGCGATGCGGGCGCCGGACATGCCGACCGGGTGGCCGAGCGCGATGGCGCCGCCGTTGACGTTGACCTTGTCGGGGCCGACGCCGAGGTCGCGCATCGACTGGATGCCGACGGAGGCGAACGCCTCGTTGACCTCGATGAGGTCCAGGTCGTCGACGCTCAGGCCCTCCTTGCCGAGGGCGTGCTTGATCGCGTTGGACGGCTGGGACTGCAGCGAGTTGTCGGGGCCGGCGACGTTGCCGTGCGCGCCGATCTCGGCGAGCCAGGTGAGCCCGAGTTCCTCGGCCTTGGCCTTGGACATCACCACGACCGCCGCGGCGCCGTCGGAGATCTGCGAGGACGAGCCCGCCGTGATCGTGCCGTCCTTGCTGAACGCGGGGCGCAGCTTGGCGAGCGACTCGGCGGTGGTGTCGCCGCGCACGCCCTCGTCGGCGGAGAACACGACCGGCTCGCCACGGCGCTGGGGCACCTCGACCGGGGCGATCTCTTCGTCGAAGACGCCGTTCTTGATGGCCTCGGCGGCGCGCTGGTGGGAGCGGGCGGAGAACTCGTCCTGCTCCTGGCGGGAGATGTCCAGCTTCGCGTTGTGCATCTCGGTCGACTCGCCCATGGCGATGCCGTCGAACGCGTCCGTCAGCGCGTCGTGGGCCATGTGGTCGAGGACCTCGACGGAGCCGTACTTGTAGCCGCCGCGCGACTTGGGCAGCAGGTGCGGGGCCTGCGTCATCGACTCCATGCCGCCCGCCACGACGATGTCGAACTCGCCGGCCCTGATCAGCTGGTCGGCGAGCGCGATCGCGTCCAGCCCGGACAGGCAGACCTTGTTGATCGTGATCGACGGGACGCTCATCGGGATGCCCGCCTTGACCGCCGCCTGCCGGGACGGGATCTGGCCGGCGCCCGCCTGCAGGACCTGGCCGAGGATCACGTACTGCACCTGGTCGCCGGACACCCCGGCGCGCTCCAGCGCCGCCTTGACCGCGTGCGCTCCGAGGTCGGCGGCGGAGAAGTCCTTCAGCGAGCCCATCAGGCGCCCGATGGGGGTGCGCGCTCCGGCGACGATCACGGAAGTGGCGGTCATGAGGGGGCCTCCAGGGTGGTGCTGCGGCGACGTTTGCCACCATACCCAGGAGAACCATGTTCGGTTCAGTTCGCCCCCGCCTGGCCGCCCGAGTAGGGAGAAAGCCCATGCTGACCCGTATCGACCACATCGGCATCGCCTGTCATGACCTGGACGCCACCGTCGAGTTCTACAAGGCGACCTACGGCTTCACCGACGCGCATTTCGAGGTGAACGAGGAGCAGGGCGTCCGGGAGTGCATGCTCAAGATCAACGAGACGGGGGACGGGGCGGCGAGCTACCTGCAGCTGATCGAGCCGATCCGGGACGACTCGGCGGTCGCCAAGTGGCTGGCGAAGAACGGCGAGGGCGTGCACCACATCGCGTTCGGGACGGACGGGACCGTCGAGCAGGAGGCGGCCGGCATCGCGGGCAAGGGCGTCCGGGTCCTGTACGACGCGCCGCGCAACGGGTCCATGGGATCCTTGATCAACTTTTTGCACCCCAAGGACTGCCACGGCGTCCTGACCGAGCTCGTGCAGAAGCGCTGACGGACCCGCGTGATCTTCTGGAGCCGCCGCCACAGGGGCGCGATCGGATCGTGACGTGTTCGATATCACCGTCGCCGACGACGGGGTACCGACCGCCGCTGTGTGACCGTTCCGCCACATCTGGTGCATTTGTGGTGCCCGTACCTGGGCGGTAACCCAGCGGAAGGTCAGGTGGACAAAAACGACAAAATACGCAGCGCGTCAAGATGAGCCCCCAACACGGCAGCGTCCGGAGTACGCTTCAGTCGCCGGAAGAGGTCTGGGGCACTGCGCCCGTCATGTCAGGCGATCAACCGGTCCCCGGAACTACCCGTAGCCCCGTCACATCAGGATTGAGCCACATGCAGTCCGACATCGACGCCCAGCTCAGCAACTTCTTTGAAGACACGCCCCCGCGCGAATTCGACGTGGTGCTTCGCGGCTACGACCGGCACCAGGTCGACGAGCACATCAAAACGCTCGACAACGAGGTCCGGCAGACCCGCGAGCAGACACAGGCCATGCAGCGAGAGCTGTCGGACGCCCACCGTCAGCTGCAGGAGCAGGAACGTCCCACCTACTCCGGTCTCGGCGCGCGCATCGAGCAACTGCTCAGGCTCGCCGAGGAGCAGGCCACCGAGCTCGTTCAGGCCGCACGCTCCGAGGCGAACGAGATCAAGGCCGCGGCCAAGGTCGACGCCGCCGAGCAGCGCGCCACCGCCGAGAACGACGCCGCCGAACTGCGCGCGAACGCCCAGCGCGAGGGCGACGACATGCGCGGCGCGGCCGAGCGCGAGGCGGAGGAGGTGCGAACCTCGGCCCGCCGCGAGGCCGACGAGCTGACCTCCACGACCGAGCGCGAGGTCGCCAAGCTGCGCGCCACCGCCGACCACGAGGTCGCCGAGAAGCGCGCCGGCGCCGAGCGCGAGATCGCCAAACTGCGGACCACGACCGAGCGCGAGGTCGCGCAGCTGCGCGCGTCCACCAAGCGCGAGCGGGACGAGATCCTCACGACGGCCAAGCGGCAGGCCGACGAGATGCGGGCCCAGGCCCAGCGCATCCTGGAGGAGAGCGAAGCCCAGCGCGCCCAGGCCGAGGCCGAGTTCGAGATCCAGCTGGCCGCCCGCCGCGAGGAGGCCGACCGGCAGGACGCCGAGCGGCACTCCAACGCCCAGGCCGCCACGCAGAAGCTCGTCGCCGAAGCCGAGCAGCGCGCCGCGTCCGCCGAGCAGCGGGCCGCCAAGGCCACGCAGCAGGCCGAGCAGACCCGGCGCGAGGCCGACTCGCACGCCAAGCAGCTCATGGCCAACGCCCGCAAGAACTCCGACAACGTGATCGCCGAGGCCAAGGCGCAGGCCGAGCAGCTGCTCGCCGAGACCAAGGCCGAGTCCGACCGCGTCCGGACGGCGGCGCAGCGGCAGGTCGACGAACTCACGCGCCAGCGCGACAGCATCACCAGCCACCTCAACCAGCTGCGTCAGCTGATCGGCGGTGTCGCGCCGAACCTGGGCGGCGACGCCGAGCTGGCCGCGCCCCCGGAGAAGGCCGCGATCCCCGCGGCCGAGCCCAAGCCGGCCCCGGCGCAGCAGGCCGAGCAGCCCAGGCAGCAGCAGCCGAGGCAGCAGCAGCCCGCAGGCAAGGCCGCGCCCGCCAAGCAGGGCGCCCCCGCCGCCAAGTCCGAAGAGGACGACGAGGACTGGTGGCAGGAGTGACCGTCATCTGACGGTGGCCCGAACGTGACGGAAAGCCTAGAGGCAGCGGAAACGCCTCTAGGCTTTCCGTCGTCTCACCCTGTAGCGCGGGCTCCGGTCCGCGACGCGGCGTGCGCAACCACGGCAGGATGAAAGAGGAGAGCGGCGTGTCCGACGAGACCCCCCACGAGAACGGGCCGGAGGCGATCCCCGGCAAGGGGCGTCCCGCGACCGGCGGCAAGGTTCCCGCTCCCACCCCGCCCGCCGACGACGACCCGGCGAACCCGTCCCCCGAGTCCACCGGCGAGCCGCCCGACGGTACCGACCGGGATGACGACACCGGCCGTGACGACGACACCGGCCGGGATGACGAGGACGCGCCCGGACGAGCGACAGCGGACGAATCAGGCGAACCGGAAGAACAAGTCGAGGACGCGCCTGGACGAGCCGCAGCGGACGAATCAGGAGACTCGGAGGAACGAGTCGAGGACGCCGTCGCGCCCAGCGGTGCACTGAAGCCCGAGGAGATCGACGAGCCGTCCGGGGAGCGCGACCCGGCCACCGGCACGCCCGTCAACCTCCCGGCGCCGGTGCCGGCGGTCGGCAAGGCTTCGCCCGACCAGGGCGCGCCCGACCCGGCGCAGGACGTGGAGCAGCGCAGGCGCGAGGCCGGCGTCGACCACCTGTTCCCGTTCGGACGGCCCGGTCAGCCGCTCGGCCGGGCCCACCCGTTCGTGTTCGGGTTCACCGCCGCGCTCGGCGTCATCACCGCCTGGCTGCTGGTGCGGGCCGCGACGAACGCCAAGTCCGTGATCGTGATGATCGTGGTGGCGATGTTCCTCGCGGTCGGCCTGAACCCGGCGGTGGACCGGCTCCGCAAGTTCGGGTTCCCGCGCGGCGCGGCGGTCGCGACGGTGTTCCTCGTCGTGATCCTCTTCTTCGCGGGGTTCGTCGCCTCCCTCGTCCAGCCGGTCACCGAGCAGGTCACCGAGCTGCGCAAGAGCATCCCCGAGTACGTCGAGCAACTGCAGAACAACCAGACGCTGGCCGAGTGGGACAAGCGCTACGGGCTGCTGGACCGCGCCGAGAAGGCCGTCAACAGCCCGGACTTCCAGAACAGCCTCACCGACACCGCCACCGGCATCGGCAAGGTCGCGATAAGCGGCGCCTTCCAGACGATCACGATCCTGATCCTGACGCTGTACTTCCTCAGCTCGCTGCCGCAGATCAAGACGTTCTTCTACAAACTCGCACCCCGATCCCGCAGAGCGCGCGTCGCCCTGCTGGGCGACGAGATCCTCGACCGGATCGGCGGGTACGTCGCCGGGCAGTTCACGATCGCGTTCATCGCGGGCGTCTGCTCGTACATCTTCCTGTCGATCCTCGGGGTGAAGTACGGCCTGGCGCTGTCGCTGATCGTCGCGGTGACCGCACTGATCCCGCTCGTGGGCGCGACGATCGGCGCGGTGGTCGTGGCCCTGGTCGCGTTCCTGACCGGAACCACCACCGATCTCATCGTCTGCGTGATCTTCTACCTGGTCTACCAGCAGGTGGAGAACTACGTGGTGTATCCGCGCGTCATGAAACGGACGGTGGACGTGCAGCCGGCGGTGACGATCGTGGCGGCGCTGGTCGGCGCGGCGTTGCTGGGCGTAGTCGGGGCGCTGCTGGCGATCCCGACGGCGGCGGCGATCTCGCTGCTGATCCGCGAGGTCGTCATGCCCCGGCAAGAGGTGATCTAGCCGGCCGCCGGACGTTCAGCGGCTCGTGCGGGCCAGGGCGGTGGCGAACTCCGCCACCGCCTGGTTGAACAGGTCCGGCTGCTCCACCGCGCACAGGTGCCCGGCGCGCGGCATGACGAGCAGTTCCGCGTTGGGCAGCGCGTCGGACATGGCACGGGCCTCGTCCTCGGTGGCGAGCGCGTCCTCGTCCCCGATCATGACGAGGGCGGGCACCCGCACGCCGCGGAGCGTGTCGAACGCCTCCGCGCGGCCGGCCATGGCGCGCTGCGCCCACGCGGCGGCAAGCGGCGGGGTGGCCTGGACGAGACCGCGCACGCGCCCGTAAATGAGAGCGCGCCGGCTCAGCGTGGTGGGCCCGACGAGGCCGGGCAGCACCTCGTCCACCAGGACCTGCGTGGTGGCCTCGCGTTCGAGCCGGCCCGCCTGCCGCAGCCGGACCTCCCGGACGGAGTCGGCGTCGGCGGTGGCGCGGGTCGCGGCCAGCACCAGGCCGAGGACGAGGTCGGGGTGCCGCCTGCAGAGGGCCATCGCGACGTAGCCGCCCATGGACAGCCCGCCGACGACGGCCCGGCCGACGCCGAGGCGCCGGAACATGCGGGCGACGTCGTCGGCCATCGCATCGATGGACGGCTCGTCGTCGCCGAGCACGGAACCGCCGAAGCCGCGCAGGTCGGGGGTGATGACGCGGAACCGGTTCGCGAGGCCCTCCCGCTGGCCGAGCCACATCGCCGAGGAGAGCGGGAAGGCGTGCAGCAGGACGAGCGGCGTGCCGGTTCCGACATCCCTGGCGTACAGCTGCACGGTCATGGACGGTCCCTCCGGACGGCGTCCCGGTCGGGTCGCCGTGAACGCGATCGCTAAGCCATCGTTACCCGCTATCGGGTCGTACGTGACGAGAGTGGCCGCGATCGGCCGCATGAGGTTATTCGTCCAATTCGTCCCATTCAGTGGGGAGCGGGGCCGCCGCCGGAGCGACCCGCTTGACGATCTCGTTCAGAACGATCCGGACATACGGCTCGCCCACCCAGAGGTGCTTGGCGTTGTCCACCGCGATCACCTCGGCCTGCGGGACGCGCTTGAACCGCTCCCGCGCCTCCACCGGGCGCAGGTAGTCGTCGAACTCCGGGACCAGCGCCACGACGGGCCGTCCGTCGGCGCCCCAGGCGTCCAGGTCCGCGTCGCCCGCGCGCCTCAGCGGCGGGGACAGCAGGATCGCGCCCTCGACCAGCGGGTCACGTCCCCACTTCAGGGCCAGCTCGGTGCCGAACGACCAGCCGAGCAGCCACGGATGCGGCAGATCGTGGTACTCGGCGTACTCCAGCGCCGCCGCCACGTCGAACCGCTCGGTCTCCCCCTCGCCGAACTCGCCCTGGCTCGTGCCGCGCGCCGACGTCGTCCCGCGCGTGTTGAACCGCAGCACGGCCACCCCGGCGAGCGCGGGCAGCCGGTAGGACGCCTTGCGCAGGACGTGGCTGTCCATCATGCCCTCGGCCGTGGGCAGCGGATGCAGGCACACCAGCGTCGCCACCGGCGGCCGGTCCGGGGGCAGCGCCAGCTCGCCGACCAGTTCCAGCCCGTCGGAGGTGTGCAGCGTGATCTCCTCGCGCCGCGCCGGCAGCACCGTCGCCGCCCTGATCTCGGCCATGGGTCTCCTCCGTGTCGGTTCCGGGGGACGGCCCCCGGTCAAGGGGCTAATAGCGAGGCGCGTCACGCGAACGCATGACACGGGGCGAGCGCCGGCCGCGGGCCTGCCAGCAGGGACGATGCCAGTGCCGGCGGTCCTCGCCGCCCCGGTCGTCCGCCGGCCACGCGACGACGTGCGCGACGCCCGGCGGGATCTCCTGGTCGCACCCCGGGCACCGGTACGCCTTGGTCGCGGCGGCCCCGGAGATCGCCCGGACGATCCATGCGCCGTCCGGCCCGTCCTCGGTCTCCTGAGCCCACACTCCCCCGCCGCCCCGCGAGGGACGTCCGGACATTGCGCGACGATTTTTCCGGGGGCTCATGGCTTCGAGGATATTCAGCGCAGCGGGCTTCCGGCCGTCACGTGCTCGGTGAGGAGGGGGGTGGGCGCCATGGCCGGGTCGCGGGTCTCGGCGTGGAGGGCGTGCAGGACGGTGACCGCGCGGTCCAGGCCGAGCCTGTCGAGGTCGGCGATCGGGCCCGTCGGGTAGCCGCAGCCGAGCGTCATCGCGGCGTCGATCGAGTCGGCGTCGGCGTACCCGGCGCCGAGCATCGCCGCGGCGTCGTTCAGGTACGGGAAGCGCAGGGCGTCCACGATGAAGCCGGCGCGGTCGCGGCAGCGCACGGCGGTGAGGCCGAGGCGTCCGGCCAGGTCGAGGGCCCGGTCGGCGATCTGCGGGTCGGTCGCGACCGTGGCGGCGACCTCGGCGAGCGTCCCCGCCGGGTCGGGCAGGTGCAGGCCGACGACGTCGGCGGGACGGCCCGTCGCCATCGCCTGCTCGATCACCGGGCCGGACGCCGACGTCACGGCGAGCACCGCGCCGGGCTTGGCGGCCTGGGCGGCGGCCGACAGCAGCGCCCGCCCGGCCTCGGCGTCCTCCGCGGCCTCGACGATCAGGTCGCAGTCGGCGAACCGGGCGGCGGAGTCGCGGACCTCGGCGCCCGCCCGCTCGCACAGCGCGGCGATCGCGTCCGCGAGGGGACCGACGCCGACGATGCCCACGACCGGCGCCGGGCCTGCGGCGGCCTCGGCCTCCGGCTCGGCGGCGGACTTGTCGTAGGCGTAGAAGCCGCGGCCCGTCTTGCGGCCGAGGACCCCGGCGGTGACGAGTTCGCGCAGCAGCGGGGACGCGGCGTGGCGCCGGTCGCGCGACTCGGCGTAGATCGCTTCGAGCACCTCCAGGCAGGTGTCGAGGCCGATCAGGTCCATGAGGGTGAACGGGCCCATCGGCAGGCCCGCGCCCGCCTTCATCGCGGCGTCGATGTCGTCGCGGGTCGCGTGCCCGGACTCCAGCATGGACGCGGCCTGGTTCAGATAGCCGAACAGCAGCCGGTTCGCGACGAACCCGGCGCGGTCCCCGATCGTCACCGGGGTCTTGCCGAGGCCCGTCACCAGGTCGGCGACGCGGGTCACGGCGTCCGGCTCGGTCAGCACGGTCGCGATGACCTCGACGAGCTTCATCACGGGCGCCGGGTTGAAGAAGTGCACCCCGACGATCTTGGTGGGGCGTCCGGTGGTGACCGCGATGTCGGTGACCGACAGCGACGAGGTGTTGGTGGCGAGGACGGCGTCGTCCCGGCACACCCGGTCCAGCTCGGCGAAGACCTTGCGCTTCAGGTCGAGCCGCTCCGGGACGGCCTCGATGACGAGGTCGCAGTCGCCGAGGTCGGCGAAGTCGGTCGTCAGCGCGACCCGGCCGAGGATCTCGCGCTGCGCGTCCTCGGTGAGCCGCCCGCGCTTGACGGCCCGCCCGGTCGAGCCCTCCAGATGCCCGCGCCCGCGTTCCAGCGCGTCCTGGTTCACCTCGACGCCGACGACCGCGAGGCCGCCGCGCGCCAGCACCTCGGCGATGCCCGCGCCCATCGTGCCCAGTCCGACGACTCCGACTCTGCTGAACGAACCACCAGTCATGAGGGCAGTCTCCCAAAGCGCTCGCCCGCCCACGAGGGCGGGTACGACGGGGACGTGCGCCTCGGAATCTTCCTCCTCGCCACCCGCTACCCCAACAAGCTCCGCTCGCAGGCCTCGGATGACGCCGATGCCTTGGCGCGGACCGTTGAGGCCGCCGTCGCCGCCGAACGGGCCGGGTTCGACGACGTCTGGCTGGCCGAACACCACTTCATGTCGTACGGGGTCGTCCCGTCGGCGACCGTCCTCGCCGGGCACATCCTGGCGCTCACCGGCCGCGTCCATGTCGGGACGGCGGTCAGCGTGCTGTCCAGCCGGCATCCGGTGGCGCTGGCCGAGGAGGCGGCGATGCTGTCGCTGCTGTCCGGCGGCCGTTTCCGCCTGGGCGTCGGACGCGGCGGGCCGTGGCGGGACCTGGAGGTGTTCGGCACCGGTCTCCCCCGCTACGAGGAAGGCTTCGCCGAATCCCTGGACCTTCTTCTGTCTTGGCTGCACTCGGACCGGGTCGCGTGGTCCGGGGAGCATTTCCGCTTCCGCGAGGTTCCGGTCGTCCCGCGCGCGCTTGTCCCGCCGCCGGTGACCGTCGCTTGCACGTCCGAGGCCACCGAGATGCTGGCGGCGGAGCGGAATCTGCCGATGCTGCTGGGCATGCACATAGGCCCGGATGAGAAGGCCGCCGCAGTGGCACGCCACGGCATGCCGGACGCCCCGCACATCTCGACCCACGTGGCCCAGGTCGCCGACACACGAGAAGAAGCCGTCAGAACCCTCATGGACGAGATGCCGCGCTGGCTCGGCCCCGGCCTGGAGGGATACGTCCCCGTCAACGACCGTCCGCGGCCGTCCCGCGATCCCGTCGCCTACACGCGCCTCATGTGCGACCTGCATCCAGTCGGTTCACCGGACGACTGTGTGGAGTCGCTCGTGACCACCGTCGAACGCACGGGGATCCGGCACCTGATCCTGCTGGTCGAAGCCGCCGGCTCCCGCGCCGCCACGCTGGAGAACATCGCGCGGCTGGGCGCCGACGTCCTCCCCAAGGTCCGCGCCGCCGTCTCCTGAACACACGTGCGGCGTGCCGGTGCCATCGGGGACACCGGCACGCCGCGCGCGTGGACGAACGGTCAGCAGTCGCGGAGTTCGGGGGACTGGTTGAGGATCTGTTCGCGGGCCGTCACGAACGTCCGGTAGGCGTCGGACTCGCCGGCCGGGAAGACCGCCACGCGGTGGCAGTTCTGGAAGGCGAGCTTGACGCCGAAGTAGCGTTCCAGGGTGTCGCGCATGGCGTCGCTCGCGAGGACGCGGAGCAGCTGGCCTCGGGCCTTCTCGTCCGGCGGCGGCGTCAGGTTGTCGGCGAAGTCCCCGCCGTCCACCTGCAGCCGCGCCACCAGCCCGCTGATCATGTCCCACGCGTACGGGAGGGACGTTCTGATGCACTCGACGAACGCCGCGTCGCCGACCTCGCCCTTCTGCGCCGTCTCCAGGAGTTCCGGGGTCACGTCAAGAGACATGCGGGGGTCCTTTCGCCAGACGGAGGATGACTCCCACACGCGACGCTAATCACGGCGGCCTGAGAATTCCAGGCTTGACAAGGATTTTCATTTCGCTATGAGCCGCCCCCGGCCGGGCACGCCGGGCCGGGGGCGGGTCAACGTGCGGGCTCCGCGCCGTGCCCGGACGGCCGCCGCCGGACCGGGCGGGCCGCGCCGCGCTCGGCTTGGTCGGCCCAGAATTCGCGGGCCCGGCGCGCCAGTCGGCCGGCCCGGGCGGCCCGCGCCTCCGCCCGCATCCCGCGGGCCCGCTCCCGCATGATCGACTGCATGATGTCGTGGTGGAACACGGCCCCTCCTCCTGGACGCCGGGCCCACCGGACGGGCCCGACATCCAAGAGGTTCGTCCTAAGGCGTCCGCCCCCACATCGGCACGACGCCTTAGATCCGCGGCCGTCCCGCCTTAGCGACCGGCGGCGGTGACGACGGGTACGCCGCCCTCGCCGCCCTCGCCGTCCACGGCCGATCCGGCCCGCGCGCCCGGCCGCGCCGCTAAAGTTGGGCGGCGTGCGTCTCGTTATCGCCCGGTGCAGCGTCGACTACGCCGGCAAGCTCACCGCCCACCTGCCGATGGCCCCCCGCCTGATCCTCATCAAGTCGGACGGGAGCGTCAGCGTCCACGCCGACGACCGCGCCTACAAGCCCCTCAACTGGATGAACCCGCCCTGCTCGCTGCGCGAGGAGAGCTACGAGGACAACGGCGCCATCGCCCGCTGGACGGTCACGCACGGCAAGTCCGGTGAGCGGCTCATCCTCACGATCGAGGAGATCCTGCACGACACCAGCCACGAACTCGGCGTCGACCCGGGCCTGCAGAAGGACGGCGTGGAGGCGCATCTCCAGGAGCTGCTCGCCGAGCACATCACCACGCTCGGGGACGGATGGTCGCTGATCCGCCGGGAGTTCCCCACCGCGATCGGCCCCGTCGACATCCTCTGCCGGGACGAGGGCAGCGCCACGGTCGCCATCGAGATCAAGCGGCGCGGCGAGATCGACGGCGTCGAGCAGCTCACCCGCTACCTGGAGCTGCTCAACCGCGACCCGCACCTCGCGCCCGTCCGCGGCGTGTTCGCGGCCCAGGAGATCAGGCCGCAGGCCCGCGTCCTCGCCACCGACCGCGGCATCGACTGCGTCACCCTCGACTACGACGCGCTGCGCGGCATCGAACACGAGGGCACCCTGTTCTGACCGGTCCTCCCGCGGCGCCGCCGCGGACGGCATCATTGCGGGCATGACCTTTCAAGCCGGCGGCAGCTTCGACATCGACGCCTGGGACGCCGACAAGCCCTATGACGAGCGGGACGGCACCAAGCTCACCCGGGTGTCCGTCCGCAAGACGTTCCACGGCGACCTCGTCGGGACGAGCACGACCGAACTGATCACCGTGGAGTCCTCGGCCGGGCCCGTCGCCTACGTGGGGATCGAGCACGTCCAGGGCATCCTGCACGGCCGCGAGGGCACGTTCGTCCTGCAGCACAGCGCGGGCAGCGAGGACGGGACGCCCGGCACGCAGTGGCTGCGGTGGCTGATCGTCCCCACGTCCGGCACCGGCGAGCTCGCGGGCATCCGCGGCGTCGGCCAGATCACCGTCACCGAGGACGGCGCGCACACCTGGACCCTGGAGTACTCCCTGGACTGAGGGCCCGGCGGGCGGCCGGTAATGTGCAGCCATGCCCCCGGTCAGCACCGACGCGACGCGCGAGCGGATCATCGACGCCGCCGAGGAGTGCTTCGGCCGTTTCGGCGTGGCCAAGACCACGGTCGAGGACATCGCGGCCGCGGCGAAGCTGTCCCGGGCCACGGTGTACCGCAGCGTCACCGGCGGGCGGGACGAGCTGATCCTGGCCGTGGTGGTCCGTGACCTGCACCGGTTCCTGGACCGCCTCGCCGAGCGGCTGCGCCGGGAGCGGTCGGTGCCGAAGGCGATCGTCGAGGGCACGATGGACGCGGTCGAGTACGTCCGCAGCGAGCCGACCATCGCGCACTTCCTGGTACCGGAGGCGGCGGGCCACATGCAGGCGGCGGTGGCGGGCGCGGCCGAGCACGTCCTCGCGCTCTGCTGCGACTACGTGCGGCCCTACTTCGAGCAGGCCCAGCGGCAGCGCACGCTCAGGGCCGACATCGACGTGGAGGGGACGGTGGAGTTCCTCTTCCGCATCATCACCTCGCTGATCGTCATGGACCGGGACCGGGACGCCGACGGGCTGCGCCGCTTCCTGCGCACCTATGTCGTTCCGGTGATCGCGGCACCGTGACTCCAGGGAGAAGGTAGCTTCGGAGACCGGACGGGGCGCCGGCGGAACGGCGTGGCGAGAGGGGCCAGGGCGATGGAGGGGACTGCGCACGGGACGCGAGGGGGTGCGGCCGTACGGCCGAGCCCCGTGTTCCTCGCGATCGTGGGGGCGACGGTCCTGTGCGGCCTGATCACCTGGCGGTACGGGGTGGATCCGGCCCAGCCGGCCCGGATCGCGCTGTTCGGGTTCGTCCTCGCGGCGTGGATGCTGTCCCTGTGCCTGCACGAGTTCGGGCACGCCTACATGGCCTACCGGTCAGGCGACCGCAGCGTCGTGTCCAAGGGCTACCTCACGCTGAACCCGCTGAAGTACTCCGACATCACGCTCAGCTTCCTGATCCCGGTGGTGTTCATCGTGCTCGGGGGCATCGGGCTGCCGGGCGGCGCCGTCTGGATCGAGCGGCACCGGATCCCGGGCAGGCTGCGGCACAGCCTGATCTCGGCGGCCGGCCCGCTGTCCAACGTGCTGTTCGCGATCATGCTGGCGGTGCTGTACAAGAACTTCGCCCACCAGGATCACGGGGTGTTCTGGCTGGGTGTGGCGTTCCTGGCGTTCCTGCAGGTCACGGCGGCGGTCCTGAACCTGCTGCCGATCCCGGGGCTGGACGGCTTCGGGATCATCGAGCCGTATCTGCCGCGCCAGTGGGTGGACAAGGTCGCCCCATACGGCGGTTACGCCTTCCTCATCCTGATCGCGCTGCTGTGGCTGGGGCCGATCAACGGGGCCTTCTTCGACGTGGTCTTCAACCTCACCGGCGCGCTGGGGCTCGGGGAGGCCCCGATCCAGGCCGGCCACTCGCTCTTCCAGTGGTGGGACAACTGACGTGCGGAGCCGGGGGTGCCCCCTCGGGGCTTAGGGTGATTTACTAGCGAGTACATCGCTGCAAGCAATCACTTACCAGGCTCCTCCCGGGAGGTTCCTCATGTCCGTGGCCACGGAGAGCGCCGAAACCTTCGCGTCCCTGAACCCGGCCACCGGCGAGGTCGTCGCCGAGCATCCCGTCCAGGACGCCGCCGCCGTCGCCGCGGCGCTCGAGCGCGCCCGGGAGGCGGCCGGCTGGTGGCGCGCCCTCGGCTGGAAGGAGCGGCGGCTCCGGCTGCTGAACGTCAAGGGGTCGCTCGCCCGCAACCTCAACCGGATGGCCGAGCTCATCCACTCCGAGACCGGCAAGCCGGTGCAGGACGCCCAGCTTGAGACGATCATGGCGATCTCCCACCTGGACTGGGCCGCCCGCAACGCCCAGAAGATCCTCGGGCCGCGCAGCGTCTACCCCGGCATCATGGCGATCAACCAGAAGTGCGTGCTGGAGTACCAGCCGCTCGGCGTCGTCGGCGTGATCGGCCCGTGGAACTACCCGATCTTCACCCCGATGGGCTCGATCGCGTACGCGCTCGCCGCCGGCAACGCCGTCGTGTTCAAGCCGTCGGAGTTCACCCCCGGCGTCGGCGTGCTCCTCGAGGAACTCGTCGCCGCCGTCGTCCCCGAGCACCCCGTCCTGCAGACGATCACCGGGCTGGGCGAGACCGGCGCGGCGCTGTCCTCGTCCCCGCACGTCGACAAGATCGCCTTCACCGGCTCGGCCCGCACCGCCAAGCGCGTCATGGCCGCCTGCGCGGAGAACCTCACCCCGATCGTCGCCGAATGCGGCGGCAAGGACGCCTGCATCGTCGACTCCGACGCCGACCTCGACGCCGCCGCAGACGCCGCTCTCTGGGGCGCCATGTCGAACGCCGGCCAGACCTGCATCGGCGTCGAGCGCATCTACGTCGTCGACGACGCCTACGACAAGTTCCTCGGCAAGCTCACCGATAAGGCCCGCGACCTGCGTCCCGGCTTCGACCGCGAGGCCGCCTACGGCCCGATCACGATGCCGTCCCAGCTCGACATCATCGAACGCCACATCAAGGACGCCCTCGACAAGGGCGGCACGGCCGTGGTGGGCGGCGCCGAGTCCGTCCGCAAGCCGTACGTGGAGCCGGTCGTGCTGACCGGCGTGCCGGACGACTCGTCCGCGGTCTGCGAGGAGACGTTCGGCCCGACCATCACCGTCCACCGCGTCAAGGACCTCGACGAGGCCGTCGAGAAGGCCAACCGGACCAGCTACGGCCTCGCCGGGACGATCTTCTCCGGCGACAAGTCCCGCGCCCTGGACGTCGCCCGCCGGATGCGCTCCGGCATGACGTCCATCAACGCCTTCGCCGCGTTCGCCCAGGTCGCCGCCCTGCCGTTCGGCGGCGTCGGCGAGTCCGGCTTCGGGCGCATCCACGGCGCGGACGGCCTGCGCGAGTTCACCCGCCCGAAGGCCATCACCCGGCAGCGGTTCGCGACGATGAACCTGACGTCCTTCGAGCGGACCGAGAAGGAGATGGCCCGCGTCCTCGGCCTGATCAACATGCTCCACGGCCGCCGCTACAAGCGCTGACGCCCTCGCCCGCCCCCGCCGGGACCCGGCGGGGGCGCGGCCTAGACTCGAAACCATGACATCAGGGACGTTCGGCGCACCGGTCCGCAGCCGCCTCCATGCGCCCCTGCACGCGATGCCCCCGCCCCCGCGCGGCTTCCGCCTGTTCACCGACGACGACGTCCCCGCGCTCGCCACGCTCATGTGGGAGGCCTACCGGGGAACCCCCGACGAGACCGACGTCGGCGACCTCGAAGGCGCGGAACGCGAAATCCGGCTCACCCTGGACGGCGAGTACGGCGTCTTCCAGCGCGAAGCATCGTTCGTCGCCGATCACGAGGGACGTCCCGTGGCCGGGGCCCTCGTCACCCTCTACAAGGACCTCCCGCTGCTGGCGTTCCTGTTCGTCAGCCCGTCGCATGCGGGCCGGGGCCTCGGACGCGGCCTGGTCCAGGCCGTCATGCACGTCCTCGCCGAGCAGGGCCACGACACCCTGTCCCTCGCCGTGACCCGCCGCAACCGCCGCGCCCGGCTCCTGTACGACCGCCTGGGCTTCGTGGAAGTCGCCTAGCCGCCGAGCTGGGCGAACAGGCTGGAGAAGCCCTCGTCGCCGTGGCCGGCGGCGATCCGCTCGTCCATGAGCCTCTTGACCTCGCGCATCCGCGTCACGTCGACGCCGAGGGACCGCCGATGGTCGATCAGGTCGTCCATCAGGGCGGCCTGCACCGACAGCGGGCCCAGGTCCGGCGGGAACTCGCCGTCGCGGACCGCCTTCCCGATCACCGTGAGCAACGGCGGGTAGCCGACGGCCATCGACTCCGCGACACGCTCGGCGAACTCCGCCGGATCCACGCCTTCCGCCCGCACCAGCCGGAGGGTGTGCAGGAAGCCGATGAGCAACTCGTATCCGGTCGCGACCTGCGCCATGAACTCGACGGAGGCCAGTCCGGCGTCGGTGCCGTAGAACGTGCTGTTCCCCAACTCCCGCAGCGTCGGCTCGTGGTCCTCGAACGCTTCACGCGAACCGCTGAAGGAGATGAACGCGTTGGACGTTCCCAGGTCCGGCGGGTCGGCCATGATCCCGCCGTCGATGTACGCGGCGCCGTGCTCGTCCGCCCAGCGCCCGGTCGCCCGTGCCCGCCCGGGAGAGCCGCTGGTGAGGTTCACCAGCACCTTGCCGGCGATCGCATCACCGACTCCGGCCAAGACCTCGTCGACCGCTTCGTAGTCAAGAACGCACACCACCACGAGCGGACTCGCGGCGACCGCCTCGGCAGCGGTGTCGGACACCGAGGCGCCGGCCTCCGCCAAGGACGCGCCCTTGCCGGCCGTGCGGTTCCAAACCGTCGTCGGATGGCCGCGCTTGAGAAAGGTCTCGGCGATGGCCGATCCCATCTGGCCCAGCCCCAATACGGTGACGGGAGCGGTCGTGGTCATGGAGATCCCCCCTCGGACGGTCGTCTTGCCTTGCCGCCCGAAAGTACGACCTCAAGTTCGGTCGAGGTCAAACCCGGCGGCCTGCCACGCCGCCATCCCGCCGAGCACGTTGAGGACCGGCCCGTCCCGGTGCGCGGCCAGCAGGCTCGCGGCGACCGAGGACCGGTACCCGGAACCGCAGGCGACGGCCAAGGGTTTACCGCCGGGCACCTCGCCGAGCCGCTCGGGCAGTTCCGCGCCGGTGATGAAGGCCGCACCGGGAGCATGTCCCGCGGACCACTCGGCGGGCTGGCGGACGTCCAGCAGGTTCACCTCGCCGGCCCGCAGGCGGTCGCGGAGTTCGTGCACGGTGATCTGCGGGATGCGCTCCACGGGTTCGGCGGCGGTGCGCCACGCGGCCATCCCGCCGGCCAGCCAGCCGATGGGCGGGTCGTAGCCGATGCGCAGCAGGTCCCAGACCACCGTCCACAGGTCGTCGGGCCGGTCCAGGACGAGGAGCACGCGGGCGTCCTCCGGCAGCACCGTCCCCGCCCAGGTGGCGAAGGACGAACCGAGACCGACGTTCAGCGCGCCGGGCACATGACCCCCGCCGAACGCCTCCGGCGCACGCACGTCCAGCACCACCGCGCCGTCACCACGGGCCTGCTTGACCTGCTCCACCTGCAGAGCGGGCGGCTCCGCGACCGAGGTGACGGGCTCGACGCCCGCCAGGTTCTTCGCGCGCATCCGGCGCCAGTACGGCGGGACGGCGGGCAGGCCGTCCACCGGCAGGCAGTGCTCGACGAACCGCGCCGTGTCACCCGCCTCGGCGAGCCGGGCGTTGGTACGCCGTTCGTAGCCGACAGTGGTGGACAGCCGGCTCCCGATGCTGCCACCGCACAGCGACCCGGCCACGTGCGTCGGGAAGACCTCCACATGGTCGGGAAGAGAGAGGATCTTGTTCTGCACCGTCGCGCAGAAGGCCCGGGCGGCCTCCTCCGCCTCCGCACGCCCGCCGAGCAGGTCGGGCCGCGCCAGATCACCGACCAGGAGGGCACCGCCGGACAGCAGCAGCGCCGGCTCGTCCGAGCTGATGTCCCGGTCGTAGACGAGGAGGCTGATGTGCTCGGGCGTGTGCCCGGGGGTGTGCAGGACCTCGATGCCGATCTCGCCGATCTCGACCTGCTCCCCGTCACGCAGCGGCCGGTGCTGGTATCCGAGGTCCGCCGTGGCCGCGCCGAACACCTGCGCGCCGGTGCGGACCGCGAGCTGCGTCACCCCGGAGAGGTAGTCGTTATGGCCGTGGGAGTCCAGCGCGTACCGGATACGCAGCCCTTGACGGCGCGCCTGGGCCAGGTAGTCCTCGACGTCCCGCCGGGGATCGAACACCAGCGCCTCTCCGGTCTGCTCCGACCCCAGCAGATACGAAGCGTGCCCCAGACCTTCGAGATGGAACTGCTGGAAGAACATCCGGTGGCTCCTGAGTGTCGAAGTCGCTTACACACGGGCATTAGGCCTGCCGTACCCGTAAACCCCGTGTTTCGCACCCAAGGCGACCAGCGCATGGACCGCTTCAACCACACGGAGCGGGTACCCCGGCAGCATGAGCGCATGGGGGAAACGGGACGACATGCTGGTCCACCAGCGGGAGCCGTTCAACGCCGAACCGCCCCGCACGGCACTGGCCGGACATCGAAGAACGCCGCCGGACGCGTTCTACGTCCGCAACCACGGCCCCGTCCCCGGCATCGACCCGGCCACCTGGCGGCTGACCGTGGACGGCCTGGTGCGGCACCGGCTTGACCTGTCCCTGGAACACCTGCGCGAACGCTTCGACGAGGCCGAGGTGACGGCGACACTGCAGTGCGCCGGCAACCGCCGCGCCGGCCTGATCGAGGTGCGCGACATCCCCGGTGAGGCCCCGTGGGGCCCGGGCGCCACCGCCACCGCCCGCTGGACCGGGGTGCGCCTGGCCGACGTCCTGGCACACGCCGGCCTGCGCCCCGGCGCCGCGCACATCGCCTTCGCCGCCCCGGACGTCTCCCAACTCGCCGACCCGCCCCAGCCCTACGGCGGCTCCATCTCCACCGGCAAGGCCCTGGGCCCGGAAGTGCTCCTGGCCTGGGCCATGGACGGCCGTCCGCTCCCCCAGATCCACGGCGCCCCGCTGCGTGTGATCGTCCCCGGATGGATCGGGGCCCGCAGCGTCAAATGGCTCACCCGCGTCACCGCGCAGGCCGAACCGTCCGCCAACCACTTCCAGGCCACCGCCTACCGCGTGCTGCCCGCCGAGGCCGACCCCGGCCGCGCCGGACCGGGCGACGGCATCTCCCTCGGCCCGATCGCCCTGAACTGCGACATCCTCAGCCCCGACGACGGCGCGCACCTGCCTCCCGGCCCCACCGAGATCACCGGCTACGCCCTGGCCGGCGACGACCGCACCGTCGCCCGAGTCGACGTCTCCCTGGACGGCGGCCGCTCCTGGGCACAAGCGGACCTGGACGCAGGACACGACCCGTGGACGTGGCAACACTGGCGCACCACCGTGGACTTGCCCGAGGGCGCGATCAAGGTCACCGCAAGGGCCTGGGATTCCACCGGCGCCGTCCAGCCCGAATCCCCGGCACACCTGTGGAACCCCAAGGGCTACGTGAACAACTCCTGGGCCCACATCCACTTGAACTCCTGACGGGCCCCCACGAGGAGCGACCCTGCTGACCGTGTACCCATGACCCCGCAGGAGCTGCGCGAGCGCGCCCACGAACACGTGCCCGTCCGCCATGGCGCCGCCTGTTCCACATCCGTCCAGATCTGGTGCGCGGCCACTCTCGGCGCCTATGAGGCTGGGTTCGTGTCGGCGGTGGATTTCGGCGCGTCCCCGTTCTGCTCTGACATGTTGGGGTTCACTGCCGGTCAGGGTGAACCAGGTACCAGGCACCGGACGGGGCGACCCAGATCAGCAGTCCAGCCCAGATTTGGAACAGCCTCCAATCGGCTCGCTGCTTCAATCTGTGGTGCCGTCTGCAAAGTGGTGCGAGGTTGCATCGGCACGTAGTTCCAGGCCGCCACGGGACGGTGTGGTCGAGGTCGCAGCGGTGTGACGGCTGGTTGCAGGTGGGGAACACGCACGTCGGGTGGCGGGCTTCGACGTCTCGCCGCATCGCTGCGGGCGGCCGGTAGCCGGGTCTGCCGTGGACCTCGTCGCCACCCCGGCAGGCCGCGTCGCGAGCGTCTGAGAACTGGTCGTGGATGCGCTGCACCGTCCGCCGGATGGTGTGTGGCAGTTCACGGGGTTGGACGCGTGCTTGGACGTGTCTCAGGCGCCGGTCCACTTCGTCCGCCAACGCCGCGATGCCCGTATCACCGCTGAGATCTTCGGACGTACCGCCCGGCTCGCTTCGCGGGCTCGGGGAGCGCGGTCCCGTGTGGTGGTGGGCCGCCGACACCGGCTGACGCGACGCGGGGTCACGGCCGTCGGTGGGGGCGGGGGCGTCGCACCCCTGTTTGAGGACGGCGCGGATGGCATCGGGAAGTTCCGCGCCGTGCAGAAGTTGTGCGGCGAGGTCGGCGCGGATGGCGTTCAGGGGCCGGGTGTCACCGTCGGTTCTGATGCCGTGCGCGGCGGCGGTGATCTTGTTGTAGATGGCGTGGGCGTCCTCGGGGGCCAGGTCGCAGAGGGCCAGATCGGTGGTGCCGGACGGGGTGTCCCACACCTCCAGCCGCCGTAGCCGGGTCGCCTCCCGCTTGCGTTCTTCGATCGCTTCGGGTGCGAGGCGCTGCGCGATCCTCCTGATGCGGCGGCGCAGTTGCCCCGTGGTCTGCCCGGACGCCTTCTCCAGGGCGGTGCACTGCACCCGCCGGGCCGCCTCTTCGGGAAGACGGTCGGTGACATCGCAGATGACGCGCGCCTTGGCCATGTCGAGTTGCCCGGCGCCCAGCGCCTCTCCCGTCTCGGCCAGCGGGCCGGTCAGTCGTTCGGCGAGGTGGACCAGGTTGGCGGCGGTGTCGCTCGTAACGGTCAGCGCGGCGGCGACCTCTTCGGTGACCGACTCCCGGGCGGACAGGATCCGGTAGTCGGGGTCGCCGGCGTCCTCATCGGCGGTGTGGCGCCGGGTGAGTTCGGCGATCGCAGCCAATTCCCGCGACTGCGCCCACGAGGTCTGCCGCCGGGCGGCGGCCGCGACCTGGAGCAGTTCACCATCGGTCAGATCGTCCAGCCGGTTCTTCCCGCCGGAAAGGCAGATCGCCAGTTTCGGGCCAGGCGGAAACCACCCCCGATCCTCCCATTCACGCTGGCCGCCGACGATTGCAGTGACCGGTTCCGGCATTGACACGGAGATTCACCTCCCAACCCTAATTCCGTCCCTCAATTATAAGCGACTCCCCCACCAACATCGGCAGGACAATCCGGACACGCCACATTACTGTCACCCCCTTTTCTCCCCTAGCCCAAAAAAGCCGGACGCAGCATCCGACCCGGAACACGCACTCTGAGCCGCACCATCACCGGCACCCCCATCAACCCCCCATCCTCGCCGACCGCTTTCCGCGCGCAGCGCGGCACCGACAGCACCCCGCACCAAACCCGCAGATGAACACCTCACACCAAACCACCACCGCAACCAACGTGACAGCAACCGGCGACACAGCGAAACGAGCGCACCCACCTTCGGAAGGCCACCTCAGCCACCCACCCGCAGCGACCACACAAAACCGATAAAAAATGGACCTCAGCCAAACGCTGTACCCCAGGGCCTCCGCAGTGAGCAACCGTCAGCAGCCGACCACAGCAAGAAACACCACAAGGGGAGGCCACAGGGGGACGCCGCAGGATAAGTAGATTCTGCTAAGGCCCGGAATACCTTCACTCACCTCAGCCGAAGGCGGAGCGCATTCTCAGATCTTGCCGCAAGACCAAGGACCGTCAGCGGGGCACTTGTGAGCTCGTTGCGTGCAACGGCCCGCAGGCGAGTATCAACGCCCCCGCCCGGAAAGGACGGGGGCGTTCTCTCATTTCACGGGGGTCCAGGCACTTCGCGGGTTCAGCCGATTCACGTCGGGCCGATCGGTGAGTGGCATGCTGATGGATCAGTCGGCGACGAGGCGGGGGCCCCATCCGCCGGCCGCGTATTCGCGCTGGCGGCGGATGGCGTAGCTGCCCGGTGTGCAGCCGGAGGCGCCGTGCTCGGGATGCAGCAGGTAGACGGGGGCCGACGCCTCGAAGACGCCGATGGTGAGCCCGCCCGGGTCCGACACGTTCTTCGTCCAGCGGCAGGTGTCGGGGTCGGCGACGAGGGTGTGGGGGTTGCCGCCCGCCGCGCCCCGGAGCAACTCGACGCCCTCGGGCGGCACGCCCATCCAGGTGGGGTTCGGCCAGTACGACAGGGATGCCGAGATCTCGGACAGGGGGATGACGATCAGGTCGCCCTGGGCTTGGAGCCCGTCGACGACGGGGATGCTCACCGACTGTTCGAGATGGTCGAGCACGGCGAGTCCGGTCTGCTGGGAAAGGGACGCGAGAGTCACGGTCATGGGAATCACCTCAGGTTCGTCGGACGAGTCGTGAGTACTGATCGGCGGAGAGCCCGTAGGTCCATCCGGCGGCGGCGATCGGGTCCTCGATACCGCCCGGCACGGTCAGCCCGTAGCGGCGGCGGTGTCCGTCGCGTTCGACGGAGCCGTTGACGGCGAGCAGCACCCGGGTCTGTTCACGCAGGTCGTAGAGCCGCAGCTCCGAGCCGGGGTTGCCGGGGTCCGGCGCGGCGGCGACGAGTCTCAGCCCGGCCTGGTCGATGTATTCGCCCCAGCCGATCTTCTCGATCGCGCACCGCCGGACCTCGATGTTGGTCTCCCGCATGATCCGTTCGACACTCGGGTCGTCGATCACCCAGGACGGCACTTTCGTGCCGTGCCAGGCATGCACGGCCCAGCCGTCGGCGAAGCGGAGCGCGGGGCCGTCCGGGCGATGCAGCCGCACCTGCTCTTCGTCGCCCCAGACCTCGGTGTGGATCTCGACGGGCCGCTCGGAGACGACGCAGACGTGCTCGCGCGGCCACCACCAGCCGCAGGACCGGACCAGCGTCGCCCACAGGTCGAGCAGGCGGTTCTGCTCAGGCGGGAAGACCACACCGGACGTCCGGCGAACCGCGTCGTAGTGGGCGGACCAGGACGCGCAAAGGGCCGCGTACCAGGAGTCGCTCCGCCTGACCGTCTCCTGAACCGACCGGAGCGCCATGGCGAGCGTGCTGTGGCCGGAGGCCATGATCGGTGCTCGGACCAGCTGCCCCATCATCTGGTCCAGTGGGCGGTAGCCGCGAAGAACGGAGACGTTGAACTGCGCGGTCAGTTCGCTGATCAGCCTGCGGAGGCGCAGTGGCACAGGCCAGTCGGAGAGTCGGTCCACGGTCTCGGACGCCCGCAGCCGCACGCCGGGCGGGACGGTTTCCAGTGCGGCCAGGGGTGAGGCGACCCAATGGAAACGCGGTGGGTCGAGCCCGATCAGCCGGTACAACTCGGAGATGGCGGCCTCGGCGGCCGGACGGTCGGCGGGCGCGGTGGAGAGCAGATGCCCGAGCCATTCCGCGCGGATGTCGGCAGCTTCCCGCTGCGCGAAGACGCTCACCGGACGAGGGCGGCGACGCCCCTTTCATAGATCATGGGCTGGATGCTGACAGACCACGGGCCCGCCTGTCCACCCCTTTCCTAGCCGCCCCGGAAGAGACGGCGGCTCACCGGCGGTGCCGATATCGGCCGCTCACCGGCGGTGCCCCGACGTCGGCTGCTTACTGGTGGCGCTTGGCGTCGGCTGCTCTTCGCCTGGCCACGCGAGGGCGGGCGCGGCGGACCGCGTGTTCCGCCCTCCTCTTCCGGATGGCCTGGATCACCCCCGTCTCCAAGCCCAGTGCCAACCGGACCGCGTCGGCGACCTCGTAGCCGAGGCTCAGCGGTGCGAAGGCCCAGAGGTTGGGCAGGTACGCGAAAGAGAATCCGCGTTCGGGGTCGGCGAAGGACAGGCCGCTGTTAGGCGGCCAGCCGAACGCGTTCGCACTGCCCATGTCCACGGTGCCGACGATGTAGCCGAGCCCCTTCGGGACGGGGGTCCTGGTCACCCGGTCCTCCTTCATCGTGATCGCCGCCGAGAGGCGGCTGGTCCGGGCCGGGCCGATGAGGCGGACACCGTCCACCTCACCGATGAGGGCGGCGTACATGCGGGCGACGGCATGGGCCGTCGCCCCGCTCGCGGACGGGGCGTCCACCGTCTGGTATTCGGGCCGGTTCGCCAGTGCGGCGTCTCCTTGCAGTTGTGGCGGGATCACCTGGTGGTACAGCGAACCGGGAGGGTAGTTGGCCAGGGGGTCCGATCGGTCCCCGTCCTCCAGCCGTGCCACCCGGGGCAGGTGGTGGGCGGGGATGCCGAAGAACAGGTCGTCGGGGACGCCGAGGGGGGCTGCGACCTCGTCCCGCAGCACCGCCGAGACGGGCCGGCCCGTGACCCGGCGGACGACCTCGCCGAGGATGAAGCCGAAGGTCACCGCGTGGTAACCGGTCGCGGTGCCCGCCCGCCAGAGCGGCCGCAGGTCCGCGATCCGCGCGCACGTCCCGTCCCAGTCGGCGAGGTCTTCAACGGTGATGCCAGGCGGTGCCTGCGGTACCCCACCGGAATGGGTGAGGACGTGGGCGAGCGTGATGTCGTGCTTACCGTGGTCGCCGAACTCCGGCCAGTAGGCGGCGACCGGGGCGCCGTAGTCGAGCAGTCCACGCTCAGCGAGGACATGGACGACGGTCGACATCGGCCCCGGTCCCGGCCCCGGCTGACCGGTGAAGAGGGTTCGTTCGTCGACCGGACGGCCGGTGGTGGTGTCCGCCTTACCGGAGCACACGTTCACCACGAGTTCGCCGTTCAGGTAGGCGGCGATCTGGAGGCCGACCTCCTGACCGGACGCGACAAGGTGGTCGGCCAGTTCCTGGGTGCGTGACTGCACGTCCATCTGAGGTTCCTCCTGGGGGTCGGCACGAATCTAAGGCGTCCTAGGCGGCGTAGATAAGGCGTCGTCCCAATGTGGGGGGTGGGGTCTTAGGACGAACCTTGTACATGTCGGGCCAAGAGGGGCCCGGCGGGAACAAGGAGAAGGACATGAACCGGCCGGAGTTCAGCAACGTGATCATCAAGGACCGTGTACGGGTGCTGCGGGACGAGGCGAAGAAGGCGCGCCGCGTCCGCATCGCGAAGGCGACCAAGCGGTGACGCCCGCGGCCTGTACGAGCACAGCGCCCCCGTCCGGACGGACGGGGGCGCTCCTCTTTTCAGGGACGGCTTTCAGGGACGACTTTCGGGGACGGCCGTCAAGCGTGCGCGGCCGCCGGGTGGATGTTCTGGTTCGCCCGGAAGAAGTTGTCGGGATCGTACTTCGCCTTGATCTGCGCGAGCCTGTCGTAGTGGTCGCGGTAGGTGGCCCGGACCCTGTCCTCGCTTTCATCCGCGCCGAGGAAGTTCACATAGGAACCGCCCATCGAGTACGGGTGCAGTTCCTCCCAGTAGTCCACGCACCACTGCCGGATGGTCGCGGCGTTCGCGGGATCGGGGTCGATGCCGGCGTAGACGCCGGACCAGATGGCGTCCCGGTAGCCCCAGGCGGTGTCGTCCCTTCCCACCCGGTGGGCCGCGCCGTCGATCGGGTACAGGTGCATGGTCGACAGGTCGGTGGGGATCTGCGAACCGTACTTGTGATGCACGTCGACGGCCTCGTCGGTGAGGCGGTCGAAGAAGTCGCCCCGCCAGTACCACTGCAGACCGGCCGGGATGAGGTCGTCGAACATGGACTGGAGCATCGGATACGGCATCGGGCTGGTGAAGTGGAACGCCGGCCGGGCGGGCTCGCTCACCTCCGCGAGGGCGTCGTCCAACTCGTCCGGATCACCGGTGTAGCACCAGACGACGGCGCACATCTTCCTCCCGTGGATCTCCTCGGGGAACGGCGGCCCGGGAGGGACGACCATGACCGCGAAGAAGCCGCTCAGGTCTTCCGGCGCCTGCGGCAGGAAGTCGCGATACCACCGGAGGACGTCACGTGTGGCGTCGATCGGCCACACTGTGATGCCCACTCCGACCGTGTGCACCGGGTGTAGCCGATAGGTGAACGAGGTGACGACGCCGAAGTTGCCGCCTCCGCCCCGGAGCGCCCAGAACAGGTCGGGGTTCCGTGTCTCGGACGCGGTGACCAGCGTGCCGTCCGCGAGGACGACGTCGGCGGCGAGCAGGTTGTCCACCGTGAGGCCGTACTTGCGGGTGAGATGACCGTGGCCGCCGCCGAGAGTGAGGCCGCCGACCCCGGTGGTCGAGACGATTCCCGCGGGCACGGCCAGGCCGAAGGCGTGGGTGGCGTGGTCCAGGTCGCTCATCAGGGCTCCCCCGCCGACCTCGGCCGTCCGCGCGTCCGGATCGACCCGCACCCAGCGCATGGGCGACAGGTCGATGGTCACTCCGCCCTCCACCAGGCACAGGCCGGGACCGCTGTGCCCGCCGCCCCGGACGGCGGCCTCCGCGCCGGCGTCGCGGATCAGGCCGATCGCCGCCATCACGTCCGCGGCGTCGGCGCACCGGACGATGGCGGCGGGACATGTGTCGATCATCGCGTTGTAGATCGCCCGGGCCCGGACGTACTCCGAGTCCTGCGGGCCGAGGACCGGGCCGCGCAGCGTGGTCCGCATGGATTCCAGAACCGTGGCCTCCATCTGGCCTCCCCCGTCGGGCCGCGGCACACCCCCACATCGCGTGCCCGTCGTATCGGTTTCCCGCCGGGTCCCTCCCGGCGGGGAGTCACCACCAGCATCACCCCAGCCTCAATCCCCCCACAACCAGACAAAAGGTAAATACTGCCCCCACGTCCGGACGGATCGGAGCGTTGCCTACCTCGGAGCGTTGCCTACCTCGGAGCGTTCCCTACCTCGGGGCGTTGGCGGGCTTGAGAGGGGTGCGGCCGCGGATGAGGTCGGCGGCGCGTTCGGCGATCGCGATGGTGGGGGCGTTGGTGTTGCCGTGCGGGACCGCCGGCATGACGGAGGCGTCCACGACGCGGAGGTCCTCGACGCCGCGGACGCGCAGTTCGGGGTCGCAGACTGCGGCGCCCGCGCCCATCGCGCAGGTGCTCGTGGGGTGGAACAGCGTCGCGACCTCGCGGCGGACGAAGTCCGTGATGGCCTCGTCGGACTCGACCTGCTCGCCGGGGGCCCACTCGCCGCCGACCAGGGACGCCAGCGGCCCGGACGCGGCGATCTCGCGGGCCTGGCGGACGCCCGCGACCAGGATGTCCAGGTCGGCCTTCTCCGCGAGGTAGGCGGGGTCGATCAGCGGCTTGGCATAGGGACTGGCAGACCGGAGGGTCAGTGAGCCCCGGCCGGCGATGGAGATCGCGGTGACCATGACCGACAGGAGCCGCTCGGACGTCTCGGTGAGCCCCTGGTCGACGAACGGCGTGGGCAGGACGTGGTACTGCAGGTCGGGGGCGGGCAGCCCCTCGACCGTTCGGACGAACCCGCCCGCCTCGGCGACGTTGGACGCGTAGGGGCCGCGTCCCAGGGCCTGGTAGAGGGCGAGGGAGCGGGCGTTCGCCAGTTCCCACAGGGCCTTGTTCCGGGGGGTGGCGAACATGACGTTCACGAACGGGTGGTCCTGGAGCCCCTGCCCGACCGGGGAGTCGACCAGGACGTCGATGCCGACGGAGCGCAGGTGGTCGGCGGGCCCGACGCCGGAGAGCATCAGGAGCTGCGGGCTGTTCACCGCGCCGCCCGACAGGATGATCTCGGCCTCGGCGCGCGCCAGCATCGTCTCGCCGCGTGCCTCGTAGCGGACGCCGGTGGCGCGGCCGTCCTCGATCACGACGCGGGTCGCGAGGGCGTCGGTGACGACGGTGAGGTTCGGGCGGTGCTCGATCGGGTGCAGGTAGCCGGCGGCGGTCGACCAGCGCCGGCCCCGCTTGTGGGTGACCTGGTAGAAGCCCACGCCGTCCTGGTCGGCGCCGTTGAAGTCGGGGTTCGCGGCCAGCCCGTACGCCTTGGCCGACTGCACCCACGCGCGGGTCAGCGGGTGCTTGTAGCGCAGGTCCTCCACGCGGAGGGGGCCGCCGACGCCGTGGTAGGGGATCTCGCCGCGCTGCTGGTCCTCGGCGCGCAGGAAGTAGGGCAGCAGGTCCTCGTAGCCCCAGCCGTCGCAGCCGTAAGCGTCGCGCCAGGTGTCGTAGTCGTGCCGTGCTCCGCGGACGTAGATCATCGCGTTGGTGGACGAGCTGCCGCCGAGCGTGCGCCCCCGCGGCCAGTACACGCTGCGGCCGGCGGCGTGCTCCTGCGGGACGGTGGCGTAGTCCCAGTCGTACGGGCCTTTGATCATGGACGCCACGGCGGCCGGGATGTGGATCTCGGGAGCGTCGTCGGGCGGGCCCGCCTCCAGCAGCAGGACCTTCACCGAGGGGTCCTCGGTCAGCCGGGCGGCGAGAACGCAGCCCGCGCTGCCCGCTCCCACGATGATGTAGTCGTACACGGCGGCCTCCGGGAGTCTTTCCGAAACCCTACCGAACGGGCTTCGACGTGCGACGGCGCTAGGGTTCTCGCTATGGCGAAGAACAGGGACAACCCGGTCGTGCTCTCGCGGATCTACACTCGGACGGGCGACGACGGCACCACCGCGCTCGGCGACGCGTCACGTACCCGCAAGACGGATCCGCGGCTCGCCGCCTACGCGGACGTCGAGGAGGCCAACGCCGCGATCGGCACCGCGATCGCGCTCGGCTCCCTGCCCGAGGACGTGGTCGCGCTGCTGACCCGCGTCCAGAACGACCTTTTCGACGTGGGCGCCGACCTGTGCGCACCGGTCGTGCCCAACCCGCAGTACCCGCCGCTGCGCGTCGAGGCGTCCTACATCGAGCGGCTGGAGGCGGCCTGCGACGAGCACAACGAGAGCCTGCCGGTGCTGCGCAGCTTCATCCTCCCCGGCGGATCTCCGGGGGCGGCGCTGCTGCACGTGGCCCGGACGGTCTCCCGGCGCGCCGAACGCACGGCCTGGGCGGCCGTCGAGGCCCACGGCACCGCCGCCGAGGGCGACCCGGACGCGGTGGAGGGCGGCGTGAACCCGCTGACCGCCAAGTACCTCAACCGGCTGTCCGACCTGCTGTTCATCCTGTGCCGCGTCGCCAACGCCGAGCACGGCGACGTTCTGTGGAAGCCCGGCGGGGAACGCTGACAGGCCGGGGGGTGGGGCTAACCCCACCCTCCGGAGACCGGTTCCCCTCCTGGTGACGGCGCCGCGGCCAGTGCAGGCTTGGTCCAGTACGGGCGGACGGCGACAACGGGAGAGACCACGTGAGGACCCTGACGGCTACGGCCATGCTGGCGGTCGCGGCGGCGGCGGTGACCGGCTGCGGGAACCTGAGTTTCGGCACGCACGAGGAGACCCGCTCCTACACCGCGCCCGCCGGGATCGCCGCGCTGAAGATCAAGGGGGACGGCAGCCGGGTGCAGGTCACGGCCTCCGACACCGGCGCCATCAAGGTCAGCGAGCGGCTGCGCTGGTCCAACGACAACAACAAGCCGAAGGTCGAGCACGCCACCGCGGGCGACACGCTCACCCTGTCGGCCAAGTGCGCCAGGGCCACGATGGGCGTCACCGCCTGCGGAGTCTCCTACCGGGTCGAGATTCCGCGCGACATCCCCGTGGAGGTCGACAACAACAACGGGTCGATCGTCGCGTCCGGTCTCGCCGGAACGGTGAAGATGCACAGCGACAACGGGTCGATCGAGGTCAGCGACATGCGCGCGACCTCGGCGTCCCTCAGCTCCAACGACGGGTCGATCCGCGTCTCCGGACGGGCCGCCACCGCCGACCTGTCCAGCCAGAACGGCTCGGTCGCCGCGACGGGCCTCACCGCCGACCGGCTGACGGCCCGCTCCCGCGACGGGGCCATCCGCCTCAGCGGCAGCGTGAAGACCGCCGACCTGGACACCCAGAACGGCTCCATCGACGCCATGGGGCTGACGGCCGAGCGCGTCACCGCCAGGACACGCGACGGCGGCGTCCGGCTCGGTTTCGTCTCGGCTCCCGCGAACGTCCGGGCCAGCAGCCAGAACGGCTCCATCCGGGTCTGGCTCCCGGTCTCCCAGAGCTACGCCATCACCGCGTCCACCGACAATGGCGGTAAGCAGATCGACCCCGCCGTGCACCAGGACTCCGCCTCCCCGCGCCGTATCAGGCTGGACACCAGGGACGGCAGCGTCACCGTCACCCCGTCCGATCAGCGGAGCTGGTAAGGGCCCCGCCAGACGGGCCGGTACGACGGTTCGCGGAGCAGGGGCAGCCGCGCCCCGCCGTTGACGGCGACGGTCGTGCGGGCCAGGTGCTGGGTGACGTGCGCGATGCCGTCGACGTTGGTGTCGAGGAGTTTCAGGTGCACGTTCTTCACGCGGTCGCACTTCGCGTGGTAGCACGGGTCGTACACCTTGCCGGCCTTGCCGCCGAACGCCTTGGCCTCCGCGGCGGTCTTGACGCCGTCGGCGCCGGTGTCCATGCCGCCGGCCGGGATGCCGTGCTCGACGAACGGGCCGTAGTCGGACCGCCCGTTGAAATCGCTCTCCGTCGTCGGCAGCTTGCGGGCCTTGAAGTAGTCCCGGAACATCTTCTCGATCGCGCCCGACCCGGCGGGCGCCCGGGTGCCGGCGCCGGTGGAGTGGTCGCCGTCGTAGACGCCGCGGGTGCCGTTGCGTGAACCGAGCATGTCGAAGTTGAGGTTCAGGGCGATCGCGTCGCGCTTCGCGTCCGGCAACGACTCAACATAGTGGGTGGAACCGCGCAGGCCCTCCTCCTCGGCGCCCCACCAGGCGAAACGAACCCGGTTGCGCAGGCCCTTCTTGCCGAGTTCCTTGATCTCGGCGGCGATCGCGAGGAGCGCGGCGGCACCGGTGCCGTTGTCGTTGATCCCGGGACCGTCCGGGACGCTGTCGAGGTGCGCGCCAAGCAACACCACGTTGTCGGCCCGCCCCCGCGCGGTGTCGGCGATGACGTTGGACGACGACCGCTTCCCGTGGACGGTGTCGGTCTTCACGCGCAGCTTCAGCCCGCCCTTCTTCGCAGCCTTCACCAGCGCGACACCCAGTTTGCGGGTGGGGCCGACGACCGGGATCTTTGCCGGCTTGCCGACGGTGCCGTGCACCGGGCCCTTCTCCCCTGGCTTGTTGTAGATCACCACGGCGGACGCTCCGGCGGCCCTGGCCTTGGCGGCCTTGCTCTCGAACGTGCAGGCCCCGCGCTGGATGAGCGCGACCGACCCCTTCTTGAAGCCCTTGAAGTCCCGCTTCTCGCAGCCGCTCGTCCCCTCCTTGCCCTTCGCCGGGACGTCGACGGCGATCACGGGCGCGGTCACGTCACCGGAACCCGAGTAGGCGAGCGTGACGAAGTCGCGGCCCCGCTTGTAGGACTTCTTGGACGGCGCCGTCCGGGCCAGCACCGCGCCGGACCTCTCCCGCCAGTACGGGTACGTGAACTTCTGCACCTTCGGCCGGAAACCGGCCCTCTTCAGCCGCCGGACGACGTACTTCACCGAAACGTCATAACCGGGGCCGCCCGCCGCGCGGTGACCGCCGTTGTAGTCGGCGATCTCCTGGAACGCCTTCAGATGCGCCTCGACGTCCTTCAGCGTGACCAGCTTCGCCAAGTCGGGACGCGCCGGCGCGGCATCCGCGGCGGGCAGCGCCGACGGGAGGAAGGCCGCGGGCAGAAAGGCGGCGGGCAGCGCCACCGCGGCGCCGGTGAGCAGCTTTTGCTTGGACAGGCGCACGTGCACTCCTGCGGACGGAGACGAAGCGGACCAGTGGCGATCCTGGTCCCCGCCCCGCACGCCTCAAAGGGCGGCGCGGCGCCTGCGGCCGATTCGATACCGGCGCCTTACCCGTTGATTGCGGAGCGCCCGCCGATCGCGGCGCCCGCCGATCGCGGTCCCGGTCATTCCGGGGGGCGAAGGTCCACCGGGAAACCCGGCGGGGCCGCCTCCAGCCAGGCCAGGAAACCCGTCAGCGCCTCCGCGCCCATCGCCAGTTCCACGGTCAGGTCACCGTCCCTGACCTCGATGATGCTCACGTCCGGCAGCAGCCCACCGGCCTCCTCCGGGTCCGGGTCGCGGCGGTTGGACACGACGAGGCCCCGGCGGTGAATCACCTGCCGGGGCCTGCTGCGGAACTCGAACACGCGGTGCCAGTGCAGGGCGTCGCCCTTGTAGCGGCCGATGCCCAGCCTCCACACTCCCGGGGCTCCGCCCTCCCGGGGCAGCTCCCGCAGGCTGCACTCAACGGTGCCGCCTCCCCGCGCGAACAGCCGGCGGCGCACCGCCATGGAGACGTACAGCAGCGCCGCCACCAGAACGAGCACGGCGAGCACCCCGCCCGCATCCAGTGCCAGGTGCTCGCCCAAATCCCCCGCCGTCCGTCGATGCCGCCGCGGCCGGCGCCTAGGCTTCGATGCCCGCGGCGCGCAGCCGCGCCCGGGCACGCCGCTCCGGCGTCGCGTCCTCGTTCTCGGCCGCGAGCGCGTCATCCAGCGCCCGCCTGGCCTCCTGAACGTCGATCTCGTCGCCCAGCTCGGCCTGCTCGGCCAGGACCGACACCTCGTCGGCGGCGATGGAGAAGAAGCCGCTGCCGACCATCGCCCTGATCGGCTCGCCGCCGTCGGCGGGCTCGATCTTCACCACGCTGCCATCGAGGAGGACGCCGAGCACGGGGGCATGGCCCGGCAGGATGCCGAGCGAGCCCTCGATGGTCTGGGCGACCACCATCTTCGCCTCGCCGGACCAGATCTCGCGCTCCGGCGAGACCAGCCCGACCTTCAGGGTTGCCACGTCTGTTCCTCCGACTACTGGAGCGGGGCCGCCCCCCGAAGGGACGGCCCCGCCGGAGCGGACTACTTCTCCAGCTCCTTGGCCTTCTTCTCGACGTCCTCGATGCCACCGCACATGAAGAACGCCTGCTCGGGCAGGTGGTCGTACTTGCCCTCCGCGATCGCCTTGAACGAGGAGATCGTCTCGTCCTTCGGCACCGTCTCGCCGGGCTGGCCGGTGAACTGCTCGGCCACGTACATCGGGTGCGACAGGAAACGCTCGATGCGCCGCGCCCGCTGGACGGTGACCTTGTCCTCCTCGGACAGCTCGTCGATGCCGAGGATGGCGATGATGTCCTGCAGCTCCTTGTACTTCTGCAGGATCCGCTTCACCTCCTGCGCGACCGAGTAGTGCTCGTTCCCCAGGATCAGCGGGTCCATGATCCGCGACGTGGAGTCGAGCGGGTCGACCGCCGGGAAGATGCCCTTCTCGGAGATGCCGCGCGACAGGGTCGTGGTGGCGTCCAGGTGCGCGAACGTGGTGTGCGGCGCCGGGTCGGTGATGTCGTCGGCGGGCACGTAGATCGCCTGCATCGAGGTGATCGAGTTACCGCGCGTCGAGGTGATCCGCTCCTGCAGCACACCCATCTCGTCGGCCAGCGTCGGCTGGTACCCCACCGCGGACGGCATGCGGCCGAGCAGCGTGGAGACCTCCGAGCCGGCCTGCGTGAACCGGAAGATGTTGTCGATGAACAGCAGCACGTCCTGGTTCTGCACGTCGCGGAAGTACTCCGCCATCGTCAGCGCGGACAGCGCCACCCGCAGCCGGGTGCCCGGCGGCTCGTCCATCTGGCCGAACACCATCGCGGTGTCCTTGAGGACGTCCGCCTCGGCCATCTCCACCCAGAGGTCGTTGCCCTCACGGGTGCGCTCGCCGACGCCGGCGAACACCGAGGTGCCGCCGAAGTTGCGGGCGACACGGCGGATCATCTCCTGGATGAGCACCGTCTTGCCCACGCCCGCGCCGCCGAACAGGCCGATCTTGCCGCCCTGGACGTACGGGCACAGCAGGTCGATGACCTTGATGCCGGTCTCCAGCATCTCCGTCTTGGACTCGAGCTGGTCGAAGGCGGGAGCGCGCCGGTGAATGCCCCAGCGCTCGTTGACCTCGAGGGACGCGGTCGGGACGTCCAGCGCCTCGCCGAGGGCGTTCCACACGTGGCCCTTGGTGATGTCGCCGACCGGGACCGCGATGGACTTGCCGGTGTCGACCACCGGCGCCCCGCGGACCAGGCCGTCCGTCGGCTGCATGGAGATCGCCCTGATCATGTTGTCGCCGAGGTGCTGCGCGACCTCGAACGTCAGGGTCTTCTCGTCGCCGCCCAGCGAGACCTCCGCGTGGAGGGCGTTGTAGATCTCCGGAATGGCGTCGGCGGGGAACTCCACGTCGACGACCGGGCCGATGACACGAGCGACGCGCCCGGTCGCGGTCGCCGTCTCTACCTGAGCAGTCATTATCACTCCCCGCCAGACTCGGCGAGCGCGTCAGCGCCACCGACGATCTCGCTGATTTCCTGGGTGATCGCGGCCTGCCGCGCCTGGTTCATCTGGCGCGTGTAGACCTCGAGCAGTTCGTTGGCATTGTCGGTCGCCGACTTCATCGCCCGCCGGACCGACGCCTGGAAGGACGCCGCCGACTGCAGCAGCATGTGGAAGATGCGGCTCTCGATGTAGTTCGGCAGCATCAGGTCGAGCGCGGCCGCCGGGGACGGCTCGAACTCGTACGCCGGCGGGACCTTGGAGGACTCGGCCTCCTCGATCTCCAGCGGCATCAGCCGGGTGACCCGGACCGCCTGGGTCAGCATCGAGACGAACTCGGTGTAGACCACGTGGATCTCACCGACACCGCCCTCCGCGTCGGTCTTCAGGAAGTCCTCGGTCAGCCGCCGCCCGATCTCCTCCGCGTTCGCGAAGGCCGGCCGGTCGCTGAACCCGTGCCAGGTCTGCGCGACGGGCCGCTCCCGGAACCGGTACCAGGTGATGCCCTTGTTCCCGACGACGTACGGGACCGGCTCGCGGCCCTCGTCCCGCAGCGCCTTGATCAGGGACTCGGCCTCGCGGATCACGTTGGCGTTGTAGGCGCCGCAGAACCCGCGATCGCTCGTGACGATCAGGACCGCGCTGCGGGTGTCGGTCGGCTGCTCCTGCAGCAGCGGATGGTCGATCCCGACGTGATGACTCACCAGCGCGGTCAGGGCCTGCGTGATCTGGTCGGCGTACGGCTTGGACGCCGCCACCGCCTGCTGGGCCTTGACGATCCGCGACGTGGCGATCATCTCCTGGGCGCGCGTGATCTTGGCGGTCGACTTGACCGACTTGATCCGCTGCCGGAGTTGACGAAGCTGTGCGGCCATTGCCGTCAGACCTTCTTGACGGTGCGGGTGATCGTCTCCTGCTCGACGTCCTCGTCCGCGATCGCCTCGACGGGCTCGTCCGCGAGGATCTCGCCCTCGCTGGTCTGGAAGCCCTTCTTGAACTCCGTGATGGCGTTCTTGAGGCTGGTGAGGCCGTCGTCGGAGAGCTTGCCGGTCTCCCGGATGGAGGTGAGCATGCCGCTCTCCTCCCGCTCCATGTAGTCGAGGAACTCGCGCTCGAAGCGGCGGATGTCGGCGACGGGCACGTCGTCCAGCTCGCCGGACGTCCCCGCCCACACGGACACGACCTCCTGCTCGACCGGGAACGGGCTGCCCTGCGGCTGCTTCAGCAGCTCGACCAGGCGCGCACCGCGGTCCAGCTGGGAACGCGAGGCGGCGTCCAGGTCGGACGCGAACGCCGCGAACGCCTCCAGGTCGCGGAACTGCGACAGCGCCAGGCGCAGCGTTCCGGCGACCGTCTTCATCGCCTTGATCTGCGCGTCGCCGCCGACCCGGGACACCGAGATGCCGACGTTGATCGCCGGCCGGACGCCCTGGTTGAACAGGTCCGACTCCAGGAAGCACTGCCCGTCGGTGATGGAGATGACGTTCGTCGGGATGTAGGCCGACACGTCGTTGCCCTTGGTCTCGATGATCGGCAGACCCGTCATCGAACCGGCGCCCATGTCGTCCGACAGCTTCGCGCAGCGCTCCAGCAGCCGCGAGTGCAGGTAGAACACGTCGCCGGGGTAGGCCTCGCGGCCCGGCGGGCGGCGCAGCAGCAGCGACACCGCGCGGTACGCCTCGGCCTGCTTCGACAGGTCGTCGAACACGATCAGGACGTGCTTGCCCTGGTACATCCAGTGCTGCCCGATCGCGGACCCGGTGTAGGGGGCGATGTACTTGTAGCCCGCCGGCTCGGACGCGGGCGCCGCCACGATCGTGGTGTACTCCAGCGCGCCGGCCTCCTCCAGGGAGCGGCGCACGTTCGCGATCGTGGAGCCCTTCTGCCCGATCGCGACGTAGACGCAGCGGACCTGCTTCTTCTCGTCGCCGGACTCCCAGTTCTCCTTCTGGTTGATGATCGTGTCCACGCAGACGGTCGTCTTGCCCGTCTGCCGGTCACCGATGATCAGCTGCCGCTGGCCGCGGCCGATCGGCGTCATCGCGTCGATGGCCTTGATGCCGGTCTGCAGCGGCTCGCTCACCGACTGCCGCTGCACGACCGAGGGGGCCTGCAGTTCGAGCGCGCGGCGCTCGGTGCTCTCGATCGGGCCCTTGCCGTCCAGCGGGTTGCCCAGCGCGTCCACGACGCGGCCGAGGAAGCCGTCGCCGACGGGGACCGAGAGGACCTCACCGGTCCGGCGGGCCTTCTGGCCCTCCTCGATCTTGCTGAAGTCACCCAGGACAACGGCGCCGATCTCACGCACGTCCAGGTTCAGAGCCAGGCCACGGGTACCGTCCTCGAACTCGACGAGTTCGTTCGCCATCGCGGAGGGAAGGCCCTCGATGTGGGCGATGCCGTCGCCGGAATCGACAACGGTGCCGACCTCTTCGCGCGCGGCGGCCTCAGGCTCGTACGACTGGACGAAGCGCTCCAGCGCGTTCCGGATCTCGTCCGGACGGATCGTCAGCTCCGCCATGATTCCTCTCTTGCTCCCTTTGGGGTCGGCTCCGCCGGTCGGCGGTCGGCCACGCCGGCCTCAGCCGGCGCCGAGCCGCCGGCGGACATCGTCCAGCCGTCCGGCGATCGTGCCGTCGATGACCTCGTCCCCGATCTCGATCGACAGTCCGCCGATCGCCGTGGGGTCGAGTTCGATGTTCAGATGTACTTCGTGCCCGTAGGCGGCGGCGAGGACCGCGGCGAGCCGGGTCCGCTGCGCCTCCGACAGCGCGGCGGGCGAGCGCACCAGCGCGACCAGCCGCTGCCGGCGCTGGGCGACGAGCTTGCCGTACTCGGCCAGCCCGCCTTCCAGGCTACGTCCTCGCGGACGCAGCACCAGCTCGGTGACCAGCGTCAGCGTCGACGCCGTGACCTTGCCCTCCAGCAGCGCCTGGACCAGCCCGAGCTTGCGCTCGGCCGGCAGCCCCGGCCCGGCCAGGGCGCCGCGCAGCTCGGCCTCGCCCTCGATGACCCGGGAGAACCGGAAGAGCTCGTCCTCCAGGTCGTCGATACGGCGGTCGGCCTCGGCGCGGGCGGCCTCGGCGGTGACCGCGAGGACCTCCACCGCGTCCGACAGCTCCGACGGCTTGGACCAGCGCAGCCGGACGACGTCGGCGACCAGCCCGAGAGCGGCCGGCGACACCTTGCCCTCCAGCAGGATCTGGACGAGCTGCGCCTTGTCGGCACCGTCCCGCGACGGGTCGGAGACCGCCCGCCGCAGGCCGTGCTCGCGGTCGATCAGGTGCAGCACCGCGAACAGGTCGCCGCCGAGCTCGGCCAGGTCGGAGGACGGGATGACCGCCTCCAGCCGCTCCTTGGCCTCGGCCAGCGACGCCCTGCTCACCGCTCCCGTGATGGTCATGATGTGATCTGCTCCTGCGTGCGAGCGCGCTCCTCGAGTTCTTCGAGGAACCGGTCGACGACCCGGCTCTGCCGCGCGTCGTCCTCAAGGGACTCGCCCACGACACGTCCGGCCAGCTCGACCGACATGGCGCCGATCTCGGCCCGCAGCGACTGCAGCGCCTGCTGCCGCTCCGCCTCGATCTGCGCCTTGGCGTTGTCGACGATCCGGCGCGCCTCGACCTGGGCCTGCTCCTTGGCCTGGGCGATGATCTGCGCGCCCTGCTCCTCGGCCTTGCGGCGCTCGTTGGAGGCCTCGACCGCGGCCGCCTTCTGCTGCGCCTTGTACTGGTCGAGGACCTGCTGGGCCTCCTTCTGCGCCTGCTCGGCCCGCTCGAGCCCGCCCTCGATCGCCTCGGTCCTCTTCTCCAGCGTCTCCTGCAGCCGCGGAGTGAGGATCTTGCCAAGGACGATCATCACGACGAGGAACGCGAAGATGCCGACTACGAGCTCGTAGGCGTGCGGGACGAGAGGGTTGTTCTCCTCCGCCGCAAGGACGGAAGCTGCTCCGATCATGTCTGCAGCCCTTCCTCAGCTGGGACCCGTGCTCAGATGCCCTGGAAGATGAACGGCGCGACCAGGCCGATCAGCGCCAGCGCCTCGGTGAGGACGAAGCCGAGCATCATGTTGGTGCGGATCACGCCGGTCAGCTCCGGCTGACGGGCGATCGCGTTCACGCCCTGACCGAAGATGATGCCGATGCCGATGCCCGGGCCGATGGCCGCGAGGCCATAGCCGATCGAGGTGACGTTGCCATTGACTTCGGCGAGGACTCCCGTCATGGGTTCTTTCCTTTTCTGTCGGCCGGCGGAGTCTCCGCCGGTCTGGCTTGTCGAGGTTGTCTTGCTGGGCCCCCGTGCCGGGGCACCGCGGGCCCGGGCTTAATGGTCCGCGTGCAGGCCGCTCTGGATGTACATGGCGGCGAGCATCGCGAACAGGAACGCCTGCAGGAACTGGATCAGCAACTCGAACACGGTCAGCAGGATGGTGACGAGCACGCCGATGATGCCGACCCCGAACCCGAGCGCCGTGGGCTTCTCGAACAGGAACCAGAAGCCGACGAGGCTGAAGAACGCGAGGATCATGTGCCCGGCGAACATGTTGGCGAAGAGCCGCACCGCGTGGGTGAAGGGGGCGATGATGAAGGTCGAGAGGTACTCGATCGGCACCAGCAGGAAGTAGACGGGCAGCGGCAGGCCCTTGGGGATCATGTTCGTGAAGTACTTCACCGGGCCCTGGTGCTTGATGCCCAGGTACACCTTGATGCAGTAGACGAAGATCGCCAGGACGGCCGGGAACGCGATGTGCGAGGCGATCGGGAACTGGATGATCGGGATGACCGAGAAGATGTTCCAGACCCAGATCAGGAAGAACAGCGACATGAGCAGCGGCATCCACCGCTCGGTGTTGCGGCCGAGGAACGGGCGGGCGATCTCGTCCCGCACGAACATGTAGCCGACCTCGCCGATGTTCTGCATGCCCCTGGGCACCAGCTTCGGCTTGGCGAACGCCATCCAGAACACGACGCAGACGACCAGTGCGCCGAAGACCGCGAAGACGACGGGCTTGGTGAGCCAGGCGGGGCCGCCGGCGAAGAGGGGCGGGAAGTCGAACAGCTCCGTCCCCGGAGCCTGGAACTCCCCCTCACCGGAGGCGGCGAGGACCGTCAGCGCGTTCACGCGGCGTTCCCTTCATCAATGTGGTGATGTTTCACGAAGGCTTCCTCGGCGGCGGGGCCGCTCAGAGGGAGTGGCGACCGTACTTCACGTAGACCAGGTAGATGGCGAGCCCGACGCCCAGGACCACGCCGACCAGGGTCAGCCAGGTCTGCCCCGTCCATTCGGACAGCAGCCACCCCACCCCGCCCCAGATGATCATCCCGGAGAGGAGGTAGCTGGGTACGGACCAGGCGGCGTCGGC
>NZ_JBEZGN010000034.1:0-119859 GCF_040650055.1 Spirillospora sp. NPDC048819 | reverse complement strand
TCGGCGAGATCCTCCGCGAGGTCAAGGCCGCCGGGGTCACCGTCCTGCTCATCGAGCAGAACGTGCACTTCGCCGCCACCGTCGCCGACCGCCACTACCTGCTCGCCGAGGGCCGGATCGTCGAGTCAATGGACAACGACCAGGTCCGCGAACGCGAGCACGAGCTGCTCGACTACCTCGGCATCTGACGACCACCGCGATCCCGGGAACAGAGGAGAACCGATGAAGATCATGGGCTGGACCGGCGGCCTGGCCGCCGCGGGGCTGCTGCTGGCCGGATGCGGGGGCGGCGGGCCGGGCGGCGGCGGGGGCGCGATCAGCGAGGACAAGGTGGTGCTGGCCGTGCTGAACGACCAGTCGGGCATCTACTCCGACACCTCGGGCCGGAAGACGGTAGAGGCGGTGAAGATGGCCGTGGCCGACTTCAAGGCCAAGTACGGCGACAAGGCGGTGACCGACAAGATCGAGGTCATCTCCGCCGACCACCAGAACAAGCCCGAGATCGCCAACTCCAAGGCGCAGGAGCTCTACGACCGGCAGAACGCCGACGTGCTCCTGGACGTGCCGACCTCGTCGGCCGCGTTCGCCGTCGCCAACATCGCCAAGACCAAGAAGAAGGTGTTCATCGACGTCGGCGCCGCGAGCACCGAGCTGGAAGGCAAACAGTGCAACAAGTACACCTTCCACTACGGCTACAACAGCTACATGCTCGCCCACGGCACCGGTACCGAGGTGACCAAGGACGGCGGCGAGAACTGGTACATCATCTACCCGGACTACGCGTTCGGGCAGGACATGCAGAAGACCTTCACCACGGCGATCAAGGCCGCCGGCGGCGGCGTGGTCGAGTCCGATCCGACGGCGTTCCCCAACGACAACTTCTCCACGTTCCTGCTCAAGGCGCCGAACCTCGACCCCAAGCCGAAGGTGCTCGGCACCATGCACGCCGGCGGTGACCTGGTCAACCTGGTGAAGCAGTACAACGAGTACAAACTGCGCGACAAGGGCGTCGACCTCGCGGTCGGGCTCCTGGCCCTCAGCGACATCCACTCCCTCGGCCCGAACGCCCTGGCAGGGACCCGCTACACGGACATGTGGTTCTGGAACATGGACGACAAGTCCCGCGCGTGGGCGGACAAGTTCCAAGCCAAGACCGGCCAGCGTCCCACGGCCAACATGGCCGGCAACTACTCGGCCGCCCTGACCTACCTGGAGGCCGTGCAGCGCGGCGGCACCGACGCGTCCGACGAGGTGGTCAAGCAGTTGGAGGGCCACGAGTTCGAGGACATGTTCGCCCGCAACGCCACCATCCGGGCCCAGGACCATCTGCTGCTCCACGACGCGTACCTGTCGCAGGTGAAGCCGGCCGGCGAGGTCAAGGAGCCGTGGGACTACGTGAAGGTCCTCAAGACCATCCCCGCGCCGGAGGCGTTCCAGCCGCAGCCCGACGCGGCCTGCAAGCTGTAGGCGGCGGGCGTGCTGCAGCAGGCGTTCAACGGGCTGGTCGGCGGGGCGTTCTTCGCCCTGCTCGCCCTCGGCCTGTCCGTCATCTTCGGGATGCTCCACGTCGTCAACCTCGCCCACGGCGCGTTCTACATGCTCGGCGCCTTCGGGGCGTTCATCGCGCTCGACTCGTTCGGCCTGAACTTCTGGCTGTCCCTGGTGCTGGTCCCGCTGCTGCTGGGCGCGGGCGGGATCGTCCTGGAAAGGTTGTTCATCCGTCGCCTGACGCCGCTGGACCCGCTCTACAACTTCCTGTTCACGTTCGGGCTGGCGCTGATCCTCCAGGACCTGGTGAAGCGCGAGTACGGGGTGAACTCCCAGCCGTACCCCAGGCCGTCCGCGCTGAACGGCTCGCTCGACCTGGGCCTGTTCACCTACCCCGCCTACCAGGTGTTCGTGCTGGCGGCGTCGGCGGTGGTGTGCGTCGCGGTCTGGCTCGTCCTCACCCGCACCCGGGTCGGGATGATCGTCCGGGCGGCGACCGAGCGGCCCGAACTGACCCGGGCCATGGGCATCGACGTCGGCCGGTGGGTGACCCCGGTGTTCGGGTTCGGGATCGCGCTGGCCGGCTTCGCCGGGGTCCTCGCCGCGCCGATGCGGGCGGTCAACCCGCTGATGGGCGCCGACCTGATCATCACCGTCTTCGCGGTCGTGGTGATCGGCGGCCTCGGCTCGGTGTTCGGGTCGGTCGCCGCGGGCTTCGCCGTCGGGCTGGTGTCGGCGCTGGGCAACCTGTACGTGCCCGCGCTCTCCCAGACCCTCGTGTTCATCCTCATGGCCGCCGTGCTGCTGTGGCGCCCGGCCGGGCTGTTCGGACGCGAGGAGGCGTTCAGATGATCCTTCACAGGCTGGCGCGCTCGGGCCGGGCCGGGCCGCCGCTCCTGGCGGCCGGGCTGATCGCCGCCCTCGCCCTCCCCTGGATGATCTACCCGCCGGTCGCCCTGGACATCGCCTGCTGGGCGCTGTTCGCCGCGGCGGTGGACCTGCTGCTGGGCTTCACCGGGCTGCTGTCGTTCGGGCACGCCGCGTTCTGGGGCGGGTCGGCGTACTGCACCGGCCTGATCGCGCTGCACACCGGAATGCCGTTCCCGGTCGCGATCATGGGCGGCGCGGCGTTCGCGGCGCTGCTGGCGCTCCCGATCGGCTTCCTGTCGGTACGGCTGACCGGGATCTACTTCGCGATGGTCACCCTGGCCTTCGCCCAGATGATCTACTTCCTCGCCAACCAGTGGCGGGACGTGACGGGCGGGGAGAACGGCCTGCAGGGCATCCCCCGGGAACTGTTCGGGCTCGACCTGTCCGAGCCGTTCTACTTCTACTACGCCGGCCTGCCGTTCGTCCTGGCCGGGCTGTTCGCCGCCTGGCGCATCGTCCGCTCGCCGTTCGGCCGGGTGCTGGTGTCCATCCGCGACAACCCGGCCCGCGCGCGGGCCCTCGGCTACCCCGTCGACCGCTACAAGCTGCTGGCGTTCGTCCTGTCCGCCGGCCTCTCCGGGACGGCCGGCGGCGTGTTCGCCATCGGGCACGGCTTCGCCTCGCTCGACGGCGTCTACTGGACCACCTCCGGGCAGGTCGTGATGATGGTCATCCTCGGCGGCATCGGCACCTTGTGGGGCGGCACGATCGGCGCGGCCCTGGTCGTCCTGCTCCAGGACTACCTGGCCACCGCCGGGTTCGCGGAGACGGGGATCGTCACCGGCACGATCTTCATCGTGATCGTGCTGCTGTTCCGCCGGGGCATCTGGGGGACGGCCCGCCGCCTGCTGCCCTCCCGCCGCGCGGCCGGCACGTCCGGCGACTCCGGCGACGGGGCATCCGACGCCGGCAGGCCCGTCGACGCCCGGGCCTGACCCCGCCGCGCCGGCTCGACCGGCTCGACCGGCTCAGCCCCGCGGGCCCTGGAGACGGTGCAGGCGGATCGCCAGCTGGATGTCCAGGGCCCGGCCGGGCTCCTGCCAGCCGTCGCCGAGCAGGCGGCCGACCCGGTTGAGCCGCTGGGTGACGGTGTTGACATGGATGTGCAGGCGCTCGGCCGTCCTGGACAGGCTGCACCCGGCGTCGAAGTAGACCTCCAGCGTCCCGGTCAGGGACGTGCCGCGGCGCGCGTCGTAGTCGATCACCGGGCCGAGCGTCGCGCGCAGGAAACCGCCGACATCGCGGTCGGCGCCGATGAGCAGGCCGACGAAGCCCAGCTCGCGGGCGTCCGCGCCGCCGTCCCGGCGGCCGAGGGCCACCAGCGCCTCGGCGCAGCGCCGCGCCTCCCGGTGGGCGGCGGCGACCCCGGAGGGATCGCGCACCGGCCCGGCCGCGCCGACGGTGACGGGCGCCGCCAGCGCAGCGCCCAGCTCCTTCGCGACCCGGTCCGCGGTCTCACCGGGCTCGTCGCCGGGCAGCAGCAGGACGACCTCCTCGCGGCGCGCCGCCGCCAGCCCGCGCGACACCGCGGCGTGCGAGGCCGCCCAGAACGCGGCGCGCCCGCGAAGGTCGGGCGAGGCGCAGCGGGCCGACAGCACGACGTGCGGGGCCTCCAGGTCCAGGTTCACCCGGCGGGCCCGCGCCTCGAACGCCTCGCCGCCGTCCACGCGCCCGTCCAGCAGATCGTCCAGCAGCTCGCCGCGGACCCGGCCCTCGGCCTCGGTGACGCTGCGCCGCAGCAGCATCAGCAGCGCGGTGACCAGCGCGGCGCGTTCCAGGATGCGCCGGTCGGCGTCGGAGACCTCCGCCGCCGTGCGCAGCACCAGCGCGCCGAGCACCTCCGCACCGGTGGACACCGAGGCGATCCACAGGTCGCCGCGCCGCACCGTCCGCCCCCGCGTGCCGGGGGAGTGGGCGGTGACCATGACCCGGGAGAGCTCGTCCTCGGCGAGCGGCGCCGGATCACCGGCGGCGGCCAGGGCGCGGCCGGCGGCGTCCAGGACGTGCAGGCCGCCGCCCAGCACCTCGGTGACCACCGCCGCCACGTCCGCGGCTCCGCCGCCCCGCACGACCAGGGCGGTCATGCGCTCGTGCGCCTGTGCGGCCCGCTCGACCGCGACGCCGCGCGCCCTGGCCTTCGCGCCGGCCGTTTCCAGCTCCCTCATCGCCGCGCGGGTCTCCTCCAGCAGCCGTACCTTGTCGATGGCCACGGCGGCGTACGAGGCCAGCGACCCCAGCAGCACCGCCTTCTCCTGGTCGAACGGGCGCTCGCCGCGGTTCGCCGCGTACAGCACGCCGATCACCCGGCTGCCCAGCCGCATCGGCACGCCCAGGATCGCCACCAGCGCCTCCTCGGCCACCGCCTCGTCGATGAAGGCGCGGTGCCGGAACTGCGGGTCGTTGAGGTAGTCGTCGCTGCTGTAGGGCATCGCCGTCTGCGCCACCAGCCCGCCCAGCCCGTCGCCCAGCGGGATCCGCAGCCGCCGGAACGCCGCCGAGACCGACCCGTCGGTCACCCGCATGCAGGTGTCGCCGCGCTCGTCGTCGTTCAGCGTCAGGTAGGCGATGTCGGCGTTCAGCAGCCAGCGGGCGCGGCGCACGATCCCGTCCAGGATCGCGTCGGGGTCGTGCAGCCCGGCCAGTTCGCCGGCGGTGTCGAACAGCGCGGACAGCTCGGCCTCGCGGCGGGTGTACCGCTGCATGATGGCGCGCACCCGCAGCGCCGCGAGCTTGGCGCCCTCCAGTTGCGCGAGCGCGTCGGGGCCCGCGCCCGCCGCGCGGGCCGTCACCAGCGGCCCGTCGAAATCGGCGGGCGGAGCCTCGCGCGCCAGCAGGTCGAGGAAGACGGTGGAGGGGAGGGGGTTCGCCGCCGGCTGCACCGGCACCGCCCCGTTGGCCGGTGCCCCGTTCGCCCGTGCTCCGCTGGTCCGTGTCCGGTCGGTCGGCGCCCTGTCCATCAGCGCCCGTCCGTCAATGCGCATTCCGTCCTCCGTTGCATGGAACCGGGGCGCCGGTCCGGGTCTGCGCGTTGGGCGAGATCGCGTTCACCGTGACGCCGAACCGCGCGAGCTCCTCGGGCGCCGTCCTGGCGCCATCAGGGCGTCCGCCCGGATTCGGCGGCGACGCGGCGGGCGGTCACCGGGGGCGGTGTGGGCGGGTGGTCGTCGGTGCCGTCGTGCTCGCTTCGGGTGCGGAGCATGGGGCTTCTCCTCGTCGTCGGAGGATGGGGGGCCGTCCAAATCGACTGACTAAGCGCATAGTTACCTACGGGCGGAAGCCGTGTCAAGGATCACCGGACGCCCGGTTCCACCCCCGCCCCCGGCCGGTGAACGCGGCCCTGCCCTGCGAGATCAGCCCGACGCCGTGCGGCGGCCCGGTTCGTCGCGGGCGACCAGCTTCAGCGCGAGGTCGGCGTAGAACTCGCCGAGCTGCTCGGGCGAGTCGGCGCCGTCGAGCCGGTACCAGCGGACGAGATCGATGCTCAGCGACAGCATCGCGCGCGTGACCCGCTTGACGTCGACCTGCGCGAACGAGCCGTCCGAGACTCCGCGGGCGACCGCATCGCGGAAGAACTCGTTCGTCCGGTGGCGCAGCTCCAGTACCTCGTCGTAGTGCTCGGCCGTCAGGCCGGCGAGCTCCATCTGGCAGACGCGCGCGACCACGTGGTGGCGGGCGTGCCACGCGGTGTACGCCGCGATGATGGCGCGCAGCCGGTCCGCCGAGTTCGCCACTCCCAGGATGGACGGGTGCTGGACGCACGCCAGCGCCTGCTCGTGGCCGACTCGGATGATCTCGAACAGCACCAGTTCCTTCGACGGGAAGTGGACGTAGAGCGCCGCCGGGCTCAGGCTCACGCCCTCGGCGATGTCGCGTGTGGTCGTGGCGTGGAAGCCGTTCGCGGCGAAGCAGCGCACCGCCGACGTCAGCAGGCCGCGCTGCACGTCGCCGAGTTCCCCCCGCCAGAGATCGGGGGAGTGGTCCCGCAGCCGGGGATCGTCCGCCAGATCCTGTGCGGTGAATCGGGCCTGCCGTCTGGCCATCGGCGACTCTCGCCTCCTTCGAGTCCGCTGCACGCTAACGACGCCGCTGCTCGCGGAGGCGACCACCTTGGGGTTTCCGGCACGATGCGCAGCCGCTGAGCCTTGGCACGCACATCCTACTTGGTGACTATGCGCTTATTCACCTTAGCGCCGTTCACCACCAGCCGAACGCGAGCCAGGTCAGGAAAGGCGCGACGGGGATCGAGACGAGGCCGTAGATCAGCAGGTTGCGGAACAGGCGCGGCCGTGCCGACGGTTCGGCGGCGCCGAGGATCAGACCGCCGGTGATGCCGAGCGGATTGATGTCGACCATCACCGAGGCCAAGGCGAGGGCGAGCACGCCGCCCACCGGGGACACGCCTTCGGCCACCAGTGGGGGCAGCAGCGGCATGGCGGTCACGAACACCGCGATGGAGCTGGCGGCGAAGGACGTGACCCCCGCGATGTAGCAGACCACCAGCAGGCTGAGCATGGGCGACCCGTCCACCTTGAGCATGTCGCTGATCTGCTTGAACGCGCCCAGGTGCTGCATCAGGCCGACGTAGGTCAGCAGCCCGCCGATCAGCAGGACGACGTTCCACGGGATCCTGGAGATGATCTCACCGGACGGCAGGCGGAGCACCAGCTGCAGGACCAGGGCCGCGGTGAGCCCGAGGTAGCCGATGTTCATGTCGAATCCGACCGAGAGGACGACCACGGCGAGCAGGCAGGAGAGCGTGAGAGCGCGGACTCCGCGCTGGTCGAGCGTCCCCGCCGGCGCGGCGTGGACGGCCGTCGCCGTACCGGCCGTGGCGGTGGACACGGAGATCTTCGCCGGAGGCTCCGATGCGGCGCCGCCCGGTGCGGGATGGTCCGGAGCGGGACGGTCCGGTGCGGGACGGTCCGGTGCGGTGGGACGGGCCGGGGCGGCCACCCGGCCGGACGGTACGGCACCGGTCCGCGTGCCGACGACCAGCAGGGCCGTGCACACGATCAGGCCGGTGAGCAGGCCGCCGAGCATGAAGGACACGGGGGCCGAGCCGGGGAGTCCGATGCCCTGCTTCTCGCTCAGCTCGCGTGCGGTGACGCCGTAGACGGCGAGCGGCGAGAGCAGCCCGCTGATGATCCCGGTGACGCCGAGGACGGCGGCGATCAGCGGCGAGATCCGGTACCGCGCGGCGAAGCCCAGCGCGATCGGGGAGACGATCGCCGTGCAGGCCGCGGGCAGCGTTCCGACGGCGGTGAGCACGGCGCCGATCACGAACGGGACCAGCACGATCAGCACCAGCCTGCCGCGGACCAGGCGCAGCATGAGGTCGAGCAGCCAGTCGAGGGTCCCGTTGAGCTGGGCGACGCCGAACAGGGCCGTCACCCCGACGATGAGGACGAAGAAGCCGGACGGGAAGAACCCCGTCACCTCGTCCGTGGCGACATCGGCGGCGAGGCCGAGGACGAAGGCGGCGACCAGGGCGGCCAGCCCGAGGTCGAACGCGGGGATCAGGGTCGCCGCGAAGAGCGCGACCAGCAGGATGATGGACAGGGTGGCCATGGTCATGGGCAGGCTCTTTCTCGGTCAGACCAATCCTCGGTGGCGTAGTTCGTCGATCTCCGGCTCCGTGAGCCCGGCGAGGTCCCGCAGTACGTCGGTGGTGTGCTGGCCCAGCGCCGGCGCGGTGTGGCCGATCGTGGCGTCGAACCCGGAGAAGCGGCCGGCCGGCGCCTGCATGAGACGGGGGCGGCCGGTGGGTCCGCCGGGCACCTCCACCACCGATCCGCGGGCGCGGATGTGCGGATCGGCGCAGATGTCGGCCGCCGAGTTCACCGGCCCGGCGGCCACCCCGGCGTCGAGGAGCAGCGACATCAGCGGTTCGAGATCGTGGGACGCGACGAAGTCGGCGACCCGCGCCTCGATCTCCTCGCGGTGCTCCAGCCGGGCGGTCATGGAGTCGTGGACGGCGAGGTCCGCGGCGTCCATGACCTTCACCAGCCGGCGCCACATCTGCTCGGTCGAGGCGGGCAGCGCCAGCCAGCGGCCGTCGCGGGTGCGGTAGAGGCTGTTGGGGCTGATGTGCGGGTTCTCGTTGCCCTGGCGTTCACGGTTCTCACCGGTCGCGCCGTACTCGACGACGAAGTCCTCCATCATCCGCAGCAGCGGTTCGTAGAGGGGGATGTCGGCCAGTTGCGCCTCGCCGGTGAGGTCCCGCTGGCGCAGCGCGAGCATGGCCGCGAACGCGGCGTAGATGCCGGTGACGCCGTCGGCCACGGGGTAGCCGGCGAAGACCGGCGGCCGTTCCGGGTCGCCGGTGCGGTAGGTCAGGCCCGCGAACGCCTCCGCGACGCGGGCGAAGCCGGGTCGGTCGGCGTAGGGGCCGGTGCGCCCGAACGCGCTCACGTGGACCATCACCAGATCCGGCCGGTACGCCCGGAGGTCGTCGAAGTCGATGCGGAACCGGCGCAGCGTCGCCGGGCGGAAGTTGGTCACCACGATGTCCGCGGCCGCGGCCAGCCGGCCGACCAGGGCGGCGGCCTCGGCGTGGTGCAGGTCGATCGTGACGCTCCGCTTGGCGCGGGCCAGCATCGCCCAGGCGGCCGACTCGCCGTCCTCCAGCGGCGGGTAGCGGCGCGCCGGGTCGCCCTCGGCGGGATGCTCGATCTTGATCACCTCGGCGCCGAACTCGCCGAGCAGCGAGGACGCCAGGGGACCGGCCAGGATCGTCGACACGTCGAGGACGCGTACGCCGCTCAGTGGACCGTCGGACAATGGGTATTCCTTTCACGTGCGAACCGCCGTCAAGGCCCGAAAGGCGGGCCAACGTCAACATGCCTGTTCATTGGAGTGCCGGGAAGACGCGATCAGAGTTCACGGGTGAAAGGCTTTGCTTTTATAGTGAGCCGGTGCGGGTGGAACGGGCGCGGTACTTCCTGGCCGCCATCGAGACCGGGTCGCTGCGCGCGGCGGCCGCCCGGTGCGGCGTCAGCCAGCCCAGCATCGGCCAGCAGATCGCGCTGCTGGAGGAAGAGCTCGACGTCGTCCTGCTCACCCGCAGCCGGCACGGCGTGCGGCCCACACCGGCCGGCCAGGAACTGATCGAACCGCTGGGACGGCTCGTGGCGGCCGAGGACGCGGTGCGCGAGTCGGCCATGGAGTCCGGTGCCGCGTACCGCGGCCGTGTCCAGATCGGCGGCGTCTCGGTGACCGCCGAGACGATCATCGCGCCGGTCGTGGGCCGGTTGCGCGAGCATCATCCGGGGCTGAGGTTCACCGTCCGCGAGGGCGCCTCGGCCGCCATCGAGGCCGCCGTTCTCGACGGCGCGCTCGATTTCGGGGTGGTCACCACGCCGGTGAGCCCGGCCGCGCCGGGGCTGCGCCGGATACCGCTCGTCTCCGCCCCCGTCGGGGCCTGCGTGCGGACCGACCATCCGCTGGCCGGACGCGACCACGTCCATTGGCGCGATCTGGAGACCTGGCCCATCGTCACCATGCGGGCGGGCACCGTCATGTGGGAGATGCTGCACCGGCACGTCGCCGATCCCGATGTCGTCGTCCAGGCCATGTCGGCGCGCACCGTCAAGGTGATGGTCGCTCAAGGGGCGGGGCTCGGCATCCTCGCCCGGTTCGACACCTCGGCGGACATCGCCGACCTCGTCTGGGTTCCCCTGCGCGATGCGCCGCCCGTCCGCCTGTGCCTGACCCAGCGGCAGGACGGCCGGCCCTCGCGGTCCGCCCTCATCGTCCGGCGGCTCATCCGGGCCAAGGCCGACGAACTGGCCGGACGGTAGACCCCGCAGTCCGGTGACCCGCACGCCCAGCCCGGCCGCGTTCCCCGAGCCGCGTTCCCCGAGCCGCGTTCCGAGCCGCGTCCCCAGGCCGGTTGACCCCGCCTTGTCCTGAGTCATACATTCATCCATATTCTGTATGAATGAGGTGAGGGCGGGATGCGGCGAGAAACGGCTGTGGTGCTCGGCGGCAGCGTGGCGGGACTGTGCGCCGCGGGAGCGCTCGCGAAGCACTACGACGAGGTGATCGTCCTGGAACGCGACCGGCTGCCGCCGGGCGCGGAGCACCGCCGGGGCGTCCCGCAGAGCAAGCATCCGCACTTCCTCCTCAACTCCGGCCGCCGCGCGATCGACGAGATCTTCCCCGGGTTCGAGGAGGCGCTGATCGCCGCGGGCGGGCTGCACCTGATGCCGTCGATGGACGCGGCCTACTGCGAGAACGACGGCTGGGCACCGCGCAAGTCCGGATCGATGACGATGGTCTACAGCTCCCGCGTGCTCATCGAACGGGTCCTGCGCGAGAAGATCCGCGAGCTACCGGCCATCGAGATCCGCGAGGGCGCGACCGTCACCGGGCTCCGCTCCACCGAGGCCGGCACCACGCGGGGACGCGTCGAGGGGGCCGAGTACCGCACCGCCGACGGCGAAGAGCTGTACCTGGCCGCCGACCTGGTCGTCGACGCGCTGGGCCGCGGGTCCTCGGTCGTCGACTGGCTCGGCGCGGCCGGCTGGCCCGCACCGCCGGAGAACACCCTCGACGCCAAGGTCACCTACACCTCGCGGTGGTACGACCTGCCTTCCGCCGACCGGCGCCCGGCGTCGTGGTGGTGGAGGCATCTCGTCGTCACGCCGACCCAGGACACCGGCGACCACCCCGAAGAGCACGAGTTCCTCAGCAACTTCTTCCCGATCGAGGGCGACCGCGCCATCGTGTGCATGGGGTCGTGGGGCATCGAGATGCCGCGCAAGGCCGACGCGTTCGAGGCCGGGGTCGACCGTGTGCGGGCCACGACCTTCGGTCAGGCGACCCGTGCCTGCACTCCGATCTCCGAGGTGCACCTGACCCGCGCGACCGGGAACAAGTGGCGCCGCTTCGACCTGCTCGACGTCCCCCCGACCGGGCTGGTCTGCGTCGGCGACTCGATCTGCGCCTTCAACCCGTTCTACGCCCAGGGGATGAGCTCGGCCGCCCGCTCCGCGCTCATCCTCGGCGAGCTGCTGCGCGACCGCGACCCCGCCGGCCCCGCCTTCTTCCGCGCGTTCCTCGACCGGCAGAAGAAGTCCCTCGACGTGCCCTGGATGCTCGCGATGGCCCGCGACCAGGCCTACGACTTCGCGACCGGGACGGAGATCGCCCCCGCCTGGCGCCGCAGGCTGGCGGCGCGCCTGAGCTGGCCCATCTTCAACGCCATCAACGCCGCGAGCCGCGAGGACGCCTACGTCGAGCAGACGTTCGCGCAGGTGTTCAACCTCGACAGGTCGCTCAGGCAGATGGCCGCCGATCCGCGGTTCTGGTTCGGCATCGCGCGCTACAAGCTGCGTCAGCGGCTCGGTCGCACGGTCGTGCCCGGCGGGTTCGACGACCGGCGGGACCCGCCCGGCACCGACTTCACCGGCTACACCGGGCCCGCGAGCGCGTCGCCCGCCGGAACCGGCCGCAGCGACGACCGCGTCGGCGCCTGACCGGGGAGCGAGCAATGGACTACACCTGCGACTCGGCGGCCGAGCGCGTCGCCGAAGGACTCGGCTTCTCGTGCCACGACGCCCACCCGATGGTGACCTTCCGCAACCCGTTCGGCCTTGAGAACGGCACCATGCTCGTCCTCGAACTGCTCATCGTCGGCGGCGCGGTGTTCGCCCTCGTCCACGCGTGGCGGCGGTGGAGGCGCGACGGCGACCCGGTCAACATCTCGCTGTGGTTCGCCTCGGTCGTCTACCTCGCGGTGATCGAGCCGCCGCTCTACTTCCCGGGCTGGTTCGGCCTGGAGGAGCACGTCGGGTTCATCTTCTCCCACAACGTGTTCACCGTGCAGTTCATGTACGACCGGCTGCCGCTCTACATCGTGGCGTTCTATCCCGCGCTGTCGCAGCTCGCCTACGAGCTGGTCCGGACCCTCGGCGTCTTCGCGCGGCGCGGGCCGCTGATCGGCTCGGTGGCGGTCGCGTTCGCCTGCCAGGTCTTCTACGAGGTCTTCGACCATCTCGGTCCCCAGCTGAAGTGGTGGGCGTGGAACCCCGGCAACGAGATGATCAACCAGCCGGCGCTCGCCTCGGTGCCGATGAACAGCATGCTCCTGTTCGCCTCGGTCTCCTTCGGCGCGATGACCTACCTCGTGGTCCGCCTGGTCGGCCCGAAGGACGGCCGCGGCACGCTCACCGGCCCGCACGTCGCCTGGCGCACCGTCGTCGCCGGCGCCGTGACGCCGCTGGCGATGATCATCGTGAGCGCGCCCAGCGGCGCCTTCCGCGGCGAGGACCGGCTCGGGATCCAGCGGGCCATCCTCGGCGCCGAGCTCGCCGTGGTCTGGATCGCCGGCCTCTACCTGCTCGTGGACGCCTGGCGTGCGGTGCGCGCCGACGCGGTGACCCCGGCGGCGTCGCCGCGGTTCGCGCGGACCTATCCGGCGGCGTACCTCGGGGTCCACGTCGTCCTGTGGCTGATCGCGCTGCCGGCGTACCTCGCGTCGGCCGGCGGCGTCACCGAGCAGGGCACGCCGGTCGGCAGCCTGTGGTACGCCGTGCTCTGCGCCGTCGCCGCGACCGTGTTCATCCTGGTCGCACTCCGCGCGACGAGGTCACGGCCGGCCGCGCGGCCTGTGGGATCCTAGGGCCATGTCGCACCACGGCTGGGGAGGCCGGCCTCCCGCGTCCTCTGCCGAGGCCCGGCAGCGCATCATCGACGCGACCGCCCGCTGCCTCGAAAGGCACGGCGTCGCGAAGACGACCCTGTCCGACGTCGCCGCCGAGCTCGGCGTCACCCGCCAGACCGTCTACCGCCACTTCGCCCGGATCAGCGACATCATCGGCGAGGTGGCGGCCCAGGGCGCGGAGTCGTTCGTCGATCGGCTCATCGACCACCTCCAGGGGATCGGCGACCCGGCCGAGGCCGTGGTGGAGGGCATGGTCTTCTGCGTGCGGACCATCCCGACCGAGCCGCATCTGAGCCTGCTGCTGCAACTCGGGGACTCCGGCGCCTTCGGCCGCGGGATCACCACCGGGGACGCCATCGCCTACGGCGCCCAGATGCTGAAGCGCTACCCCGTCGACTGGGAGGCCGCCGGCGTCGGCGAGGACGACCTCAACGGGCTCGCCGAGATCATCATGCGGCTGCTGGCGTCGCTGCTGCAGCACCCGGGCGAGCCGCCGCAGGACGACGCCCGGCTCCGCGCCCTCCTCGACCGGTGGCTGGCCCCGGCACTGCGCCGGCCGTCGGCGGTCGTCCACGGTCACCGCTGAGCGTGCGTCAGGCCGGGGTCAGGGTCAGGAGGCGTCCGGCCCCCGCCAGAACGGGTCCCGGCCGATGAAGCCCAGCAGTTTGGCCTGGGTGTCCGCATCGGCGGGCACCTCGACCCGGGGACCGTACTGGCCGGAGGAGCGGATGACCTCCTCCATCTCCTCCATTCCGCCGAGGAGTTGAGCGCAGAAGTCGGCGTCCAGCCGGTCGTCCTGGCCGGTGGCCCTGGAGAGATCCCAGGTGTGCATGAACACGTCGGCGGTGTAGAACCGGTCGATCGCCGAGTCCAGGGGCAGCGTGCCGATGTGCGGGTTGGTGAACTTCCGGTGCGCGGTCTCCGGATCGTCCAGCACCGCCTGCACCGCGTCGCAGTGAACCTGCCACGCGGCCACCGGGTTCTCGTCCACCGACGGTCCGCGGGCCAGTTCGACGCCGGCGCCGGAGGCCAGGAACGCGGGGAACCATTCGGTCAGGTGACGCACGACGTCGCGGGCGGTCCAGTCGGCCACCGGGGACGGCGCGTCCCAGGACCGGGCACCGCGGACGCGGTCGGTGAACAGCCCGGCGATCTGCCGGTGCCGCTCGGCCGGGCGCTCAGACAGAGCCATCGGCGAGCATCCTCTCCAGCTTGGCGTAACCCTCGTTGACACCGGTCTCCATGCCGCTGCGCAGCCACGCGTCGCGGCTTTCGATGCTGTCGACCAGCGACTGCGCCCGCAGCCGCGTACGGCCCTCGCCCAGGTCCTCGAACCACAGCGTCTCCAGTGCGACGTCGTCGGGCATGCCCTCGAACGTGAAGGTCTGCACGATGCGGTCCGGCCGCACCTCGTGGAAGCAGCCGTAGAACGCGTACTCGGTGCCGTCGTGCACCGAGACGTAGCGCCAGCTGCCGCCGGTGCGCGCGTCCCAGTGCTCGATCCGGGTGGTCGTGGCGTCGGGCCCCACCCACCGGGCGTACAACGCGGGGTCGGTGTGGGCGCGGAACAGCTGCTCGCGCGTCGCCGCGAAGTCACGGATCACCCGGATGACCGGCAGGCCCGGGTCGGCTTCGATGACCGTCTCTTTGATCCTGCTCATGCTCGTCTCCCTTCAACTCCGCCAGGACGGCGTCAAGGCGGCGGTAGCGCTCCTCGACGCGGCTGCGGTGGCGCTCGATCCAGGTGTCCATCAGATCGAGGGCCTGGACCTCCAGGCGCACCGGCCGCGGCTGCGGCCCTCGCGGCCGGCTGACGAGCCCGGCGTCCTCGAGCACCCGCAGGTGCTTGTAGACGGCCTGCAGCGTCATCCGGTACGGCCCGGCCAGCTGGCTCACGGTCGCCTCGCCCTCCGAGAGCCGGGCCACCATGTCGCGCCGGGTCGGATCCGCGAGGGCGGCGAAGACTCGGGACAGCGCATCCGCGGTCATCGCCCCTCCAGTTTCAACTTTTCGGTTGAAACCACCGTAGACAGTGGATCCCCCGCGCGTCAACCGCACGGTTGAAAGTGCTGCTAGGGGTGCGTGAGGCCGTTCGGCCCCACGCACCCCTAGCAGTGGCGGGCGACTAGCAGTGGCGGGCGGCGCTCACTGCCCGCCGGGCACCGTGTCCTCGAAACCGGTGCCGGCCGCGCGATAGGCGTCGACCTTGGCCGTCACCTGCGCGGGCGTGAGGACCTGATCCTTCACATGGAGGACGTAGTCGATCTTCTCGTCGTAGGAGCGGGGGGTCGTCGCGGTCTGGCCGTTGAGGTCGATGAGCCACTGATTGAAGTTGATCGACATGGGACGCTCGGGGAGGTAGCGGGCGTCGTGCGTGCCGAACAACTGCCCGTCGACGTAGTACCGGATGCCGCCGCCGTCGATGGTGAGCACGAGATCGTGCCAGCCGGCGTAGCTCGTGCGCGTCTGGGAGTGCTGGTTGACGGCCTCCCACGGGTCCGGGCGGTACGTCTCCCAGGAGGTGGCGTAGAGGATGTTCGAGGGCTCGCCCCAGCCGCCGTTCGGGAGATACTCGAAGTCGTATTCGGCGTAGTCGTCGGCCATGGGCGCCGTGAGGTCGTTGATGGTGAAGAAGGTCTGGACGACGTGGTCGCCGTCGGGTCCCGAGATCGGCGCGTCGGAGAACTTCACCCGGGCGGCGTAGGTGCCGTTCTTGAACTTCATCGCCTTGGTGAGGACCTCGGTGTGCACGGTGGTCGCGCCGGTGCCCGCCGTGGAGGTCTCCAGGTTCATGATCGAGTTGGTCCCCTCCATGGCGAAGGTGACGTTCTCCGGGGCCCAGGTGGCTCCCGGCACGCCCGGCCCGCCGGAGTTGGCGCGGACGCTCCAGCCGTGGGCGCCGATCGCCGGGTCGGTGTGCGAGGTGTAGTCGAAGTCGTCGAAGAGCGTGGGGCCGTCGGCGGGCGGGTCCGTGGGCGGGTCGGTCGGGGGGTCCGTCGGCGGGTTGCCGGCCGGGGCGGTGCCCCAGACCGTGGCGGTGCCGATGTGCGCGGTGACCTTGTCCCAGGCGCCGTAGGCGGTTCTGGATCCGTCGAAGGAGTAGTCGTCGGACTGGGTGAGGCTCTGCCAGTCGGCGCGGTAGAAGCGCAACTGCATGTCACCGGTGTCGGTGCCCGGGGCGAGGGAGCCGGCCCCGGAGGTGAAGGCGATCTCCAGGTAGCGGTCGGCGGTCGCGGTGGGCTCGGCCAGGGCGCCGAAGGTGCCGGTGATGTTGCCGCACCCCTTCCTGGCCCATGAGCACGCGAACCGGTACTGGGTGCCGGCGGCGTCGGCCTTGAAGTAGTAGCGGATCTTGACCTGGCTGAGGGAGAGCGGCGTGGACGCGGTGTTGACCACCTTGAACCACGGCTCCGACTGGTAGGCGGTGGCTCCGCCGGCGCTGGTGCGGTACTGGACCTGCACCGCCTCCGCGGCGGCGCTGGCGGGAAGCGCGGTGAGCGCGGCGGTGCCGAGCCCGCCGATGGCCAGGGTCGTTGCGATGGCCGTGCCTATTCGGGTGGCCGTGCCAGGACGCGGGATGGACATGGTCGATTCCTCTCGGTGGGGGTGGGTTGAACGGGGGTGATGAGAGGGTTTGCGGTGGTCATGATCCGGTCTCTTGTGCGGGAACCTCCTTCCGCGGGGGGCGGCGGGTGACGCCGAGCGCGTCCAGCCGGGCCTGGTGGACGCGCATGCGGGCCTGGAAGCCCGGCCATGTACGCCCGGTGGTCCAGGTCGCCTCGGCCATGGCGGCGAGCCGGGGGTAGGCCATGTACTCGATGTGCTCGGCGGTCGGGGCGTACTCGGTCCAGAGCTGCGCCTGCGCGCCCAGCACGCGAGCCGCGGCCTCCGGTTCCCAGTGATCCGGGGCCGGCTCGGTGTGGTAGACGGTCTTGAGGTCGACGACGAGTCCCGGCTGGCCGGCGGGCTCGTGCGGGCTGTCGGACTGGGGATAGTCGAGATAGGTCGAGATGTGGGGCGCCATGACGATCTGCTGGCCCCGGCGGGCGGCGGCCAGGCCGTGCTCGTCGTCGCGCCAGGTGGCGGCCGTGAACGCCGGCGGCAGATCCTGCCCGTTCTCCGTCCAGCCGAGGGGGGTCCGGCCGCGGGCGACGATGTGGTCGGCCATCGTTCCCATGAACCATCCGTGCAGCGCCTTCGGTCCGGGCAGACCGAGCGAGGCCGCCCGCCGCGACGCCCGTGGACTGGCCTCCCATTCGGTGGTGGGGCACTCCTCGCCGCCGATGTGCAGATGGCGGGACGGGAAGACGTCCATGACCTCGTCCAGGACCGCGCGGCAGAAATCCAGAACCTCGTCGTGGACGCCGAGGATCGTGTCGCACACGCCCCACCGGGTCCAGGTCTCCAGCCGCCGGTCCGGATCGTTGCCCAGCTCCGGGTAGGCGGCGAGCGCCGCCCGGACATGGCCGGGCATCTCGATCTCCGGAACCACGTCCACGCCGCGTGCCTGTGCGTAGGCGACGAGGCCGGCCAGTTCCGCGCGGGTGTAGAAGCCGCCGTGCGGGATTCCGTCCCCGGTGGTCTCCCGGCGCCGGCCGCCGATTTCGGTCAGCTTCGGATAGGCGGCGACCGGCATGCGCCAGCCCTGGTCATCGGTCAGGTGAAGGTGAAAGACGTTGAGCTTGTGGAAGGCCAGCAGGTCGACGAAACGTTTGAGGAAAGCGATGGGCTGGTAATGGCGCGCGACGTCCAGCATCGCGCCTCGCCAGGCGAAACGGGGACTGTCGGTGATCTGCGCACAGGGCAGTTCCCACGCGTCGGAATCGCCCGGCGTGCGAGCGAGAGCACGCGGCGGCAGCAACTGGCGCAGGGTCTGGACGCCGCGTTGCAGGCCGGCCGGCCGGTGGGCGCGCAGCACGACGGTGTCGGTGCGGACGTCCAGGTCGTAGCCCTCGCCGCCGAGCGCGGACAGGTCGTCGTCCAAGCTCAGCATGACGTTTCCGTCGGCGGCCGACGGCAATGGACGGCCGATGGCGGGAGCGAGCAGTTCACACAGGAGATCGGCGGCGGGCCGGGTGCCGGGGAGCGCCCGGACGGCGGTGTCCGGGCCGAGGAGAAAGGAACCGGGCCTGGCGTCCACCCGGCCGGGCAAGGGGACCAGATTGAAATGGTTGCTCGATGTGGGCATGCAGCAGCCTTCGGTCGTACGGGCGTGTGATGTGAGCTGAGGGAGCGGGCGAGGGAGCGGGGGACTAGCCCTTGACTGCGCCGCTGGTCATTCCGGCGGCCACCCGGCCCTGCAGGACCAGGAAGAGGATGAGGACGGGCAGGGCGAAGAGCGTGGAGGCGGCCATGGTGGCGCCCCAGTCCGTGCCGAAGATGTTGGAGAACGAGGACAGCCAGACCGGGAGCGTGCGTTCGTCCTGGTTCTTGATGATGAGCATGTTGGCGAAGGCGAACTCGTTCCACGCGGTGATGAAGCCGAACAACGAGGTCGCCAGGAGGCCGGGCGCGAGCAGCGGGAGCGTCACCTTCCGGAAGGCCGCGGCCCGTGTGCAGCCGTCGACCTGCGCGGCCTCCTCCAGGTCGACCGGGATCGCGGTGAAGAAGGAGCGCAGCGTCACGATCGTGAACGGCAGCGTGAGCATGAAGTAGATCAGGGTGAGCGTCGCCAGGCGGTCCAGCATGTTCGTGTCGCGGGCGATGATGTACATCGGGATCAGCAGCGCCTCCCAGGGGGCGACCTGGGCGATGAAGATCATCAGGATGAAGCCGCGCCGTCCCTTCCACCGCAGTCGCGCCACGGAGAACGCCGAGCCGAGCGCCACCACCAGCGTCAGCAGGACGCAGGCGACGGTCACGATCAGGCTGTTGCGCCAGAAGAACCAGAAGCCGTCCGCGTTCACCGCGGTGGTGAAGTGGTCGAAGGTCACCGATGTCGGCAGGAAGCGCGGGGTGGCCGCCTGGATGTCCTCGGCCGGTTTGAACGCCGTGAGGATCATCCAGTACACGGGGAAGATCGACAGTACGAACACGATCAGCGCGGTGACGTTCAGCGGGATCCGCCTGAGCCGGGTGGGATTCACTGCACGGCCTCCTGCTTGAACATCTGCCGGAAGTAGAGGATCAGGACGGCGACCAGGATGAGCACCGTGATGGTCGCCACCGCCGCGGCCAGGTCGTAGCGATGCAGGGACTGCGCCACCTGGTAGGCGTAGACGGGCAGCGTGGTGGTCGCGCCGTTCGGTCCGCCCCTGCTGACGGCCCAGATCTGCGCGAAGCAGCGGAAGACCCAGATGATCTCCAGGCACAGGACCAGCCCGAAGATCGGCTTGAGGACGGGCAGGGTGACGAACCGGAAGAGCCGCCAGCTGCCGGCTCCGTCGATACGGGCCGACTCGTACAGTTCGCCCGGCACCGTGAGCATCGCCGAGTGCAGCGTGATCGCCGCGAAGGGCACCGACTGCCAGACGATGAGGACGACGAGGATGGCGAAGGTGGCCGGGCCGTTGGCGAACCACGAGTACCCCTCGAAGGACTCGAACCCGATCCGGACCAGGATCCAGTTGACCACCCCGAGCCGGGAGGAGAACAGCCACTGGAAGACGGTGGTCGTGGCGATGACCGGGCTGGCCCAGGCGAGCACGAGCCCGCTCATCACCAGGATCCGCATCCTCTTGCCGAGCCGCTGCATCATCAGGGCCACCAGCGTGGACAGACCCATGATCAGGACCACGTTGACCAGCGTCCACCAGAACGTCCGCCGGACGACCTCCCAGAACTCGGGATCGGCCAGGACCTCCCGGTAGTTGCCGAGGCCGGTGAAGCCCGCGCCGCCGCGGATCAGCTCGCGCATCCCGAAGTCCTGAAAGGAGATCACCAGGTTGCGGATCAGTGGATACGCCAGCAGGAGGACGAAGCCCGCGACGGCGGGACAGATCAGCAGGTAGGGCCACAGAACGGCCGGGCGCAGGCGCCGGGGGCGGCGCGTCCGGCCCGGGCGGAGCGGTCCCGGGCGGTTCGGGGACGGGTTCCGTCCGGGGATCGACGCTCGCGCCGGCCGGGTGCCGGTGGGTGGTGACACGGCCCGCTCCTTTCCGGTGGCGCCTCGTCAGGAGTTCAGCGTCGTGGTGATGCTCGACGAAGCGGTCCGCGCGGCTTCGGCGGGATCGCCGCCGGTCAGGACGGAGGTCATGTACTGCTTGATCGGGTTGCTGGCCTCGACGGCGGCCCAGTTGGGGGTGTTCGGGGTGGCCCGGCCCTGCGCCGCTCCGGCGGCCATGGCGGCCGTTCCCTCGTCGTCCTCGACCACCGAGGCCAGCGAGGTCCGGTTCGGGACGTAGCTCATGGTCCTGGCCAGCTCGGTCTGCCACTTCGTGCCGGCCAGCGCCTTGACCACTTGATAGGCGCCGTCGGGATCGGCGGACGCCACGGGGATGATCAGGTCCGAGCCGCCGATGAAGACCGACCCGGGCTTGTCGGCGGTCTTCCCGGGAATGGGGAAGAACCCGATCTTCCCCTTCAGTTCGGGGGCGGCCTCTTCGATGAGCTTCGCGCCGCCGGGCACGGAGATGATCTGGGCGACGTCCCCCTTGGCGAAGACGTTCGCCTGGGGCGGCTCGGCCTCGTCGGAGTCCTTGGGTCCCTTGCCGAGGGCCTGCAGCCGCTTGTAGAAGTCCATGCCCTTGAGCGCCGCGGGGGAGTCGAGCGTCCCCTTCCAGTTCCCGCCCTCCTCGACGGCCAGGTCGCCGCCCTCGTCCCAGATGAACCCGGCCAGGGCGTACCAGCTCTGGCCGGGCAGGTAGATGCCCTGCGTCGTGCCCGAGTCGAGCCGCCCGGTGATCTCCAGCCACTCCTCGCGCGTCTTCGGCGGCGCTTTGACCTTCGCCTTCGCGAAGAGCGCCTTGTTGTAGATCACGACACGGTTGGCGGCGTACCAGGGGATGCCGTACTGCTTGCCGTCGATCTTCCCCGGCTCGGCGAGCCCGGGCAGCCAGTCCGCTCCGCCCAGGTCCTCGATCTTGCCCGTGAGGTCGACGACGCCGCCGCTGGCCGAGTACTGCGCGACCTGGGTGTTGCCGACCTCGATGACATCGGGGGCGTCCTTGCTGGCCAGCGCGGCCGTGACTCTCTCGCCGATGCCCTCCCACTCCTGGATCTGGATGTCCAGGGTCAGGTTCTTGTGCGTGCGCTCGAAGTCCTTCTCGAAACGATCCAGCAGTTGTTGGGAGACACTGTCCTTCATGAGCCAGACGGTGAGTTCCTGAGGACCGTCCGTGGTCGTGTCGTCGGAGGCGGAACAGGCGGCCAGGGTGATGGAGACCATCAGGCAGGCGGCACCAGCGATGAGACGTGTCTTCATGGGGGTTCTCCACAGAGAGGTAACTGACCAGTGGTCAGGTGCCAGTGGTATGGAGTACGGTGACATGGGTGGCGCGGCGTGTCAACGCCTGTGCAGGAAGCGCTGCGGCGGACTGGTAAAGCATTACCCTCATCGCTTTACCAGTTGTAAGTTGAAGGGGAACGAGGATGCCCAGGTTGAACCGCACGGCCAGTGCCATGCCGAAACGTGATCGAGTCCGGGAGCACCTCCTCGGGCTGATCGAAGCCGGCAGGCCCGGCGACCCGATCCCCTCCGAACGCCTGCTCAGCGATCAGCTGGCGGTCTCGCGTCCCACGCTCAGGGCCGTCGTCGACGAGCTCATCGCCCTCGGCCACCTGGTCCGCCGGCACGGCCGCGGCACCTTCATCGCCGCCGACAAGATCACCCAGCAGCTCGTCTCGTCCGGCGCCACCATGGGCGTTCCCCGGGCGTCCGGTTTCTGGACCAGCCGCATACTGACCTTGAACACCGTCCAGGCCGGCGCCCGCATCAGCCGGAAGCTCAATGTCTCCCCCGCCACGGAGCTTCGCTACATCTCACGCCTTCGGCTGGTCGACGGCGTCCCCATGGCCATCGAGCATCTGCACATTCCGGCCCGGCTCGTTCCGCGGCTCACCACGGAGGAGCTCGAAGCGGGAGAGCTCTACGACCATTTGCGCGACCATCACGACGTCCACGTGTGCGAGGCCGTCCAGTCCATCGAACCGACCGTCGTGAGCGAGTCGGAGGCCGGCGAACTCCTGGTCCCCGTCCTGTCGCCGGCGTTGCTCATCGAGCGCCTCACCTACGACAGGGACGGTCAGGCCGTCGAGTACGTGCGCAGCATCTACCGCGGCGACCGCTACCGCATCGTGTCCCGGCTCGCCCTGGCGGACACCGCCTCGGACACCACGGCGAACCTCGGGCACCAACCCGGCATCCCCCCAGGCGACTTCAGCGACCGGGGCATTGTCGCCACGACCACCACAGGCGACGTCCAGTAGGCGACACCACCCCGGTAGCCCACGGCGCCGTTTCGCCCCCGTCCTCGACGCGTCCGGCCGAGGCCGGTGCGACCGATCGGCGACCGCCACCGCCGGACGGCCATCGAATCCGCGGCCGTCCGGCTGATCGTTCACCTCACCCGGCGAGGGCGCGGCGCAGCGCGGCGCCGAGTTCGGCGACCTGCCGCTGCGACACCTCGGCGGACAGGATGGCCTGCGAGCCGTGGAACGTGCCGGGCCACTGGTGCAACTCGACCGACACGCCCGCCTGCAAGAGGCGCAGCGCGTATTCGATGTCTTCGTCGCGGAGCGGGTCGAACTCCGCGGCGGCGACGTAGGCCGGCGGCAGGCCGGACAGGTCGGCTGCACGGGCGGGGGCGGCGTACGGGGTGGCGGGCCGGGAGCCCAGGTAGTGCCGCCACACCGCGGTGATCGAGTCACGGTCCTGCCAGGGCGTGTCGGTGAAGTTGCGCTGCGACCACGTCTCCTGCCGGTCGTCCAGCGCGGGCTGGTTGAGCAGTTGGAAACGGATCGGCGGCCCCTGCTCATCGCGGGCCCGCAAAGCCGCCGCGGCCGCGAGCCCGGCGCCGGAGCTGTGGCCTCCGACCGCGATCAGGCCGGGATCGACGCCCAGTTCGGTCGCGTGCCCGGCCGCCCACGTCAGCACGGCATGGACGTCGTCCAGGGCGGCCGGGAACCGGTGCTCGGGCGCCCGCCGGTAGTCCACCGAGATCACCACCGCGCCGGAGGCGGCGGCGATGCGCGCGGCCGTCGGGTGCTCGGCGTCCAGGTCGCCCAAGACCCAGCCGCCGCCGCGCATCCAGACGACGGCGCCCCGTGCCCCGTCCGGACGGTAGATCCGCACCGGGACGCCCGGATCGGCGGGCACCGTGCGGTCCTCGACCTCCATGCCGGCGTCCGGCGCCGCGGCGACCGCGCTCGGCGCCGAGGCGGCCAGTTCGGCGAGCTTCTCGCGCGCGGTGACCGGATCGGTCAGGTCGACTTTCGGCATCAGCGGGATGAACGCGTCGAGTTCGGGATCCATGGGGCCCATCCTCATGGACGGCATCCACGAGATCATCCGCCGTCCGTCGCGCATCCCGCCCTGTTCACGCACCGTCCGGCGCCCGCCCCGTCCTTATCCTTGGTTCATGGAGGCACTGGCGGTGCGGCTGTCGGGACTGGACTCGTACGCCGAAGGCGCGATCCGCGTCGTCGCGTTCTACGACACGCTGATGCGCCGGCGGGTGGATCTGCCGGTGCTCGCCCGGGCCTCGGCGGGCCTGGCCGAGTGCGTGGCCGGGATCCGGATCCACGGCACCGGACGGGTGATCCGCGTCGCGCCGGACGGCGGGCAGGCGCCCGACCCGCAATCGCCCGCGTCCATCACCGCGCCGATCACGCTCGATGAGGAGGAGATCGGCGCGGTGTGGCTGGAACGGCCTGGCCCGCCCGTCCCGCTCGACGAGGTGCTGCTGGACCGGCTCGCCATCGCCGCCGCGGCGGTCCTCGAAAGGTACGGACCGGCGCGCACCACAATGGCCGACCCCGCCCTGGTCGAACTGGCGATCATCGCCGGCGGCGACGAGGCGGCCAGGGCCCGGGCGCTGCGGCTCCTGGGGTTCGCCGCCGACCTGCCGGTCCGCGTCGCCGCCGTCCGGTCGCGGCTTCCCCTCGACCAGGTCGCCGGGCTGATCTGCCCGGCCCGCCCGGTCAAGGCGGCGCCACTCGACGACGTGGGCGTCATCCTGGCCACCACCATCGACCCGGCCCGGTTCCCGGCGGGCGTCCGCGCGGGCATCGGTGCCACCGAAAGCCCCGGCCGGTCCTGGCGGCAGGCCCGCACCGCACTCCGCTTCACCACCCCGCGCCAGCCGGTCGTCCACCACGACGACCTCGGGGCGATGGCGCTGCTCGCCCAGATTCCCCAGGACGCCGCACGCGACAACGCCGACGTGGCCGCGATCGCCCGCATGTCCGGCAACCCCGACGACCTGGAGACTCTGGACGCCTACTGCGCCACCGGCTCCCTGCGCCGCGCCGCCGACCTTCTCCACCTGCACCACAGCAGCATCGCCCGCCGGCTCGAACACATCGGAAAAGCCCTCGGCGCCGACCTCACCGAGCCCACCGGACTGACACGGGCCAGACTCGCGCTCACCACCTGGCGCCTACTCGACGACTGAGCCCGCCAGAGGTGTGAACGGGCGGACGCGCTCGCGCTACTGCTCACGCGCGATGGGGGATTGCGCGTAAGCGTGCAAAGCGGCGGACGCGCTCGCGGTGCTGCTCACGCACGATGGGGGATCGCGCGGTCTGGGCGGTAGGGGTCGAGCGCCGGCGACGGGTGGCCGTGGATCTCCTGGTCGATCAGCACTGCGAGATGGGGGCCGAGCGTGATGCCGCTGTGGGTGACCGCGGTGTACAGGCCGGGCCGCTGGGAGCCGGTGAGCGGGTACCCGTCGACGGGCAGCGGGCGGACGCACCGTCGCACTTCGGCGATGTCCGCCGTCAGCCCGGGGGCGAGCGCACGCGCACGGGCGAGGAGTTCCGCGCCGACCGCCCGTATCAAGGCCGGGGAGGCCGACTCGTCGACACCGGCGTCCAGGTCGCCGGCCTCAAGGACGAGACCGCCGCCCTCCGCCGGCCGGGCGGACAGCCCGGGGGCGTGGACGAGACCGTTGAGGACGCCCCGTGCCGCGGAGGTGGTGGCGACGAGGCACGGGGCGGCCGAGCCGGGCTCGGACGGGTCGACCAGGGGAAGGGGGACACCGGCGGTGGCCAAAAGCGCGGGACCGCGCCGGCCCGCCGCGCAGATCGTGAGGTCGGCGTCCAGATCCCGGCCGTCGTCCAGCCGGACGCCGGTCACGCGGTCGCCTTCGGTGTTGAGGCGGACCGCGCGGTGACCGGTGACGATGCGGGCGCCCGATTCACGAGCGCGCCGGGCCAGAGCCCGCGCGGCCGGGCCACCGTGCACGTAACCCTCGTCGGAGTAGTGCGCGATGAGCGCGCCCTGTGGGGCCCGGATGTGCGGCTCGAGTTCGCGCAGCCGGTCGGCATCGATCAGTTCGGCGGCATAACCGAGGTCGGCCAGACGGGCGACGCGGTCGGCCAGGAGGGCCTTCGCGTCCTCGGCGGCCGCCCACGTCGTGTTGCCCGACGGCCGGTACCAGGCCGGGTCGCCGAACTCGGCGGCCACGTCCCGCCAGGTGGACAGCGCCGCCGTCCGCAACCGGTGATAGGCGGGGTCCGCCGGGTCGTTGGCGTTGAGCCAGGCGTAGCTCGTGCCGGACGTCCCGGCGCCGGGCTCCTGCCCCTCCTCCACCACCGTGACCTCATCCTGCGAACGGCCACCGGGTGCCGGACGGGTGAGCCGGTCCGCCAGAGCGGCCCCGATGATCCCGGCGCCCACGACCAGTATCCGCATGCCCTTCAGAATGGCACCCGCTCCCGGCCGTCGCGAGAGGTGTCGATCGCCGCCATTCTGCGGTGGGCGGAACGCGTAGGACCTGACGGCACCGCCGACTTACGATGTGCGCATGGCCGAGATGACCCGACAGCTCATGCCTGCCGACGACAAGCCGTACGACCCGACCGCGACGCGCCCGCCGGCGGAGCCGCTGTGGCGCGACGCGCTCGGCCACTGCCTGAGGCGCCTGCGCCTCGAACGCGGCGAGATACTGGTCGAGACCGCCCGCCGTGCGGGGGTCTCGCCGCAGTACCTCTCCGAGATGGAACGCGGTGTCAAGGAGCCTTCGAGCGAGATGATCGCCGCGGTCGCCGGCGCCCTGGACGTGACGCTCGGCGACCTGACGCTCGCCGTCGCGACGAGCCTCCTGACCGCGCCGGCCGCAGCGCCTCCGGCGGGCCCGACCTGCCAGGCCGCCTACGCGCTCGCCGCCTGACTACGCGGACACGGGGACCGGCTGGCGTTCCTCGATGACGTGGTCGATGAGGCCGTAGTCCAGCGCGGTCTTCGCGGTGAACACGCGGTCGCGATCGGTGTCGGCGCGCAGCGTCGCGGTGTCCTGGCCGGTGTGCCGGGACAGGATGTGTTCGATGTCGGCGCGGACGCGCACCACCTCGTCGGCTTGGAGGATGAGGTCGGGGATCGCCCCGCGGCTCTGCCCCGTCGGCTGGTGCAGGACGACGCGGGTGTGGGGCAGGGCGGCGCGTTTGCCGGGAGTGCCCGCGGCCAGGAGCACGGCGCCGACGGCGACCGCCTGCCCCACGCAGGTCGTCGCCACGTTCGGACGGATGTAGCGCAGCGTGTCGTACACGGCGAGCATCGCGCTGGGGTCTCCGCCTTCGCAGTTGATGTACAGCTGGATGTCGCGTTCGGGGCTGTCGGCCTCCAGGTGCAGCAGTTGCGCGACGAGGGCGTTCGCGACTCCCGCGTCGATGGCGGTGCCGAGGTAGATGATCCGTTCGGTCAGCAGGTGCGAGTAGACGTCCATGATCCGTTCACCGCGAGGGTTCTGCGAGATCACGTTCGGGATCGTGTAGGTGCTCATCGGGCGGCTCCTCCGGACGGGATGCCGAGCCCGATGGGCCGATGGCCGGTCGGCACGATGTCGTCCATGGTGGTGACGATCGAGTCGATGAACCCGTAGTCGAGTGCTTCCTGGGCGGTGTACCAGCGGTCGTGCAACGAGTCCTCGAAGACCCGCTCCAGGGGTTGGCCGGTGTCCTCGGCGATGAGCCCGAGGACGGTGTCGCGGGTGTGGCGCAGGTCGTTGGCCTGCAGTTCGATGTCGACGGCGGCGCCGCCGATTCCGGCGGAGCCCTGGTGCATCAGGACCCGGGCGTGCGGCATGGCGCGGCGTTTGCCGCGGGTTCCCGATGACAGCAGGAACTGGCCGGCGCTGTAGGCGATGCCGAGCACCAGTGTGGACACATCGCACGGGATGAGCCGCATGACGTCGCGGATCGCGAGCATCGACGGCACCGATCCGCCGGGGGAGTGGATCCACAGCGCGATGTCGGTGGACGAGTCCTCCCTCGACAGGGTGATCAGCTGCGTCGCCAGCAGGGTGCCGTTGTCGTCGTCCAGCGGGCCGTCGAGGACGAGAACGCGTTGCTGGTAGAGCTCACGCCGCACTCGTTCGTTGAACAACGGGCTTCTCTGTTCCTCACTCATGCCTACACTCTGCGCCGGCGCGCACCCTGGCCACCGCCTGATCTGCCCACGGCGGATCCGCCCAGAGCAGCACGTCCCGCGACGGCCCGGCCGTCGGTGGGGTTTCGTGCGGTCACGGAGATCAAGTTGGTCACATTCGTGCTGGTAGAGCGAGAATGAGGTGTGGCTCTCTGGGTCCTGCATGTCGATCTGGACCAGTTCATCGCCGCCGTCGAGGTGCTGCGCCACCCCGAACTTCGCGGGCGGCCGGTCGTCGTCGGGGGTGACGGCGATCCGGCCAAGCGCGGTGTGGTCAGCACGGCGTCGTACGAGGCCCGCGCCTACGGCGTGCACTCCGGGCTGCCGCTGCGCACGGCGGTGCGGCGCTGCCCGGACGCGGTGTTCCTGCCCGTGGACAGGGAGGCCTACGAGGCCGCCTCGGACCGGGTCATGGCGACGTTGCGGGGTTTCGACGCCGTGGTCGAGGTGCTCGGCTGGGACGAGGCGTTCCTCGCCGTCGACCGGGACGACCCGGAGGCGATGGCCCAGGAGATCCGTGACCGGGTGTTCGCGGCGACCGGACTCGACTGCACGGTCGGCATCGGGCAGAACAAGCTGCAGGCCAAGCTGGCGACCGGTTTCGGCAAACCGGGCGGGGTCTTCCGGCTGACGCGGCGGACCTGGTTCGAGGTGCTCGGCGACCGGCCGACCGATGCGCTGTGGGGGATCGGGGCCAAGACCGCCAAGCGGCTGAAGGGCATGGGCATCGCCACCGTCGGCGACCTCGCGGCGGCGGATCCGGGTGCCATGGCCGAGGCCGTCGGCCCCGCGACCGGCCCGTGGCTGGTGCGGCTCGCCCGAGGCGAGGACCACTCGCCGGTGACCGACGCGCCGTACGTCCCGCGCTCGGTCGGCAGGGAGACCACGTTCCAGCAGGATCTGCGGGATTGGGAGGACGTGCGCCGCGGAGTCTCTCATCTGGCGCGCCGGGTCGCCGGCGACGCCGCGGCCGACGGGAGAGATGTCGCCCGCGTCATCGTCAAGGTCCGGTACGCGCCCTTCTTCACGCAGACCCACGGCCGGGCGCTGGAGCGGCCGGGCATCGAGGCGCCCCGGATCGAGGAGGCCGCCCTGGGCGCGCTCGACGCGTTCACCGATCGACGGCCGGTGCGGCTGCTGGGCGTCCGCGCCCAGTTCGCACGTTGAGCCGCCTCAGTGGGCGCCGACCACGAGCGGCACCTCCAAGCGGGCGCGGAGCTCCTCGACGGGCGTGCCGAAGGATTCGAGCACGCGGACGCCGTCGGGGGCGATCTCGAACACGGCGTGGTCGGTGTAGACGCGGCTGACACAGCCGACGCTCGTGAGGGGGTAGGTGCAGGTGGGCACGAGTTTCGGGCTGCCGTTCTTCGCGAAGAGCCCCATCATCACGTAGACGCGCTTGGCGCCGATCGCCAGGTCCATCGCGCCGCCGACGGCGGGGATCGAGCCGGGCGCGCCGGTGTCCCAGTTGGCGAGGTCACCGCTCGCCGAGACCTGGAAGGCGCCCATGACGCACACGTCGAGGTGGCCGCCGCGCATCATGGCGAAGGAGTCCGCATGGTGGAAGTACGCGGCTCCGGGCGTCTCGGTGACGGGCACCTTGCCGGCGTTGGTGAGGTCAGGGTCGACCTCGTCGCCGACGGCTGCGCGGCCCATGCCCAGCATGCCGTTCTCGGTGTGGAGGACGACACCGCCGCCGACGGGAAGGTGGTCGGCGACCTTGGTGGGCTGGCCGATGCCGAGGTTGACGTAGCTGCCCGGTTCGATGTCCTGCGCGACCCGGGCCGCGAGCTGGTCTGGATTGAGCGGCATCAGCGGGCTCCCTGCACGGTGTAGTGACGCGGTTCGACCTGGACCACGCGGTCGACGTAGATGCCCGGGGTGACGACGGCCTCCGGGTCGATCTGCCCCGCGTTCACGATCGACGCGACCTGGACGACGGTCGCCGCGGCGGCCGCGGCCATCACCGGGCCGAAGTTCCGGGCGGTCTTGCGGTACACGAGGTTGCCCGCAGTGTCGGCGGTGTGAGCGGAGATCAGGGCGACGTCACCCTTGATCGGGTACTCGAGGACGTAGTCGCGTCCGTCGATGGTGCGGGTCTCCTTGCCCTCGGCGAGCGGCGTGCCGACGCCCGTCGGGCAGTAGAACGCCCCGATGCCCGCCCCGGCCGCCCGCATCCGCTCGGCGAGGTTGCCCTGCGGGACGACCTCGAGCTCGATCCGCCCGCTGCGGTAGAGGCCGTCGAAGACGTGGGAGTCGGCCTGCCGGGGGAAGGAGCACAGGACCTTGCGCACCTGGCCGGCCTTCAGCAGGGCCGCCAGGCCCACCTCGCCGTTGCCGGCGTTGTTGGACACGATGGTGAGGTCGCCCGGGCCGTGCCGGATCAGGGCGTCTATCAGGTCGAACGGCATGCCGGCGAATCCGAAGCCGCCCACCAGAACGGTGTCGCCGTCCTTGACGACGCTCACCGCCTCGTCAGGCGACGCGAAAATCTGCGCTTTGCTCACGCTGCTCCTCCGATGACGTTGCGGTCGCGTCACCCATGATGGCCGTGCTCGGCCATCGGTGCCGCACCGCGGTGCCCTTCGCGAACGGCGGCGCGGGCCGCGGAGGCGCTCGTCGACGGCGGCCCGGGGCGTGTCGCCGGCCGGGCCGCCCGCCCGTCATCGAACTCCCGGGGTCAGCGGTAGTCGTTCTCCTTCAGTTCGACGACCCAGGCGCGACGCTCGGCGATCTTGCCGTCACGCATGACGAACACCTCCGCCATGGACATGCGCATCTCGCCGCCCGCGGCCCGCTTCACCGTCCCGGTGAGCTCGGCCATGACGACGTCGCCCTGCTCGACCATGCGCACGACCTCCAGGTGCGGCGGGTTGACGAGTTCGGGCGGGCCGTCGATGGCCTTGTCGTAGGCGTCCTTGCCGGTCAGGTGGAATCCGCCGAAGACGGTCCACTCGATGTCGTCGGTCAGGCAGGACAGGATCTGCGCGTGATCGTTCTTGCGGAAACCGTCCAGGTACGTGTTGACGGTCTCGACGTTCCGTGACATTTCTGCTCCTTCGAACCGGGTGCCGTTCATGGGGAGCCGCAGTGCGAACCGGCGACGCCCCTGATAGGTCGGAGCGGCCGGAGCGTTCTCGACATACGACGGCCACCGCGCGCCGCCACGTCCGTGATGTCAGTCTGTGAGGTCGAACCCCTCGTAGCCGGCGGCGGCGACCTCATCGCATTTCTGGCGATACAGCCCGACGCCGGCGGGGTAGGGCATGAACACTCGGGGCTTGCCCGGCACGTTCGAGCCCATGTACCAGGAGTCGGCGGTCGGGTAGAGCGTCGCCTGCGCGACATCGCCGACGTGCCGGGTCCAGGCGTCCTCGGCCGCGGCGGTCGCCTCCATCGTCCGCTTGCCCCGGGCTCGCATCGCGGCGATCGCGCCGCCCACCCACTCCACGTGCTGTTCGATCGAGACCATCATGTTGGAGAGCACCGATGGGCTGCCGGGGCCGGTGATCGTGAACAGGTTGGGGAACCCGGCCACGGCGATCCCCAGATAGGTGCGCGGCCCCTCCGCCCACTTCTCGGCGAGCCGGGCCCCGTCGCGCCCGCGGATGTCGACCGCCATGAGTGCGCCGGTCATCGCGTCGAACCCCGTCGCGAACACCACCGCGTCGAAGGCGAATTCGTCCTCCGACGTGCGGATGCCGGTGGGCGTGATCTCCACGAGAGGTGTCCTGCGCACATTGACCAGGCTCACGTGCGGCAGGTTGAACGTCTCGTAGTAGTTCGTACCCAGGCAGGGGCGTTTGGCCCCCAGCGGATGGTCCCTGGGCTGCAACTCCTCGGCGACCTCGGGATCTTCGACGACCTCGGCGATCCGGTCACGGACGAATTGCGCGATGGTGTCGTTGGACTCCTTGTTGAGGATCAGGTCGTTGTAGCCGCTGAGCAGGCTGACGAGACTGTTGTCCTCGTCGTACCAGACTCTGCGGTAGTAGCCGTCGCGCTCCTCGTCCGACACCTCCATCGCCCCTTGGGTCGCCTCGGGGAACGCGACACCGAATCCGGACTCGCGGTTCGCCTTGCGCACCTCGGCGTAACGGGCCTTCACCGACCGCTGGTCTTCGGGATCGAGCGGATGGTTGTTCGCGGGTATCACGAAATTGGGCGTGCGCTGGAACACCGTCAATTGTGCGGCCTGCTCGGCGATGAGCGGAATGACCTGGACGCCCGAGGACGCCGTGCCGATCACCGCGACCCGTTTCCCCGTGAAGTCCACGCCCTCCTCCGGCCAGTGCCCCGTGTGGTACCAGTCGCCGCCGTAGCTCTCCAGGCCGGGCACCTCCGGCAGCTTGGACGCCGACAGGCAGCCGGTCGCCATGATCAAGTACTGGGCCGACACTTCGCCGCCGCGGTCGGTGCGCACGTGCCAGCGCCCGGCGCCCCCATCGAACACCGCCTCGGCCACCCGGGTCCGGAGCCGGATGTGCGGACGCAGGTCGAAGCGGTCGGCAACGTGCTCGATGTACCTGAGCAGTTCCTCCTGAGCCGGGTACTTCTCGGTCCACTCCCATTCCTGCTCCAGCGCCGCATCGAACGAGTAGGCGTAATCCATGCTCTTCACGTCGACGCGTGCCCCGGGATAGCGGTTCGAGAACCACGTGCCGCCGATGCCCTCACCCTTGTCGTAGACCTGCACCGACAGGCCGAGCCCACGCAGCTTGTGCAGCATGTAGAGGCCGGAAAGCCCAGCGCCGACCACGACCGCGTCGACCTTACGGGGGCTCTCCTCGGCGACCTGCTGCGGCCGCGGTGACGTCTGGGTCATCCTTGGATTTCCTTTCGGGAGTCCGGCGGGAGCGAGCAGGGAGAACCCGCACACATTCAGCGACCAGAAGCATGAATGTTATATCCGGAACCCGGCAAAAGGGGCACTTCGAGCGGCCTTTCCTTCTACCCTGGGGCTGGAGTTCGGGGTCTCCGATAGCGCCGCCGATCTCGCAAGTGGCGAAGCCGCGGACACTCGCACGCGGACCGCTGAGTGGACCGAGCAGGCGGATGCGCCTCCATTGTGGAGGCGGCACACGAGACATACCGACAAATTGCTGGCCGTGCTGCCTGGCGCGGTGGCATATCGGCGGCGCATACTCACTGGATGGGCGACGACAGTCATGTCGGCGAGGCGGTGGCCGCCGACGAAGAGCGACTGAGTTCCGGGCTGGCGGTGCTCGTCACCGCCAAGGGCCTGGACGAGTTGCAGGACCGCTACTTCGACTGGGTCGCCGGCCATGTGCCGTCCTTCGCCTACGGCGTCTACCTGTTCGATCAGCGGACGGGCAGACCCCGGGCGTCGGCGGTACGCGGGCTCAGCCGGTTCTACGCGCATCGCTACGAGCGGTTCGGCCGGGCCGTCGACCCCGTCCTGCGCGGGGCGGTGGCGGCGCGCCGCGCCTGGGACGATTCCCTGGTGAAGCCGGCCGACCAGTGGCGGCGGGCGCCGATCGTCCGGGATCTGTTCCGGCACTACGACATGGCGCACGTGATGTGCGCGCCCCTGATCAGTGGCGGGGAGGTCGTCGGCACCATCAACTTCGCCCGCAACGGCGGCGAGCCCCCCTTCGACGACGGCGACCGGCGCAAGGCGACCGTGGCGGCGATGATGTTCCAGGCAGCGGTCGCCGCGACGGATCTGGTGATGGCGATCGATGCCGAGCGGGCGGCGTGGTGGGGCGCGCTCGAGGCGAGCGGCCAGGCGATCGTCGTCACCGACCTGGAGCGGGCCGAGCGTCACGCCAACCGGCCCGCGCGTGCGCTGCTCGACGCCGCGGACGACGCGTGGCCCTTCCTCGACGCGGCGATCGACGGCGGCGAGGCGACACGGCGGCTGACGGTGCGGCCCGCCGGGAACGGTGTGGCGACCGGCATCACGGTGACGTCGGCGCCCCTGCCCGAGCGTCCCTCGGTGATCGTGTCGATCCTGTCGGCCGACGCTCCCGCGCCGGCGCCGGCGCCCGCGCTGCGCCGTCTCCTCACCGACCGTGAGGCGGCGATCGCGGAACTCGTCGCGGTCGGGCGGCGTGACCATGAGATAGCCGGACAGCTGCATATCAGCCCGAACACCGTCAAGCACCATCTCAAGTCGATCTATTCGAAGCTCGGCGTGCATTCCCGGGTGGAGCTGGCGGGTCTGCTCCTGCGGTGATCCCACGTTCGGGTGATCCGCGCATTCCCATAAACGGGCGATGTGCGCGGAATGAACGATTCATATCGTTCACGGCATGGGATCACACAACAGTGTCACCGAGCTCAACGATCTGTTCATCGAGGCGATGAACGCCGGCGATCTGGACACCGCGCTGTCGGTCTGGGACGAGAACACGGTGTTCCAGACCGGGCCGGGTACGGAGCCGGCGCGTGGCATGGTCCAGCTTCGCGCGGCCTTGGGGGAATTCCTCGAACTCAAGCCGCACTTGAAGATCGAGGAACTGCACCGGGTCGAGGCCGACGACATCGTCCTGGTCGCGCTCCGGTGGGAGCTGTCCGGGACCGGCCCCGACGGTGAGCCGGTCGAGATGAGCGCGATCGACTCGAACGTCTTCCGGCGCCAGGCGGACGGCACATGGCGCATCGTGATCGACAACCCGTTCCACTCCGTCCACATAGGACTCGACTCGTGACCACGGTCGGGACGGGCCGGCTGACCATCGACCGGCCCCTGCCGGCGATCGTCGGCGGCGAGGCGCGACCGGTGCCGGACGTCATCGCGGCGGTCGAACCGGCGACGGGGCGGACGTGGGCGCACGTCGCCGACTGCGACGCCGCGGTCGTGGGCGAGGCGGTCACGTCCGCGGCAGCGGCGTTCGAGACGTGGCGGGCGACCTCCCTGGCGCACCGGCAGGCCGTGCTGTGGGCGATTGCCGATCGGCTGACCGCGACGGCGGCGGACTGGCCGGCGTTGCTCGCCACGGAGAACGGGCGGGCGATCCGTGAGGCCGGGCTCATCGACGTGCCGACCGCGGCGGAGATCTTCCGGTACTTCGCGGGGATGGCGAGAGGCGTCCACGGGGAGACGATCCAGGGGGCGCCGGAAACGTCGCACGTCTACACCAGGCGGGAGCCGCTCGGCGTCATCGCCGCGATCGTTCCGTGGAACTCGCCGCTCATCTCGATCGCCCACAAACTGGCGCCGGCCCTCGCGGCGGGCAACACGATCGTGGTCAAACCGTCTGAGCTCGCGTCGGTGAGCACCGTCCGCTTCGTCGAGGCGATCGCGGACCTGGTGCCGCCCGGGGTCGTCAACGTCGTCACCGGCCTGGGCGCCACCACGGGCGACGCGCTGGTCACCGACCCGCGCATCGCCAAGATCAGCTTCACCGGCGGCTCGGCGAGCGCGCGGACGATCCTGAGCCGGGCGGGCGCCCGGCTGACCCCGGCGCTCATGGAGCTGGGAGGCAAGGGCTCGCTCATCGTGGGCCCGGACGCCGATCTCGACACGCTGACCGATGACGTCCTGACCGGGATCTTCGCGGCCAACGGCGAAGTGTGCTTCGCCGCCTCCCGGCTCCTCGCCCACGCCGACGTGCACGACGAGCTGGTGGACCGCATCACGGCGCGCGCCGACCGGATCCGTGTCGGCGACCCGCTGGACGCGTCGACACAGGTCGGCCCGCTCATCAGCGCCGCTCACCGTGATCGTGTCGTGCAGGCGGTCGACAGGGCCGTCGCCGAGGGCGCCACCGTGTGCGCGGGGCACCGTGTCCCGGATCTGGGCGGCGAGCTCGGCGGCGGCGCCTTCTACCGCCCGACGGTCCTGACCGACCCGGACGGCGGGACGAGCGCCTCATGCGAGGAGTTCTTCGGGCCGGTCCTCACCGTCGAGCGCTGGTCGGACGAGGACGAGGCCGTCGCTCGCGCGAACTCGGTGGCGTACGGGCTCGCCTGCGGCGTGTGGACGACCGACCTGGCACGGGCCCACCGCATCGCCGGACGCCTTGAGGCGGGGATGGTCTGGGTCAACACCTGGTTCGCCACCCCCCTCGGTCAGCCGCAGGGCGGGGTCAAGGCCAGCGGCTTCGGCCGCGAGGGCGCCGCGGAGACGATCGCCGAGTACCAGGCCACGAAGGTCGTCAACGTCAGCCTCGACACCGCGCGTCCGCCCATGTGGGACTGACGCCCCGCACGAAACGTGGAGGAACCATGGATTTCCAGCTAGATGAACAGAGCCGGCGGATGGCGGAGATCGGGAAAGGGCTTGCGGGCGTACTCGCGCAGGGCGCTGCCGACGCCGACGAACAGCGCCGTATCCCGGAGGGGAACTTCGCCGCCCTGCGGTCGGCGGGGCTGTACGGCGCGGGACTGCCCACCGGTCTGGGCGGGCTCGGCGTGCGGTCGGCCGCGTGGCTGGCGACCGTCGAGCAGCTCGCACAGGGCGATGCCTCGACGGCCCTCGGGTTCAACATGCACTACGTGGCCACGCGCCTGGTGGGGGAACTGCCGTCGTTCGACGCCGCGGCGAAGAAGCACGTGGCGTCGCTGGTGATCGACGATGGCGCGCTGATCTCGGCGCCGCTGTCCGAGCCGTCCTCGTCCAGCCTCCTGCCGGGCTCGTTCCTGCCGACGATGACGGCCACCCGCACCGCCGACGGCGGCCTGCGGGTGAGCGGGACCAAGATGTACGCCTCGATCTGGGAGGCGAGCGACTACGCCTTCATGTTCGCCCGTCCCGACTGGATCGATGATCCGGCACTGGTCATCGCGTTCCTGCTGCCGGTCGCGCAACCGGGGCACATCGAGGTCGCCGACGTCTGGGACACGCTCGGGATGCGGGCGACGCGCAGCAACCAGGTGAGGATCGACGGCGCGCACGTCCCCGCGGAGCTCGTGCTGGGGCCGATCGACGACTTCGTCAACAACTGGATCGTCGCGCAGGCGGCCGTCAGCTGGGGCGGGTACACGGGCTGCTACCTCGGTCTCGTCGAGGCGATGGTGGCCTGGCTGGTCGAGAACCTGGGCACGCGGAAGGCGAAGGGATACGCCCAGCCGATGGGATACCACCCGACGATCAGCTCGGCGGTCGGGCGCCTGTCGACGCACGTCGAAGCCGCCCGGCTGATGATGTACCACGCCGCATGGAGGGCGGACACGGCCGGCCCGGGCCTCGGCACCTGCCACGCCTATCTGCAGGCGAAGCTGATGCTCGCGGACGCGATCGGACGGGTCGTCGAGCTCGGCACGACCGCGGGCGGCCTGAACGCCCTGATGCGCCCCCGGGGGTACGAGCGCATGCTGCGCGACGTGACCACCGCGGCGATCATGCCGCCGAACGCCTACGCCAGCGCCGAGATGGCCGGCCTGATCACGATGGGGCTGGACCCGGCGCGGGCCCCCTCGCTGGCCACGGCCTGACGAGCGGGTGGCCGAGATGCAGGAGGTCACCGAGGACGTCGTCGCACTCCGCCGGACCTTCGGATGCTTCCCGTCGGGAGTGACGGCGGTGTGCGCGCTGGTCGACGGGACGCCGACCGGCATGGCGGCGAGTACGTTCACGTCGGTGTCGCTGGCCCCGCCCCTGGTGTCGATATGCGTCCAGGACACCTCGGCGACCTGGCCGAAGCTGCGGCACGCGCCGCGCCTCGGGCTGAGCGTGCTCGCCGAGAGCCACAACGAGGCCTGCATGCGCCTGTCCCGCAAGGAGGGCGACCGCTTCGACGGGGTCGACTGGGAGCACCGGCCGGGCGGGGGAGTGTTCGTCCTCGACGCGACCGCATGGCTGGACTGCCTCCTCCACGATGAGATCCCGGCCGGCGATCACGTGATCGTGCTGCTGGAGGTCCGCGGCCTGCTCGCCAGGCCGGAAACCCCTCCGCTGGTCTTCCACACCAGCCGGTTCCGCAGGCTGGCACCGGTTTGAGGAGGAAGCCGCGATGAGGTGACGGCGACGCGCCGAAACCGCGTCCGCCGACCGTCGATGCGCATGGCACGGGCACTGGAATCCACCGGTGCCCGTGCCGCTCTCGTTTCACCGGCCATCACACCGCGCGGCCGAGTGCGGGGCTCTCACGGCCGGGGCCGGGCTCACACGTCCTGGACGCTGAGCAGCCTGGTCATCCTGCGGCCCGCAATGTTCAGCAGGCTCGCATAGCGTTCGGCCTTGCCGGGGGCGGCCGGACCGGTGACCGACAGGGCCGCGACCGTCGCGCCGGTCGCGCCGGCCAGCGGGATGGCGACGCTCATGTATCCGACGCGGGCCTGTTCGTACTCCACCGCGTAGCCGAGTTCGCGGGCGCGCTCGAGCTCCTGTTCCAGGAGGCCGGGGGCGATCGTCGTGCGGGCGGTCGTCCTGGCGAGCGGTGCCGCCACGACCTCCTCGAAGAGGCTGCGAGGCCCGAAGGCCAACAGGGCCTTGCCGGTGGCGGTGCAGTGCAGCGGCATTCGCCCGGCGACCCGGGACGGCCGTCCGACCTGCGCGTGCCCGGAGACCTTCTCCAGGTAGAGGACCTCCAGCCCGTCGACGACGGCGAGATGGACGGTCTGACCGGTGGCCTGCAGCAGATCCTCCATGAACGGCCGGGCGAGGTCCCGCAGGATCCGCTGCCGCGGAACCCGCTGGCCGATCTCGAACAGCCGCATGCCCAGGCTGTACTTGCCGTGGCGCCGCTCCAGGAACCCCCAGTGCACCAGCTCTTGGCTGAGCCGGTGCACGGACGCCTTCGCCAGGCCGGTCCGGCGCGTCAGCTCCGACAGGCCCAGCGCTTCGTCGTCGATGCCGAAGGCTTCGAGGATGAGCTGGGCCTTGCCCAGCACGCTGCTGCCTTCGGTGGCCGGCTCCTGTGCACCGTGAGCGGAATCCGGTCGTCCGCCGCTGGGGACGCCCGGTTCGACGCCGCCGCCCGCCGGGTGTCGTCCGAGCGGCCCGGACTGAATGATCAAATCTCTGGCGGCGTCCATGGACCGATGTTGACCTGGGGAAATAGCCATGTCAACGGACGAGTTCCATTTAGCGGACCGGCGGTGCTCACCCGGTCGGCGCTGAACCGCGGGGCGCGCGCCGGCCCGAGACCTCGGCGAGGAACCCGAGGCTGAGCGGGTTGTAGCGGGCGGCCTGCTCGTGCTGGGGCCAGTGGCCGGTGTCGTCGAACAGCTCCAGCTGTGAGCCGGGAATCGCCTCGTGCATGGCCTGCGCTTCCGGGACGTCGCCGAGCGCGTTCGCCACCCTGACCCTGGCGAGCACCTCGCACAGGCGGCGCATCGCCGTCACGGCGACCGTGTTCATCCCCAGGGCGAAGTCGGCCGCCCCGTGGTCGGGCACGACCTTCGGCATCCCGACCCGGGCCGTGGGCATACCGCGCGCCCGCAGGAGTTTGGCGTCGGTGGCGCCGCTGTTGTCCGGAACCGCCCGGTGCGGGCGGCCCGAGGCCGCCTCCCAGGCCCGGACCGCGTTACGGGCTTCGCCGAGGGCATCGCGGAACCGCTCGGCACGGTCGACGTGCTCGACCTCGTCCCAGTGGGTGTTCATGAGCGTCGAGTGCGAGGCGCCGACGCCCAGGACGATGCGCGCCATTACGGCAGGGCCCGCGGCTCGGTGTCCGCGGCGGGCGCCGGCTGGGCGGGCGGGTCGGAGACCATCGGCCTCTCCTCTGTCCGGTCTCGGTTCGGCATGGTGGACGGGCCACCATGTGTCGGTGAGACAGAGGAGAACACCTCGCCCGAAACGACCGGTAACGCCTCAGTCCGCCCACCGGACCACCGCGGCGCGGACGGCCGGGCGGATTCGTGACCTCGGCGGCGGAACCTAGGCCGCCGGCGGGGTCATTTGGCGGCGACGCCGCCGTAGACCCAGGCGCCGCCGCTCGCCGCGGCCTCCTGGTCGTCGGCGTGCCACCGGTTGACCTTGACCAGCCCCGGTTCGACGAGGGTGAGGCCGTTGAACAGGCGCAGGATCCGGTCGTGGTCGCGGAAGACCATGGGCGCGGAGGCGTTCTCGTAGGCGGTCTCGATGATCTCGACGAGATCGGCGGGGCGGTCGTCCAGGGTGCTGTGGGAGATGACGAGGTGGCTGCCGGGGGCCATGCGGTCGGTGAAGGCGGCGACGATGCCCGCGGGGTTCTCGGCGTCGGTGACGAAGTGCAGCATGGCGTTGAAGATGACGCCGACCGGGCGGTCGAAGTCGATGAGGCGGGCCACGGCGTCGGAGGCGAAGACCGTTGCGGGGGCGCGCATGTCGGCCTGGACCGCGGCCGTGCGGTCGTCGGCGGCCAGCAGGGCGCGGGCGTGCACGATCACGATCGGGTCGATGTCCACGTAGACGACGTGCGCGTCCGGGTGGACGCGCTGGGCGATCTCGTGGACGTTGCCTTGGTTGGGCAGTCCCGCGCCGAGGTCGATGAACTGGTCGATGCCCAGCTCGGCGACGTAGGCGATGGCGCGGCCGAGGAAGCGGCGGTTCGCGCGCAGGGCCTCGACGCCGTCCGGGATGGACGCGATGAGGTGGCCCGCGAGCTCGCGGTCGGCGGCGTAGTTGTCCTTCCCGCCGAGCACGTAGTCGTACATGCGGGCCACGTTGGGGGTGTTCGGGTCGATCCCCTGGGGCACGCCTGGCTGTTGCGACACCGGTAGTTCCCGTCTGCCGTCGGCGGTGGGTCTGTAAAAATGATCTTAAACGGTGACATCGTGCGAAAGTAGTGATTTGCGCAGTTCACTGTGCCACGATGGCGCTGATCCGCACCCGGCGCATGGAGCGCGAATGGAATTCAGCCTCAACGGCAAGCGCGTCGACGTCGGTGTCGGGCCCGAGGAGACCGTGGCGCGGGTGTTGCGGGAGCGGATGGGGCTGACCGGGACGAAGGTCGCCTGCGGCACGGGCGTGTGCGGCACCTGCACCGTGCTGGTCGACGGACGCACGGCGGCGAGCTGCCTGATGCCCGCCGGCGCGGCGGCGGACCGCGAGATCACGACCGTGGAGGGTCTCGGCGGCGACCATCCGGTGCAGCGGGCCTTCGCCGAGCACGATGCGCTGCAGTGCGGCTACTGCACGCCGGGCTTCGTGGTCGAGGCGGCGGCGTTCATGGACCGGTGGCGGGCCGGGCACGGCACGGCCGAGCCGTCCCGCGAGCAGATCGCCGAGGCCCTGGCGGGTCACCTGTGCCGCTGCGGAGCGTACGCCGGCATCTACGAGGCGGTCGCGGCGGCGTGCGCGGGCAAGCACGACGACGCGCCGGTGACGCCGGCGCGGGTGGAGGCCTACAGCAAGATCACGGGCGAGGCGCGGTACACGGCGGACGTCGTCCTGGAAGGGCAGCTCGAAGGCGTGATCGTCCGGTCGCCGCACCCGCACGCGAAGGTGGGGGAGATCCGGCACGACGGTCCGCTGGCCGAGCTGCTGCCGCCGGACCGCGTCGTCCGGTACGTGGGCCAGCCCGTCGCCGCGGTCGCCGCGCCCACCCGGGCCGAGGCGCTCGCGGTCGCGGCGCGCGTCGAGGTGGAGTACACGGCGCTGCCCGCAGTCCTGTCGTCGGAGGACGAGACCGTCGTCTATCCGACCGGGGAGTCCCGCAAGGGGGCTCCGCGCGCGAACGAAGGCCCGCTCGCGTCCGCCAAGTGGAACGGCAACGTACGCGGACCCGCTGCCATGAGCTGGCGCGGACGCACGGCCGTGAAGCGCATCGAGAAAGCCCGGAACGACGACGGCCAAACCCTGGTGGAGGCCACCTTCACCACCGGCGTACAGGCCCACACCTGCATGGAGCCGCACTGCTGCGTGGCCCGCTGGGACGACGGTGATCTGCATCTCCACCTGTCCACCCAGGCCGTGACCCGCGTCGCCGAACAGGCGGCCAAGCGCTGGAAGCTCCGCCCAGAGCAGGTCCATGTCGTGGCAGAGCATGTGGGCGGCGGTTTCGGCTCCAAGGTCAACGTCACCTCCGACGTGGTCGCCGCCGTGGAACTGTCCCGCCTGCACGGCGCGCCGGTCAGGGTCGTCCTCAGCAGGCCGGAGGAGCTCGTCGACGGCGGCACCCGCCCCGGGGTGCGCATCGAGCTGGCCCTCCTCGCCGACGCCGACGGCGGGCTGTCGGCCTTCACCATGGACGGCCACGGCGACTCCGGCGTCTCCATCGGGTCCAACGCCGCCTGGCACTCGCGGTTCTTCTACGGCAACGCGCCCCGCCGGATCCGCGACTACGACCACGTCACCAACCGCGCCCCCGGCATACCGTTCCGCGGCCCCGGCATGCCGCCGATGCTGTGGGCTCTGGAACAGGCCGTGGACGAGATGGCGCTGCGACGCGGCGAGGATCCCATCGCGCTGCGCCGCCGCTGGGACGGCAACGCCAAGCGCCACGCGCTGTACGACCGGGCCTCGGCCCTGCCCATGTGGCGCGACCGCACGGATCCGGGCGACGGCCGTCTCCGCCGCGGCGTGGGCGTCGCGGCCGCCAACTACATGTACTTCCTCGACCCGGGCACCAAGGTCTCGCTGGCGGTCGAGCAGGGCGCCGTGGTCGCCCGGATCGCCACCCAGGACATCGGGACCGGCAGCCGCTCGGTGATCGCCGAGGTCGTGCGGTCCGCGCTCGGCCTGCGGCCCGGTCAGGTGCGCGTCGAACTCGGCCACAGTGACCACGCCTATGGGCCGACGTCCGCCAGCAGCTGCTCCACCCCCTCCATCGCCCCCGCGGCCGAGGACGCGGCGCGCCGGCTCCGCAAGGCCCTCGGCGCCCGCTCCCTCGACGAGGCCGAGGGGCTCCAGGTCGTCGGCAGGCGTCCACGGGACCGCCGCGGATACGTCACGCCCTTCGCCCTGGACCACTTCGCCATCGGCCGGGGCTTCTCGGGAGCCGTCGTCGTCACCGAGGTCGAGGTGGACACCCTGCTCGGCCGCGTCCGGCCGACCCGCGTCTGGAGCGGCGTGGCCGCCGGCCACATCTACGCCCCCCGGCTGGCCCGCAACCAGTGCGAGGGCGGAATCATCCAGGGCATCGGCTACGCCCTGTTCGAGCAGCGCCACGAGGACCCGGCCACCGGCACCGTCCTCACCGCGAACCTGGAGGATTACCACATCCCCGGCATCGCCGACACTCCGGAGATCGACGTGCACTTCCATACCGAGGGCTGGGACCACGTGCCCGGCCGCGGCGTCGGCCTGGGCGAGGTCTGCACCATGGCCGTCGCCGCCTCGATCGGCAACGCCGTCAGGCACGCCACCGGCCGGCGCATGCATGACCTGCCCATCCGGCCCGACCGGCTGCTGGAGGGGACCGGCACGTGACCACCCTTGAATCCGCCGCCAGAGCCGTCCGCGACACCGGCGGCGAACTGCGCGCCGGCGGCACCGACGTCATGACCCGGGCGACCCGCCCTCCGGTCGACCTGCTCGGCGTCCCCGGCCTGCGCGGCACCGCCTGGCGGCCGGACGGCTCCGCCCGCATCGGCGCCCTCACCACCATCGCCGACCTGCTCGCCGACGACCGCCTGACCGCCGCCTATCCCGCGCTCGCCGCCACGGCCGCCGCCGTCGCCACCCCGCAGATCCGCAACGTCGCCACCGTCGGCGGCAACCTCCTCCAGCGCAACCGCTGCTGGTACCTGCGCAACCCCGCCTTCTCCTGCCACCAGACGGGAGGCGACGGCTGCCCCGCCCGCGAGGGCGCCCACCTGTACTCGGCCGTCATCGACCAGGGCCCCTGCATCGCCCCCCACCCGTCCTCACTCGCCATCGCGCTCCTCACCTACGCCGCGACCGCCGAAGTCCACGGCCGCTCCCCGCTGGGCATCGCCGAACTTTACGGGGACGGCGGTGACCCGACACGCGACCATCTTCTGGAGTCCGGCGAGATCCTGCAGGCCGTCCTCATGCCCGCGCCCACGCCGGCCGAGCGAGCCGCATACCGCCGCGCCACCGCCCGTGAGATGGCGGAATGGCCCTTGGTCGAAACCGCCGCCCGCCTCACCCTCGACGGCGACACCATCACCACCGCCGCCGTGGCCGTGGGCGGAGTGGCCCGCACGCCCCTCCTCCTCCCCGAAGTGGCCGAAGCCCTGCTCGGCAAGCCCGCCACCGGGGAGACCCTGGCCGCCGCCGCGGACCTGGCGACCGCCCGCTGCACCCCCTTGCCACGGAACGCCTACAAGGTGGCCATCCTCCGCGCCACCCTGATCGACACCCTCACCGCCTGCTCGGCTCCACCTCCCTCCCCCTGACCCGGGAGCCTTCCGCAACCTGCGGTCGGGAGGCGCGGGACCCCGGTATGTAGGGTCGTGGCATGTCAGCCGTGCCGCCAACAGAACCGGGCATCATCGCCGGTGCCGACCCCAAGCCGCGCTCACGTCAGGTCACGGACGGGCTGGAGGCGACGGCGTCGCGCGGCATGCTGCGTGCCGTCGGGATGGGCGACGAGGACTTCGCCAAACCGCAGATCGGCATCGCGAACTCGTGGAACGAGATCACGCCGTGCAACCTGTCGCTCGACCGGCTCGCGCAGGGCGCGAAGGAGGGCGTGCATGCCGGCGGCGGATACCCGCTGCAGTTCGGCACGATCTCCGTGTCCGACGGCATCTCGATGGGGCACGAGGGGATGCACTTCTCGCTCGTGAGCCGCGACATCATCGCGGACTCCGTCGAGACCGTCGTCCAGGCGGAACGCCTCGACGGGACGGTGCTGCTCGCGGGCTGCGACAAGTCCCTGCCCGGGATGCTCATGGCCGCCGCCCGCCTCGACCTCGCGAGCGTGTTCCTGTACGCGGGCTCGATCATGCCGGGGTGGGTCAAGCTCTCCGACGGCACGGAGAAGGACGTCACGATCATCGACGCGTTCGAAGCCGTCGGGGCGTGCGCGCGGGGGCTCATGAGCCGCGAGGACGTCGACCGCATCGAGCGCGCCATCTGCCCGGGCGAGGGCGCCTGCGGGGGCATGTACACGGCGAACACCATGGCGTCCGTGGCCGAGGCGATGGGGATGTCGCTGCCCGGATCGGCGGCGCCGCCGTCGGCGGACCGGCGCCGCGACGCGTTCGCGCACCGCTCGGGAGAGGCCGTCGTGAACCTGCTGCGGCGGGGGATCACCGCGCGTGACGTCATGACCAGGGAGGCGTTCGAGAACGCGATCGCCGTCGTCATGGCGTTCGGCGGCTCGACGAACGCCGTGCTGCACCTGCTCGCGATCGCGCACGAGGCCGAGGTGGACCTCACCCTCGCGGACTTCGACCGCGTCGCGAGCCGCGTGCCGCACCTGGGGGACCTCAAGCCCTTCGGCCGGTACGTCATGAACGACGTCGACCGCATCGGGGGAGTGCCCGTCGTCATGAAGGCCCTGCTCGACGCCGGGCTGCTGCACGGCGACGCGCTCACCGTCACCGGGCGGACCGTGGCCGAGAACCTCGCCGACATCGACCCGCCCGACCCGGACGGGAAGATCCTGCGGGCCCTCGACGACCCGATCCACCACACGGGCGGGATCACGATCCTGCACGGGTCGCTCGCGCCCGAAGGCGCCGTCGTGAAGTCCGCCGGGTTCGACGAGGACGTGTTCGAGGGCACGGCTCGCGTGTTCGAGCGCGAGCGCGCGGCGCTCGACGCCCTGGAGGACGGCACCATCACGGCGGGGGACGTCGTCGTCATCCGGTACGAGGGCCCGAAGGGCGGGCCGGGGATGCGCGAGATGCTCGCCATCACGGGGGCGATCAAAGGCGCGGGCCTCGGCAAGACCGTCCTGCTGGTCACCGACGGCCGGTTCTCCGGCGGGACGACGGGACTGTGCGTGGGGCACATCGCACCCGAGGCCGCCGACGGCGGACCGATCGCCTTCGTGCGCGACGGCGACCGCGTCCGGCTCGACGTGAAGGGCAAGCGGCTCGACCTGCTCGTGGGCGACGCCGAGTTCGCCGCCCGGCGGACGCCGGACTGGGCGCCCGTACCGCACCCGTACACGCGGGGCGTGCTCGCGAAGTACACGAAGCTCGTCCAGTCGGCATCGAAGGGGGCCGTCCTCGAGTAGAGGGAGCCGGCCGAGCGGACCGAGCGGCCTGCCCGGTGTGCCGCCCGGAGAACATGCGAGGCTCATTCCAGGAATTCCAGGCCCCCTCGCCGGCGGACGCCTGGCGCCGCGCGGAACGGAGATCGCTCAGTGAAACTCGACGTGCAACTGGACGGCCGGCCGGATGAGGCGGCGCAGCGTGCCCGCGCGCTGATCGCCGCCGGGGTGGACGGCCTGTTCACCTTCGAGGGCCCGCACGATGTGTTCCTGCCGCTGATCGTCGCGGCCGGCTCCTCGGAGGTGCCGCCGACCGACCTGATGACCAACGTGGCGATCGCCATCCCCCGCAGCCCGATGAACCTGGCCAACATGGCCTACGACCTGCAGTTGCTGAGCGAGGGCCGTTTCCGGCTCGGCCTGGGCTCGCAGATCAGGCCGCACATCGAGAACCGGTACGGCTCGACCTGGAGCAGGCCCGCCGCCCGGATGCGCGAGACGGTGCTCGCGGTGAAGGCGATCCTGAACTCCTGGCAGGACGGCACCCCGCTGGACTTCCGCGGCGAGTTCACCAAGCACACCCTGATGCCCGCGACGTTCGTCCCCGGACCGAACCCCTACGGCGTTCCGCCGGTCCTGCTGGGCGCGCTGGGCCCGGTGATGACCCGGACCGCGGCCGAGGTCGCCGACGGCCTGCTGGTGATGCCGTTCCACAGCCACCGGCATTTCCGCGAGCGCACGCTCCCCGCCGTGGCCGAGGGCCTGGAGCGGGCGGGACGCGAGCGGATCGAGCTGTACCCGCAGGCGATCGTCGCGATGGGCGGCACTCCCGAGGAGATCACGGCCGCGACCTTCGGGGTGAAGGCGCTCCTGGCGTTCTACGGTTCGACCCCGGCGTACAGGCCGGTCCTGGACATCGAGGGCTGGGGGGACCTGCAACCCGAGTTGAGGGCGCTGTCCAAGACCGGCGACATCATGGCGATGACCGGTCTGATCGACGACACGATGATGCGGACTCTGGCGGTCGTCGGAACGCCGGCCGAATGCGCCGCCGAGATCAAGACCCGGTTCGGCGATGTGGCCGAGCGGGTCTGTGCCTATTTCCCCGGATCGACCCACCCGAAAGAGACGGTCGCCGCCCTCGCGACCGAACTGAGCAGAACGCCCTGAACGCGTCCACCAGCCTAGGCATTCGACTCATGCGAGTGAGCTAGGGGAGGCGGTACTGGGAGACGAAATCCCAGATCACGGCGTTGGCGTTGATGTCGTAGGTGGTCCCGCCCAAGAACGGCCCGAGGAACGGGATGCCGCCGGGCCAATTGTGACCGCCGCCTCTGATCTGGTAGAGGATGACGGGGCCGTCGGCCGGGCAGTCCGGGTGGTCGTGGCGGACGACGGTGGTGTTGTCGTCGGGCGCGATGTCGGGCAGGTTCGTGGCGACGGTCCTGGTGCCGCAGCCGTTGTTGCGCGTCCAGAAGTCGAGCGCCGGCCGCACGGTGGAATAGGGGACGACGAAATCGCCGTCGCCGTGGATCATGACGATCGGGACATGCCGTCCGGGGCGGCAGGAGCCGGGGTCCGACAGTTGGCCGGCGACGGCGACGAAGGCGGCGAACCGGTCGTTGTCGCAGGCCATCTTGCTGGTGAAGAAGCCGCCGTTGCTCATGCCGGAGGCGTACAGGCGCTGGGGATCGGCGTCGAACCGCTGAACGAGAATGTCCTGGAGCCGCTGCACGAAGCCGGGGTCGTCCACATCGGGGGACGATGTCGCGGGCGGGACGCCCTGCCAGCCGATGCCGTAATGCTCAGGGGTGATCATGATGAAGCCGCGGGTCTGAGCGTAATCGGCCATACGGCCGAAGAACTCGGCGAGACCCGGCGTCTCCAAGAGCCCGGGGAAATGGAACAACACCGGCCGCGGGGTGCCGTCGTAGTCGTCGGGCAGGCGGAGAATGGCGTTTCTGGCCTGCCCGGCGTGGGTGATGCGGATGGCGTGGTCGCCCGGGTCGGGACGGCGATCCTCGACCGTGAACGTGACCGGCTGGAAAGAAGAGGAGCCGCCGCGCCGCACGGTGCCGATCCCCGCCCACTTCACCGTCGCCGCGCCGGGGACCGTGACTCCGCCGTTCACACGGGCGGAGATCTCCACGCCCGCGCCGGGGTCCTTGAGGGTGAAGTCGCCCTTCAACCCGAAGGCGCCCCGGGCGATCTGGAACGAGACGTTCGCCGTCCCGCCGTCGGCGCCGGGGAGCGTGCCCGCACCCTGAATCTTGTCGGTCTCATACGTCGCGACGTTGTCGAGGACGGCGATGGATCCTGACGACAGTTCTCCGGTCAGGTCGTAGGCCGGGGAACCGGCCGCGGTGACCGTGACACGGTCTTCGGCGGGCGGAGCGGCCTGGGCGGCCCCGGCGGGTGCGACGCTCAGCGCCGCTCCCGCAAGGAACACGGCGGCGAGACCGCGCCAAGACCGAGGCGGGTGGTCCACGGTAGGTACCTCCTGCGAGCCCGTGCCGTCGGCACTTGGGAGAAGTCGCGCCACAATAGGTCCTTTCGAAGCGGCCGCCAATGCACAACCGAGAGCATCCGGCGCGAAAAATTCATCGCTTCCGGATAAAGGAATGACATGAGTCGAGGTCGACGGCACCGGGCGCCGTGCACCCGCAGGCGGTGCGGGGACCGTTCGGGTGGCAAGGGCCGGGGGTCCGCGCCGGGCTCGAACCGGCGCAACTCCGACCGTGTTAGCTCACTGTCGCTCTTATGTCGCGGAACGTGCCCGCCATGGCCATGCGAAATGGCATTGAGGCCGCTGGTGGCCGCACATGATGGGATACTGTTACAGGCTTCGTCACCTGCATTAACAGGCCGACAGCACTGGTGACCGTGCGGCCTCACGAGAACGGGAACTGGAGACATGGACGACGCGCAGCAGCCCGCCACGATCGATACGACCGTGCCGCACTCGGCCCGCATCTGGAACTACTGGCTGGGCGGCAAGGACAATTACGAGGTCGACCGGGAGATGGGCAGGACGGTCGAGGAGATCTTCCCCGGGTTCGTGCAGTCGGCCAGGATGACCCGCCAGTTCACGGGCCGCGCGGTCCGCTTTCTCGCGGACGAGGCCGGGATCCGCCAATTCCTCGACGTCGGCACCGGGCTGCCGACGGCCGACAACACCCACGAGGTGGCGCAGCGCGTCGCGCCCGAGTCCCACATCGTTTACATCGACAACGACCCGCTGGTCCTCGCCCACGCCCACGCGCTGCTCACCAGCACGCCGCAGGGAGCGACCGCCTATGTGGACGCCGACGTGAACCAGCCGGACGAGATCCTGGAGGCCGCGCGACAGAGGCTGGACTTCGACCGGCCGATCGCGCTGATGCTGATGGGGATCCTCGGCCACATCGACCCTTACCAGCGGGCCCGTGACATCGTGGCCACCCTCGTCGACGCGCTGCCGTCCGGCTCCTATCTCGCCATCGCCGAGGCCGACGACACCCACCCGCCGTTCGTGGAGTCCATGCGCGCCTACGCCGAGTCCGGCGCGATCCCGTACCGCCTGCGCAGCCCCGAGCAGATCCGCGGGTTCTTCGCCGGCCTGGAGATGGTCGAGCCGGGACTCGTCCCGCCGTACACCTGGCGGCCGGAGCGGGAGAGCGACATCGGCTCCGCCGAGCCCATCCCCGGAACCGGCCTGGCCGCGGTGGCCCGCAAGCCCTGACGGCCATAGTGCCAAGCCTCCGGACCATCGCCGATGGTCGATCCTCCCGTTACGTCAGGGACGGATCCGCTGGATCACGGGGCGTCAGCATCATGTGGATGTCCTCGGCGGCCCACAGCACGAAGCGTTCGATGGGCGTGACCGTCCGCCCGGGGGCCGGCTCCAGGCGGAACCGCTTGAGCAGGGAGGCCAGCACCAGTTCGGCCTCGACCATCGCGAGAACGGAACCCTCGCAGCTGCGCGGGCCGAGCCCGAACGGGATGTAGGCCAGCCGGGGCCGGTTCGCCGACGCCTCGGGCGTGAACCGCTCCGGGTCGAACGCCTCCGGGTCCGGCCAGTACTCGGGGTTCATGTGGACGGCCCAGAACGGGTAGAAGATCGTCGTGCCCGCGGGGACGGCGTAGTCGCCGAGCATGAGGTCCTCGGTGGCCTCCCGCGCGCCGTACGGCCCGGGCGGGTACAGCCGCATGGCCTCCTTGAGCACCATGTCCAGATAGGTCAGCCGCTTGAGGTCGCCGTACTCGGGGACGGCGCGGTCGCCCAGAACCTCGTCCAGTTCCCTGGCGACGCGGTCGGCCGCGTCCGGGTGGCCGGCCAGCAGGTAGAGCGTCCAGGAGATGGCGACGCCGGTGGTGTGGTGCGCGGCCAGCATGGTCATCAGCACCGTGTCGCGGATGCGCGCCGGGGACTCGCCCGCCCCGGCCAGCGCCGCGATCAGGTCGCTGCGGTCGGCCTCCTCGGCGCCGCGCTCGCGGTGCGCGGCGAGCACCTGGTCGACGGTCGCGCGCAGGTAGGCCAGCGCCTCGTCGGCCCTCTCCTTCCCCGGGCCGTCCGGGGTCATGAACTCGGTGAGGACGGTCTCGAACGCGGACACGACCCGTCCGGCGGACCCCGGGGACTCCAGGCCGCTCCCGAGCGCGTACTGGCAGATCATGCGCAGCGACAGCTCGCTCAGGTCCTTCTGCAGGGCGATCGGGCCGTCCTGGCTCGCCCAGCGGTCGGCCAGCTCGGTCGTCAGCGCGGCGAACTGCGCGAAGTGCGCCTCGTGCGAGGGCCGTCCGGCCAGCACCGACAGCATCACCCGGCGCCACGGGCCGTGCTCGCCGGCCGGGATCGTCTGCAGGTTGCCCGCCTCCTGCAAGGGGGCGAGGAATTCGAACAGCTTCTCCGGCCGCTTGTCGATCTTCGCGGTGGCCTCCAGCAGCACCGGGTCGGCGACCGACACCGCCGCGCCCGCGCCGGGAAGCGGGAAGCGCACCACCGGCCCGTACTCGGCGTGCAACCGCAGCTGGTAGTTGTGCAGTCCACCGGCCGCGGTAATCGCCTCGGCACCGTCGCCCTGGGCGGGCGGGCCAGGGATCTGCGAGGGGGTGCTGCCGTCGCCGGGCATGTGCGCTCTCCCGCCGTGAGAGTCTTCGATCGGGTCGTCCACGAGTTGATCACAATGCTCACATGTCCGTGAATAGTTCGCGATATATGAGCCGGGCCCGAATCGCGAATGGCCGACATCGGCGGCTCGCCGGCCGGGCGGGGATCTGCTCCTGAAATCGACCATCATCCCGGGGAACAACCGGAAAGGGCCGGGGCGTTGATGCCGATCATGAAGCTCGGTGTCAACGTCCTCAACTTCGGTGCCCACGCGACCCCGGAGGCGTTCGCGGGCTGGGCCCGGTTCGCCGAGGAGGCGGGATTCGACTTCGTGATGGTCTCCGACCACCTCGCGGTCACTCCCGACGTCGCCGAGCAGTATCCGGCGCCGTTCTATGACCCGTTCACCGTGCTGGCCTGGCTGGCCGGGACGACCGAGCGGATCGGCCTGGGCACGACGGTCACCGTCCTGCCGTACCGGCACCCGCTGCAGCTCGCGCGGGTCACCGCGAACCTGGACCGGCTCAGCGGCGGGCGGCTGATATTCGGGGTCGGGGTCGGCTGGGCAAAGCGAGAGTACGCGGCGCTGGACGTACCGTTCGAACAGCGCGGTGCATTGGCCGACCAGTCCCTGGAGGTGATCCTCCAATCCTGGACGCAGGACTCGGTCACCTACGGTGGCGAGACGATCGATCCAAGGCCGCACCCCGTCCAGAAACCGCACCCGCCCGTCTGGGTCGGCGGGCAGGCGCCCGGGGCGCTGCGCCGGGTCGCGCGGTTCGGCGACGCCTGGCACCCGATCAACATCGCACCGGACCGGCTCCGTGCCGAGGGGCTCCCGGCCCTGCGCAGGGCCGCCGAGGAAGTCGGACGGCCCGTGCCGGCACTGGCCCCCCGCATCCGGCTGGACGACGTTGACCAGGCTCTGCGGCAGGCCGAGGAGTTCGCCGAGCTGGGAGCGACCCACCTGCTGTTCGACACCTACCCGGGCAGCCCCGAGCGAGCGGGAACACCCGAGGAAGACCAGCAGAGGCTCGCCGCCTTCCGCGACTCCTTCTGACCCCGAACCGCGGCCACGACGCGGTCCAGCGCGATCACGCGGGCGACGAACTGCGATCTTCGGCCCACGTGGCCGGCAAGTGGTGGACACGTGGTGAGCACGTGGTCGGCACCGATGCCCGTTCACCCTCCTGGGCCGCAGGCTGAGGGCACAAGGAAACGCAGCGCCCTCACAGGCAAGACGGAAGGAAGCGACCATGTCGGAGAACACCGAGTTCGAGATGCCGACCCCGGACGCCGCCCTGAAGCGGCTGGACTTCCTGGTCGGGAGCTGGAAGTTGAAGGGCTCCACGATCGAGGGGCCGATGGGCCCGGCCACCGAGATCCTCGGCGAGGAGAGTTTCGAGTGGATGGACGGCGGCTTCTTCCTCGTCCACCGCTGGACCAGTTCCTTCGAGGTCGCGGGAACCGCGGTGGTCGACGCCGGGTACGAGATGTTCGACTACGACTCCGCGACCGGCCGGTTCCGCACGCACTTCTTCAACAGTCTCGGCCCCTACGACGACGCGGGCAGCAAGTACCACGGCGGCTTCACCGGGGACGCCCTGGTGGTCGCCGGCCCTGCCCGGATCACCCGTACGCCCAACGCCGACGGCACCGTCACGGTCGACTCGGACGTGCCGGTCGGCGAGGACACCTGGGCGCCGATGATGACCTACACCCTCACCAAGACCGGCTGACATCCTCCGGTGGGGCATCGGGGCGGAGGAGGAGGGTACGGGCGTGCTCGAAGCGGGCGCCGAGGCGTTCCCAGCCTCGGACGGACGCTTCCAGCGCAGCGGCGTCGCCGGACAGGCGCCATCTGATGCGCTGCAAGCAGGCGCCGGCCCAGTCATTCTCCTCAGTGTCGGCCTCCACTTCGGGCAGGCGCTTCTCGGCCTCGGGCAGTCCGGCCATGACGGCGAGTTCGACGGCGGCGGCGTGGGCGTACGGCTCGTAGCGGGCGCCGGGGACGTCCAGGAACGCGCGTTCCAGAAGACCGGCCGCGCCGGCGAGGTCACCGGTGTGGACGGCGATGCGGGCGTCCACGAAACAGGCGAGCGGCGAGAGCTGGACCTGGAACGGGTTGGGGATGCCGGAGACCGCGTCGACCCGGCCGCGCCACTGCGCGGACAGCTCGCGGTCGCCGAGCAGCCCGTAGGCCAGTGAGGTGAACTGGACCGCCGCCGGCATCCCGAACGCGGGCGGGCTTCCGGCGCGTCGCCAGCTGTCCCACATCGTGACGGCGTACCTCAGCGCCTTCTGGAGATCCCCGGCGAGCACCAGCACCGGGATCACCTTGGCTGCGGGCAGGTAGGGGTGCCGGCCGAGCAGGTCGTCGGCCAGCAGCCGGTCCGCGGCGGCGAACGCGGCCGGCAGGTCGCCGGCGGCGACCGCGTCGGCGCACGCCCCGCTGTACACGTCGTCGATCTCCGGGGCCGGGTACGGATCGCCGGCGTCGTTGCGCGGCAGCAGGGCGAGCCGTTCGCCGCTGATCCGGTGCGCCTCCCGCAGCCGCCCGGAGGTGGCGGCCGCGGTCCGCAGCACGTCCAGGGCACCGCTGATCAGTACCGGGTCGGCGGTGGCCCGGGCCGCTTCGACGGCCCTCGCGCCGAGCACCGGGTCGGGGGCGAGTTTGCGCGTGCTCGCGCACCATGCCGCCGCGCAGGCCAGATGGGCGGCGACGGTGGGATCGGCGGGGTCGCCGACGACCTCCGCCTCCCGGAGCAGGCCGCCGAGCCGCTCGTGCGGTATCTCCGTCCGGAACGTCGCCGGGAAACGGCCGACCAGCTCGGCGGCCCGGGCCAGCGCGATCGCCTGGGCGTCGCCGTCCCCGGCGGTACGGGACGCGGCCGCCGATCTCAGCCGCAGCTCGAACGCATGGCCGGTGTCGTGCATGACCTGCGCGCAGTCTGCCGCGCGGCCCCAGGCGGCGGCCGCGTCCGGCGCCCTGGGGGCGTGTCCGGCGGCACGCTCGTAGTGCCCTTGGGATTCCCGCAGGAACCGGCGCGCGTAGGCCAGGCGGCCGAGCGAACGCGCCAACCCGTACGGGATGGAGTCCAGCCCCGGGGGGACCGCGGCCAGCGCCGCCCGCAGGTCGGCGGCAACGGTGTCGAAGTCCTCGCTCGGGCCGCCGTCCTGGGGGTTCTCCAGTAGCGCCGCCGTCGCCGCGGCCCAGACCAGGTGCCGGTGCCCGACCTCGGTCCGTTCGCCGCTGAGGTCGAGCTGCTCTGCGGCGCAGGCACGGATGGTCGCCAGCATGCGCCACCGACTCACCGGGCCGCGCTGGTGCATCACCAGGCTCTTGTCGACGAGCCGTCCGAGGACGTCGGCGCCCGCCACCGGATCGACATCGCAGACCGCCGACACGGCCGCCAGGTCGAACGAGCCGGTGAAGGCCGCCAGCCGGCGCCACAGCACCCGTTCCTCCTCCTCCAGCAGATCATGGCTCCAGTCGAGCACCCCGCGCAGCGAACGATGCCGCACGGTGGGGCCGCGGCCCCCGGCCAGCAGCCGGAGATAGTCGCCCAGTCCGGTGAGCAGGCCGGACGCCCCGAGCGAGGCGCTGCGGGCCGCCGCGAGCTCGATCGCCAGCGGCAGCCCGTCCAGACGCGCGCACAGATCCGCAACCACGGCCGGGTCGGCCACGTGGTCGGGATCGGCGGCCAGCGCCCGGTCGGTGAAGAGCCGCTGAGCGTCGGAGTCCAGCGGGAGCGGCCCGATGTGCAGGATCTGCTCACCCGGCAGGCCCAGCCGTTCGCGGCTGGTGGCCAGGATCGCGGAAGCGGGGCAGGCCGCCAGAATCCGGTCGGCGAAGTCCGCAGCCGCGTCCAGCAGGTGCTCGCAGTTGTCCAGGACCAGCAGCGACCGGCCCCTGGCGAGCCGTTCGGCGATGGTGTCCTCCAGCGGCTGCTGCGGCCGTTCCGACACGCCCAGCGCCTCCGCCGCCGCCTGGGCGACGAACCCGGCGCCGACGGGCGCAAGATCGACGAACGCCCCGCCGAACGGGAACAGGGGACCGGCCTCGTCGCAGACGACGACCGCCAGCCGTGTCTTGCCGACGCCGCCCGGCCCCAGCAGCGTCACCAGCCGTCCGCCGCCCAACGCGGCCAGAACCGCGTCACGCTCCCCGACGCGCCCGATGAACGAGGTCCGCGCCCGCGGCAACCCGGCCAGCCGCCCCAGCGGCGGCGGAACGCCCCCGCCGACCGTTTCGGCGAGATCGGCCAGCGCGCTCCGTCCCGTCACCCCGTACTTGCGCAGCAGCGACGACACGTGGCCCTCGACCGTGCGCACCGACACGTTCAGGCGACGGGCCATCCGGGCGTTCGAGAGCCGAAGCCCCAGAAGTGCCAGCACTTCGGCCTCACGCGCGGACACTTCGACGGGATGCTCCCCCACCCTCCGATCATGACCGAACTTCACCAAGTTCGTGGCAAATTGCCAGGTTGCGGCCTAACTCGACCGATATGCAGGGTGTGCGGACGGTACCGGGGCCGTCCGGAATGGGGTGCGGCGCGGCGGACGTTGAAGGCGGTGTGACCACACCCGAGGAACGCCTGATCGCGGCTCGCACCGCCACGCTGGAACTCATGGCGTCGCTGAGCGGCGATTGGGACGGCGTCGTCGAGGCGTCCGCGCAAACCGGGGTGGACGATGAGCACGATCCGGAGGGCGCCACCATCGCCTTCGAACGCGCCCGGATCCAGGCGTCTTTGAACCAGGCCCACGCGCATCTGGCCGACATCGACGACGCGCTGCGCCGGCTCCGCGACGGCACCTACGGCGTCTGCGAACACTGCGGTGGACCGGTCGGGGTAGAGCGCCTGGGCGCGCGGCCGACCGCCCGTACCTGCATCGCCTGCGCCAGCGCCTGACCCGCCCAGGCACGCGACGCCGGCGCGCCACGGCGCAGCGCGAGCGTCCGCACCGGGACTACTCCGTGCCGTCCGCCGGCAGGCGTTCCGGCAGCCCGAGCCGTGGGAACCGGTCGTCGTGGAACGTGACGATCTCGCTGATCGCCCCGCCGGTGACGCGCAGGACGTCGATGGTCAGCGGCAAATACGCGCCCTCGTGCTTTCGCCACTGGTAGAAGGCGACGGCGGGCTGCCGGTTCACGGAGGTGGGGACGGCGCGCAGGCCCGTCATGCCCTCGAAGCCGCTCTCGATCCAGTCGTTCACCACCGCGTCGCGGCCGATGTACAGGCCCGGCGTGGGCGGCATCGAGCACCGGACGTCGTCGCGCAGCAGTGCGGCGAGCCCGTCGACGTCGGTGGCCACGCTGGCGTCGGTGTAGCGGCGCACCACCTCGCGCGTCCCGGCGTCCTCCTCGCCGCCGGTCCAGTCCTGCCGCTCGGCGGGCAGGTGCTCCCGCATGCCGGCGCGGGCCCGCTGCAGCGCGCTGTTGACGGAATTGACGGAGTCCCCGAGGAGTCCCGCGACGTCCTTGGCCGGCCAGCCGAGCACGTCCCGCAGGATCAGCACGGCCCGCGGGCGCGGCGCGAGGTGCTGGACCGCGACCAGGTACGCGAGCTCGATCGTCTCCCGCGCGACGGCCACGGTCTCCGGCTCGTTCGCGTCGCCCGCGGGCAGCTCGTCGAGCAGCCGGTCCGGGTAGGGCTGCAGCCACCGCACCTCGCCGCCGGTCGCGGGCTCCGGGCGGCGCTTGGCGAGCAGGTCCAGGCAGGCGTTGGTGGCGATCCGGTACAGCCAGGCCCGGAACGTCGACCGCCCCTCGAAGGTCTCCCGCCGCCGCCAGGCGCGCAGGAACGTCTCCTGAACGGTGTCCTCGGCGTCCTCGAACGATCCGAGCATCCGGTAGCAGTGGACGTGCAGCTCCCGCCGGTGCCGCTCCGCCAGCCCCGAGAACGCCGGCTCGTCGACTTCGCCCAGACCGCTCACTCCCAGCTCCTCCAGCCGCGTGTCCGCACCCATCACGTCATCCTTCCCTCTCGTCATGTCCCGTCGAACGTGTGACGGATGCGGGCGCGACAACTCATCACCCGGGTCGATCAGCGGGCCTTACCCGCGAGCCTGCGGGCCGTAGCGTTCCACGCAGAAGGCCGTGAGACCCCTGACGAGCCACTCGATGGCGGGGGCCGCGTAGTGGGTCCGGTCCCAGGCCGCGTGCAGGTGGATCTGGAGGGGGCCCGCCGTGCCGTTGATGATCAGCGGTTTGAGTCCGAACCGGGGGTCGTCGGACACGACCGCGATGCCATGGCTGGAGGCCGCCATCGCCTGCGCGACCTGGGGCGTCGCGCATTCGAAGACCACGTCGAAGGAGACGCCCGCGGCCAGGGCCGCCTCGTCGAGCAGGCGGCGGCTGCCGTGGTCGACCGTCAGCACGACCAGGGGCTCCAGCGAGAGCTCGCCGATGGCCACCTCCGAGCGGGCCGCCCAGCGGTGACCAGGGTGGACGTAGGCCCACAGCGGCAGCCGCGCGACGGGGCGCCAGGCGAACCGCCTGCGCGGGGGACCCGAGCTGATCGCGACGTCGGCGCCGCGGGCGAGCGCGCGGTACGCCCGCGTGGGGCTCTCCTCCTCCACCATGACGATCGGGTCGTCCGGCCCGCATCCGGCGAGGAAGGGCGCGATCACGTCGGTGATGGTCGTGGCCGGTGCCGCCACGGTCAGGCGGGTCACCTGGCCGCCCGCGATCGCCGCCGCCGCGGCCCTCGCCGTGTCGGCACGGGTGACCAGGTCACGGGCGATCGGGAGGAACCGGAGCCCGGCCGCGGTCAGCCGCATCCGTTTGCCGGTGCGGTCGAACAGCGTCATGCCGAGGGACGTTTCGAGGCCGCGCAGCTGCCGGGACAGGGAGGGCTGCGCCACGTGCACCTCCGCGGCGGCCTTCGTCACCGAGCCGGCGTCGACGACGGCGAGGAAGTAGCGAAGAACCCTGAGCTCCATGGCGCCGTCCTCCGGGATGGTCGATGCCTGAAAGGCATGAAACACGGTCACTCTAAGTATTTGACGTTATTTGGGCAAAGTTCCACTCTTATCCCAACCTGCCGAGCCTTGCTGGACCTAGGACGTGCGCCATGAAGGTGAAAAGACCCCAGATCGCCGCGACGGCGATGCTCACCGCCGGACTGCTCGTGAGCGCCTGCACCGCCGGGGCGGGCACCGCGGGGAACGCCGCCGGGCAAGTCCTCAACGTGGCCACGACCGCGAGCGTGACCACCTGGGACCCGATCAAGTCGTTCTCCACCGAGGTCTACTACCTCGCGAACGTGTACGAGCCGCTGCTGTGGACGAATCCGCCGGGCGCCTCCGAGAAGTTCCGGCCCGGTCTCGCCGAGACGTGGGAGTCCTCGGCGGATGCGAAGACCTGGACCTTCCACCTGCGGAAGGGCGTCACGTTCCACGACGGCGAGGTCATGAACGCCGCCGCCGTGAAGGCGTCCATCGAGGCCGCGGCCGAGGACGGCGGCGCCTCCTTCATCTGGGCACCGCTGAAGGACGTGGCGACTCCCGACGAGTCCACGGTGGTGCTGCACCTGAAGTACGCGGCGCCGATGGACCTGATCGCCTCGTCGATGTACGGGGCCTGGATCGTGAGCCCGAAGGCGCTGAGCGCCGGCAAGGGCTACTTCGACAAGGCGGTCGACGCCGGCACGGGGCCTTACCAGCTCTCGGAGTACAAGCCGAACCAGAAGGTCGTGCTGCGCCGCTACGACGAGTACTGGGGTGGATGGTCGGGCTCGCACTACCGGACCATCGTCGCGCAGATCACCGCTGAGGCGGTCGTGCAGCAGCAGAAGCTGCAGTCGGGGCAGGTCGACCTCGCGTCGTCCCTGCCGCTGGAGAACATCGGGCAGTTCGCCAAGGACAAGCGGTACAAGGTGACCGAGTGCCCGACCCTGCAGAGCTACCTGGCCTTCTTCAACACCACGAGGCCGCCGCTCGACGACCCGGAGGTCCGTCGCGCCCTGTCCTACGCGATCCCGTACGACGACGTCCTCAAGGTCGGTGCGGAAGGACACGGGACACTCGCCCGCGGCCCGGTGCCCGCCGGGGTGTTCCCCCACGATGAGGGTCTCACCCGCTACGAGTACGACCTGGCGAAGGCCAGGAAGCTGCTCGCCGACGCGGGGAAGGGCGACGGCTTCAAGCTCACGCTCAGCTATGCCGCGGAGAACCCGCAGGAGGCCAAGTTCGCGCCACTGATCAAGGACTCGTTCGCCAAGATCGGCGTGGACGTCACGCTGCAGTCGATCCTGTTCAACCAGCAGTGGGAGAAGGCCAAGGCCGATCCCCGCAAGGCGCAGGACATCTTCCTGCTGCTGTACTGGCCGACGTACTCCGACGCGGGCTCGGACAACCTGGTGTCGCTGTTCCGCAGCAGCCCCAAGCCGTCCTTCAACCTCAGCTACTGGAAGAACGCCGAGTACGACGAGCTCGTCGACAAGGCGGGGACCCTCACCGCCACCGACCCGGACGAGGCCGCCCGCATCTACGGCCAGGCGCAGCGGCTGCTGCTCGACGAGGCCCCCGGCGCGTTCCTCTACGACGTGCGGACCCCGGTCGTGACGGACAAGGCGGTCCGCGGGTTCGCGTGCAACGCCAACTACTCGTTCAGCACCCCGTTCTACCGGCTGGGACCGGACGCCGCATGATAGGCCGCTTTCTGCTCCGCCGGCTGCGCGGTTCGCTCCTCGTCCTGTTCGGGGTCAGCGCGATCACGTTCGTGCTGGCCCGCGTGGTCCCCTCGAATCCGGCGCTCGCCTACCTGGGGGCCAAGGCCACGCCGGAGCAGGCGGAGCAGGTCCGTCACACCCTCGGCCTCGACCGGCCGCTGCCCGTGCAGTACGCCAAGTACCTCGGAGGGGTGTTCCGCGGCGACTGGGGAACCTCGATCGGCACCAAGCGCCCGGTGCTGGACGAGATCACCGGCCGGCTGCCCAGCACGCTGGAGCTCGTCGGTTCCGCCATGGCCATCGCGCTGGTCAGCGGCGTGGTCCTCGGCGTCGCCGCGGCGTACCGGCCGGGCCGGCTCGCCGACCACGCGATCCGGGTCACCTCGATCGCCGGCGTCTCACTGCCGGCCTTCTGGCTCGGCCTGCTGCTCCAGTTGTTCGCCTTCGGCTGGCTGAACGTGCTCCCGCCGACGGGGGAGACCAGCAGTGACCTCCCGTACGTGTCCCCCATCAGGCACATCACCGGGATGAATCTGCTCGACAGCCTGCTCACCGCCAACTGGACGGCGCTGTCGGACGTCGCCGCGCACCTCGTCCTGCCGGCGGTCACCCTCGCGGCGTACCCGATGGGGGCGATCGCCAGGATGACGCGGGCGACCATGCTGGAGACCCTCGCCCAGGACCACATCCGGGTGGCGCGGGCCTACGGGGTGCCCGAACGCACGGTCCGCTGGCGGATCGCGCTGCGGAACGCCCTGCCGCCCACCGCCACCGTGGTCGGCCTCACCGCGGCGTACGGGCTGACCGGCGCGTTCTTCGTCGAGGTGGTGTTCGACCGGCCGGGGCTCGGCCGGTACGCCGCCAGCTCGCTGCTCAGCCTGGACTATCCGGCGATCATGGGGATCACCTTGCTCGGCGCCGTCGCGTACGTCCTGGTCAACCTGGTCGTCGACCTGACCCAGGCGCGGCTCGACCCCAGGGTGAGGCTGACGTGACCGCGCTCGTCCGCGACCGGCTGGCCCTGTTCGGCCTCGTCGTCATCGCCCTCCTCGTCCTCGCGGCGCTGCTGGCCCCCTGGCTTGCCCCGTATCCGGCGCAGGGCGCGGGCGCGGCGGACGTGGCCGCGCGCAACCTCGCGCCCAGCGGCGCGCACCCGCTCGGCACCGACGGCCTTGGCCGGGACGTGCTGAGCCGGATCGTGTACGGGGCGCGGCCCGCGCTGTACGTGCCGCTCCTCGTCGTCGGCCTCGCGGTGCTCATCGGGGTGCCGCTGGGCCTGGTCGCGGGATACCGCGGCGGGCGGACCGGCGAAGTGATCATGCGGGTCTGCGACATGTTCCTCGCGTTCCCGCCGCTGCTGCTGGCGATGGCGATCGTCGCGCTGCTCGGGCCCAGCCTCGCGAACGCCTGCCTGGCGCTGGCCGTGTCGTGGTGGCCGTGGTACACGCGGCTCGTCCAGGGCCTCGCGGCCTCGCTCCGGGAACGGCCCTTCGTCGAGGGCGCACGCGCGCTCGGGCTGCCCGACTGGGTGATCATGGGCAGGCACATCCTGCCGAACGCCGCCTCGCCCATCCTGGTGCAGGCGACGGTGGACATCGGCACCGTCGTCCTGGCCGCCGCGTCGCTCGCCTTCCTCGGCCTCGGCACCCAGCCGCCGGCGGCCGACTGGGGCTTGATGATCTCCGATGGGCGCGTCGACATCTTCGCCCACTGGTGGATCTCGGCGTTCCCCGGGCTCGCAATCTTCCTTACGGTGCTCGCCTGCAACCTCGTCGGCGACGCGCTCAGAGACATCTTCGATCCCCGAAGCGCCGCCACGGCGAAGCGCGCGGCGCGCCGTTCCCGCGAACCCGTGGCCAAGCCGGCCAAGTCGGCCAAGCCGGCCGATGCGCTGGCCGATGCGCCGATCGATGCGCCGGTCGAGATCACGGCCAAGAGAACGCGGGACGCGCCGCTGCTGGAGATCGAGAACCTGCGGGTCGCGATCGGCGACGCCGTCCGGGTCCGCGAGGTGAACCTCACGGTCCGCCCCGGCGAGATCGTCGGGATCGTCGGTGAGAGCGGCTGCGGGAAGACCCTCACCGCCCTGTCGGTGATCGGCATGCTGCCGCCCGGAGCCACCGCCGCCGGCTCGATCCGGCTGCACGGCCGCACGCTGCTCGGCGGCGACCTCCGGCGGGTCCGCGGCCGCGAGATCGCCATGATCTTCCAGAGTCCGGCGACGTCGTTCGACCCGGTCACCACGATCGGACGGCAGCTGCGCAGGGTGATCCGGCTACGGCACGGTCTCTCCCGCGCGGCGGCGCTCGAACTGGCGGACGACACGCTCAAGGCGGTCGGCCTCGACGCCGCCCGCGTGCTCGGCGCGTACCCGCACGAGCTGTCCGGCGGCATGCTGCAGCGCGCCATGATCGCGATGGCGCTCGCCTGCCGCCCGGACCTGGTGATCGCCGACGAGCCGACGGTCGCGCTCGACGTCACCGTCGCCAAGGAGATCCGCTCGCTGCTGCGGAGCCTCCAGGCCGAGTACGGCTTCGGCGTCCTGTACATCACGCACAACCTCGGTGAGGTGCGGGAGCTGTGCGACCGGGTCCACGTCCTCTACGCCGGCGAGGTCGTCGAGACGGGACCGGTCCCCGAGGTGCTCGACCGCCCGGCGCACCCCTACACCAAGGCGCTGCTCGCCGCGCTGCCGGACGCCGCCCGCGCCGGCGACCGTCTCGCGGCCATCCCCGGCGCGGTGCCCGCCCGTCCCGACACCGTCGAGGGCTGCGTGTTCGCCGACCGCTGCGACCACGCGATGGAGGCCTGCCGCACCGCCCCGGTGCTGCGGGCCGATCCGGACGCGGCCGGAGAGGACAGGGCCAGCGCCTGCCACCTGAAGGGAGTGCCCGCGTGACACCCGACGGAAGCCCGCAACCGGCGTTGGACGTACGGAAACTGGTCAAGAAGTACGGCGCCCACACCGCCGTCGCCGGCGCCGACCTGCGGATCGCCCCGGGCGAGATCCACGCGCTCGTCGGCGAGTCGGGTTCCGGCAAGACGACGCTGGCCCGCTGCGTCCTCGGGCTGATCCCACCCACCGCCGGAGAGATCAGCGTCGCCGGGCGGGCGCTCGCCGGACTCTCCCGCGCGGAGATGCGGAGCCTGCGCCGCCGGGTGCAGATCGTCTTCCAGAACCCGTACGCCGCGCTCAACCCGAGGATGACCGTCCGGCGGCTCGTCGCCGAGCCGCTCCGCGTCGCGGGCCGCCGGGAGAGCGAGGTCACCGCCGAGCTCGAACGGGTCGGACTGCCCGGCGACCTGCTCGACAGGTATCCGCACGAACTCTCCGGCGGCCAGTGCCAGCGCGTGGCGATCGCGCGGGCGCTGGCGGTGGGGCCCGCGCTGCTCGTCCTCGACGAACCGACGTCGGCGCTCGACGTCTCCGTCCAGGCCCAGATCCTCAACCTGCTCCTCGACCTGCGGGAGGCCGCCGACCTGGCATACCTGTTCATATCGCACGACCTCGGCGTGGTCAGGCATCTGGCCGACCGGGTCAGCGTCATGTACTGCGGCGAGATCGTGGAGACCGGGCCGGCACGGGATGTGCTGGAAACACCGGAGCACCCGTACACGCGTCGTCTTCTCGACTCCGTGCCCGGCCGCGGCCGCGCGTCCGTCCTCGACCATCCCCAAGGAGCCCGTTCGTGAGCCGTATCCTCGGCGTCGCCGCCATGCAGGTCGCCCCCGTCGCCACCGACCCGGAGGCGACCTTCGCGAAGTTCGCCCGCGAGGTGAGATCACTCGCCGCGGTGTCCCCGGCCATGGACCTCCTGGTGTTCCCGGAGCTCTACCTGACCGGGCTCGGCAGCTTCGAGACCCCGTACCGTCCCGGTTACCTGGAACGGGTGGCGGAGACGATCCCCGGTCCGCTCACCGACGCCGTCTGCGAACTCGCCGTCGAGACGGGGAAGTGGATCGTGCCGGGGACGCTCTCCGAGCGCAACGGCGGCGACCTGCACAACACGGCGATCGCCGTGTCCCCGTCCGGGGAGATCGTCGCCACCTACCGCAAGCTGTTCCCCTGGATGCCCTACGAGACGTCCAAGCCGGGGGACCGGCACGTCACCTTCGACATCCCCGGGGTCGGCCGCTTCGGCCTGGCCATCTGCTACGACGGCTGGGTCCCGGAGATCGCCCGGACGCTCGCGTGGATGGGCGCCGAGGTCATGCTGCAGCCCACCTTCACCCGCACCGCCGACCGCCCGCAGGAACTCGTGCTGGCGCAGGCGAACGCCATCACGAACCAGATGTACGTCGTCAACCCCAACATCGGCAGGCTGTTCGGCACGGGCCGCAGCATCGCCGTCGACCCGGAGGGCAGGGTGCTCGCCCAGGCCGGCGACGGGGAGGAGTTCCTCACCTTCCTCATCGACCTCGATCTGGTGAGCGCGGTCAGGGAGCACGGCACCGCCGGGCTCAACGCCATCTGGAAGCAGCTGCGCGACGCGCCCCCGCCGTTCCCGCCGAGCGCCGACGGCTACGCCGCCGGCGAGGTGATGCGCGAACTCGGCCCCCTGGTACCCGGCGACGGCGGGGACCCGATCATGTCCTGACCGTCCCGCTCCCGGACCTTCCCACCCCAGCCAACTCCCTGAACTCCCCACCCCAACCCGCTTCGACGGACAGTTCCGCAGGGCCCGACCGGGCCTTGCGGTCCCCTCTCCCCCGGAGGTGTCGTCATGTCCCCCGTTCGACGCGTTCTCGCGGCGGCCCTGGTGCTCTGCGCCGCGCTCGCCATCGGGCAGTCCCCAGGCGGCCTGCTCGACAGTGCCGCCGCCGCCACGGTGACCCCGGTCCCCGGAGATCCCCTCACCGGCAGCGGAGCGGTCAACCGTTCGCTGCTCACCTACGCCCAGCTCATGTCCGGCACGAGCACCGCACCGGTCAGCGACGGCGCGTTCGCGCTGCCCGCGCAGGCCGCGCCGCCCACCCACACCTTCGAGGGCACGCTGACGCTGAGCGGCGAGGCCACCGGGGGCGGCTTCGACGAACTCCGCGACGACTTCTCCTACACGCCGGCCGTCGCCGACTCGCCCTGGAAGCACCTGCCCGAGATCGACCTGCAGTTCGTCCAGAACGGAAGCCACCTCATCCCCGCGCGGCCCGGGCTCCTCTACACCGGCGCCACCACGTGGAACCTGGTCGCGGGCAACGGGCGGGTGTGGAACGAGAACACCGACAACGGCTACACCAGGGCGGCCTTCCCCCTCGCCCTCGTCGAACGCAACGCCAACTGCGTGCACAACGGCGTGCTGACGTTCCTGTTCACCGACACGGCGATCTCCCAGGTGCGGTACCAGGTGACGCAGGAGACCTGCATGTACTTCAAGTTCGACATGTGGGGGCAGCTCGCCGCCACGTACACGCCTGCGGCGGTCCCCGGCGCCGAAGCGCTGAAGAACGGCTACGCGGCCGAGGTCGCCGGGCGCCTGCCCACCAAGCCGATCTCGGCGCTCGCCACCGACTACCCGGGCGTCGACGTCACCAAGTACGGCAACGGGGTCACGCCGGCCGACATGACGGCCTACGGGTTGTTCATCAACGGCACCAACTACGTCTCCGGCTGCACCACCCGCTTCGGCTCGTACGCCTTCTGCGAGCACATGCTGATGCCCTCGTACTCGACCGCCAAGTCGGCCTTCGCCTCGCTGGCGTTGATGCGGCTCGGCCAGACCCACGGCGCCGGCATCTACAACGAGCGGATCAGGGACTACGTGCCGGAGACGGCGTCCGCCTACGGCGACTGGTCGACCGTCACCTTCGACGACACCATCGACATGGCGACCGGCAACTACCGCTGGGCGGGTTACGAGGTCGACGAGGGCGGCAGGACGATGTCGAACTTCTTCACGGCCGAGCCGTACGCGACCAAGATGTCCACGGCGCTCTCATTCCCCGCCAAGACCGCGCCCGGTTCGCTGTGGGTCTATCACAGCTCCGACACCTTCGTGCTGACCCGCGCCCTGGGCAACTACCTCAAGGCCAAGACCGGGGCCGCGGACCTCTACACCACGATGCGCGACGAGGTCTACGAGCCGATCGGGCTGAGCGCCGGCACGCTCAGCACCGAGCGAACCGACAACAGCCCCACGGGCGTCCCGTTCGGCGGGTACGGCCTGTTCTGGACCCGCGACGACATCGCCAAGGTCACCAAGCTGCTCAACGCCGACGGCGGCAGGTCCGGCACGACCCAGCTGCTCAACGCCTCAATGCTCGCCGACTCCATGCAGAAGGACGCGGGGGACCGCGGTCTCAACACGACCGGGAGTCCGTCGTTCAAGTACAACAACGGCTTCTGGGCCAAGCAGTTCACCTCCGCCGACGACCCCGCCTACACCTGCTCCTTCTACGTGCCGTTCATGTCCGGCTACGGCGGTATCACCGTGGCGATGATGCCGAACGGCGGCGCCTACTACTACTTCAGCGACAACAACGAGTTCTCGTGGGCGGCCGCCGTCAACGAGTCCGACAAGATCCGATCCCAGTGCAACCCGTGACCGGCCTGCTCTCGTCCGATCGGTTGGACGCGTGGCGTCGAGCCACAGGTCGTACTCTGGTCCGCGATGGATACACGAGGGGTGGAGGGCGCATATCAGGGTGCGCTCCGGGCGTTCCAGAACCCGATGCTCGATCTGCTCCACCGGACCTATGCGCCGTTCGTGGTGACGGTGCTGGCGATGATGTTCACGCCGGAGCGGCCGGCGGTGGCGGTGGCGGACGCCCACGCGGAGATCGCCGACGCCCTCGGCCGGTTGCGGGCCGCAGGCTACGGGGACGAGGGCGACCAGCCCTTGCCCGCGGGGAATGCCCGCGACCTGTGCCGGCAGTGGGTGCACGCGGGCTGGCTGGTCCGGCAGGTCTCCGACGACGTCGAGGTGTACCGGCTGTCCGCACACGGTGTCGGCGCGCTCGAGGTGGCCGGCCGGGTCGGCGGCGCGCGGACCCGGGTGTCGGAGTCCCGGGTCCGGACGCTGCTGGAGGCGGTCGAGCGGCTCGCGCAGGACGCCGACCCGGACGTGATGGCCCGGATGGCGCGCCTCCAGACGGAGATCGATCAGCGCCGGCGTGAACTCGACCGCCTCGAACGGGGCGGCGCCGTCGACACCGTCGACGACGACCAGTTGCTCGAGGCGGCCGAGAACGTGCTGCATCTGGCGCGGGAGCTGCCCGCCGACTTCGCCCGCGTCGCCGAGTCGATCAAGGCCATGCAGCGGGACGTCGTCGCCGACCTGCGGCAGGACGTGCGGCCGACCGGGGAGGTGCTGCGGGAGTACCTGGAGCGCGGCCGGCAGATCATGGACGCGACGCCGGAGGGCCGCGCGTTCGCCGGGGCGCTGCGCCTGATCGGCGACCCGGCACAGATCGACGACCTGTGGAACTTGCTGCGCACCGTGCTGCGGCACGGGTTCACCGACCTGATGCCGGAGCCGCAGCGGCGGGAACTCGCCGAGGTCGCACGCCGGATCGAGCAGGGCGTCAAGGAGGTGCTGGCCGCGCAGCGGCAGGCGTCGCACGTCATCACCACCCAGGTGCGCAACCACGACCCGATGCGCGACCGCCAGGTGGACGAGCTGCTGCGGGACGTGATGGCCGGATTCCACACCTGGGTGCCCCGGTCGCGCCGCGGCACGGCCGTCGTCCCGCTGCGCCGCCTGCCGGTGGCCGACGTCGGGCCGCTGCGTCAGACCATGAGCGACCCGCGGCCGCCCCAGCCGCCCACGCCGCTGCGGGAATGGGACGAGGCCGAGGACGTGCCGGCCGGGGACACCCGGGCCTGGGGTGGTCCGCAGTACGCCGAGCTGCGCGCGCATCTGGCGGCGTTCGCGGGCGACGCGGACGGTGTCGACGTCGCGGCCGCGTTCCGCGCGGCGGCCGAGCAGATACGGCGGCCGGTGGATCTGCTCGGTCTGCTGGAGATCGCGCACGACTTCGGAATGACCGACACGGCCGAGGTCGCGGTGGTCGACGCGGTCCGGCCGGACCGGACTCGGCGGCGGCTCGCGTTCGGCGGCGTGCTGGCGGGCAACCCGGCGACGCCCCGCCCCGCGGACGAAGGACCGGAAAACGACGATGAGTGAACCGGACGGCGCGGACGACGGCCGGCCGACCGGCGCGGGGGCGGGCTTCATCGAGCCGGTCCCGATGGAGGACGACCCGGCCGAACTGTTCGCCGGCGACGCGGGCTCGCTGGACGTGGACGTGCGGCGGGTGCTGGTCCGGCTGCTGCAACGCAGGTTCCTGCTGGCCGAGAAGAACCCGGCGCAGTGGCGCACGCTGCTGGAGAACCAGCAGATCATCGAGTCGCGGCTGCACGACCTGTTCGTCCGGCTCGTGGTCGATCACGATCGGGGCATCGCCTACAAACAGCAGGTGCGCTCGGCGGAGCTGGACGTCCCGATCCTGCTGAGGGACGACCCCTACAACCGGGCCGAGACCCTGGTACTGGTCCACCTGCGGACCGTTTTCCAGCGGGAACGCGGCACCGGCGAGACGTCCGCGCGGGTCGACATCGAAGAGCTGGAACAGACCGTCCTGACCTATTTCGATCCGGCCGACCACAACCTCGCCCGCGGCCAGCGCGAGATCCGCAACGCGGTGGAGCGGCTGGTCAAGGAAGGGCTGCTCGCGGAGGAGTCCGCGGGCCGGTACCGCATCACGCCGCTGGTCGAGGTCGTGCTGAGCACCGAGAAGCTCACCGAACTGAGCCGGTGGCTACGGGAGCAGAACGAGGCCGCGCCATGAGCATGATCGACACGCTGTTCGGGCTGATCCCGGCGGCATCGCGGGGGCAGCAGTGGGTGGCGCGGGACCTGCAGCTGGTCAACTGGGGCGGGTACGACGGGTATCACCGCGTCCGGTTCGCCCCCGGCGCGACCCTGTTCAGCGGCGGTTCCGGGTCGGGCAAGTCGACGCTGATGGACTCCTACATCGCGCTGCTGATGCCGCACACCACGCCGTTCAACGGGGCGTCCAACGGCGGGGTGGTCGGCCGGCCCCGCGGCAAGGACCAGCGCAACATCCTCTCCTACACGCGCGGGAAGCTGGACGAGTCACGGGCGGACGGTGAGACGAGGTCGCGGGTGCTGCGCGGGGACGCCCGTGACACCTGGTCGGCGATCGCGATGACCTGGGCCGACCCGAGCGGCGCGGTGTTCACGGCGCTCCGGGCCTGGTACGTGCCCTCGTCCGCGCGCACCCTCGACGACGTCGTCGTGGTCCGCGCCGCCCGGGACGACGCCTACGACCTGCGCGAACTGGACGGCCCGGCGGGCAGCAGGCTCGCCCGCGCCGCGGTCACCGCGACGGGCCTGACCTGCTTCGACACCGACCGGGACTTCACCGCCCGGCTGCACACCACGCTGGGCATCGGCGCCGCCGGCGACGGGCACAAGGCCGTCGGGCTGCTCGGCAGGATCCAGGCCGGCCAGCAGATCACCACCGTCGACGCGCTGTACAAGACGATGGTCTTGGAGGAGCCGTCCACCCTGGCCACGGCGGACGAGGTGGTGCAGCAGTTCGACGAGCTGTCCGGCACCCGGGACCGGATGATCAGCGCCCGCCGGCAGGTACGGGCGCTGACCCCGATCCGCGATCACCGGAGGGCCATCGACGGCGCGGTGGCGCGGCTGCGGGTGATCGAGGCCGTCGGATCGTTCACGGACCCGGCGTCCCCCGCGGCGCTGTGGCGGCACGAACGCCGGCTGGACCTGCTGCGCGTCGCCGAGCAGGATCTGACCGAACGACGCCGGCGGGCCGAGCAGCAGGTGGCGGAGACGGCCGCGGCGATCGGCGTGGCGGAGTCCCGGCGGGAGGCGCTGCTCGAAACCCTGCGCGCGTCCGGCGGCGACCGGCTGGAGACCGCGCTCCGGGAGATCCGCAACGTGGAGCGGCGGCTGGCCGACGTCGAACGCGGACGGGTTCGGCTGGACCGGGCCCTGGGCGCCATCGGCGCCACCGTGTCGACCGGCGAGGACTTCGCCGCGCTGGTCGAGGCGGCGCACCGGGCGCTGGCGGACAGCCAGGCGAGGAAGACCGCCCAGAACGAGTTCGCGAAGGCGGCGGGGGAGGCCGCGGCCGCCGAACGCGAACTGGCCGGGCTGCGCGACGAGCGCGCGGCGGCCAAAGCCCGCCGCGGAAACATTCCCGCCGATCTGCACACCGCCCGCGACCGGCTGGCCGGCGCCGCCGGGCTCACCCCGGACGACCTGCCGTTCGTCGGTGAGCTGATCGAGGTGCGCACGGAGTTCGAACCGTGGCGGGAGGCGTTCAACCTGGCGCTCGGCGGGTTCGCCACCCGGATGCTGATCGACGTCGGCCGGCTGAACGCGTTCCGCGAGGCGATCAACGCGGTGAAGCTCCCCCGGCGCATCCAGTTCGAAGGCGTCCGCACCGGCATGCACGACGAGATCGGACTGAACGACAAGAAGCTCCCCGGCCGGCTCGACTACCGGCCGTCACCGTTCACCGCCTGGCTCAAGAGCGAACTCGTCCGCGGTTTCGACTTCGTCTGCGTCGAGACGCCCAAGCTGCTGATGCAGCACTCGAAGGCGCTCACGATCACCGGCCAGATGTCGCAGGGCAGCCGGGGCGCGCACGGCGGCCACGGCCGGGCCAACCTGCTGGGGTTCAGCAACACCAGGCTGCTCGCCGACCTCGACACCCGGATCGGGCACGCCCGGGAGCGCTACGACGACGCCGTCGCGCGGGAGGCGGAGGCGGAGCGGACCCTCAACTCGTTCGAGGAGCGGCGCACCGCCTACCAGGCGGTGACCGAACTGTCCTGGGAGCAGGTGGACGTCGAGTCGGTCGCCGCCGAACGGAAGCGCTGGACGGAGGTCATCACCGAGGTCCGCGAGGGCAACCCGGAGATCGACCGGCTGCAGCGGGAGGCGGATGACCTCAAGCAGGAGGTCAAGGACCTGACCGAGCGCGTCGGCGGGCAGAAGCGGGAGCTGGACGGGCTCGAGAAGGACTGGGAATCGATCGTCGACGAGGTGGACGGCGCCCAGCGGGCACTCGACACCGCCGCGGCGACCGGCACCGAGGTGAGCGCGGAGCACCGCGAGTACCTCGCGGGGCTGTTCGACGCCGCGCCCGACGGCGCCGACCCGGCGGCCGCGCTGAAGGAGTTCGACGCCGCGCACCGTCGCGGCTTCGAACGGATGCGCGCCGACCGCACGTCGTCGGAGGAGGAGATCGGCCGGTCGCGCAAGGCGCTGCAGGACACGTTCTCGACGTTCGTCGAGCGCTGGCCGAACCCGAACCTCGGCACCGACCCGGACGCCTCCTACCGCGACTTCGACCGCCTGCTCACCGATCTGGAGACCAGCGGTCTGCACGAACTGGAGACCGAGTGGCGCGACAGCCTGCTCAAACTCTCCGGCAACGACCTGACCAGCCTGGACAGCGAGCTCGCCGCCGCGGTCCGGGAGATCCGCGACCGGATCGACCCGGTCAACCGCATCCTCGCCGAACTGCCGTTCGCCGACGACCGCCACCGGCTGCGCATCGACCCGCAGGAGAGCCACTCCGCGGTGCGCGCCCGGTTCCGCAAGGAACTGCGCGACGTGCGCGCCGTCATCGACAAGGCGGTCACGGACGCCGACCGGGAACGCGCCTACCACCGCATGGCCAGGGTGATCGACCACATCCGCCGCACCGCGCCGGACTTCGCCGACCTGATCGACGTGCGCAACCACGTCCGGATCAGCGCGGAGAAATGCGACCTCGCCGGCGAGCACGTCGCCGTCTACGACCACATCGGGGAGAAGTCCGGCGGCGAGTCCCAGGAACTCGTCGCGTTCATCGTCGGCGCCGCGCTGCGCTACCAGCTGGGCGACGCGGGCGCCGAACGGCCGCGCTACGCCCCCGTCTTCCTCGACGAGGCGCTGATCAAGGCGGACGCGCACTTCACCGGCCGAGCCATCGGCGCTTGGCGCGGGCTGGGCTTCCAACTCGTCATCAGCGCCCCCAATGACAAGCACAGCGCGATCGAACCCCACGTGGACGCCGAATACGTGATCCTCAAGAGCACCGAGGGGCGGTCATGGGCGAAACCCATCGTGGCGGTTCCCGACGCATGAATCCCCGACTGATCACCCCGGCCGACGCGGTCGAGTCGCTCCGCCGCAAGGTCCACCGGAAGTGGGCGCCAGTCGTGTGCGCCGACCTCGGGGTCGGAGACCCGGTCATGTTCTCCGTCCCGCTCCGCCCAGGCGTGTCGACCGGCAGCGCGGTGGCGCGGATCGGGCACGCCGCCTGGCACGAGTGGCACATGCGCTGGCGCGAGTTCGCCGACCGGAACCCCGCGGGCGTGCTGATCGTCCGCAAGCCGGTGTCCGTCCAAGGCGTGACGGACGACTATCCCATCACGCTCGTCGCGGCCCTGGACGCCGCCGTCGCCCTGATCACCGAAACCGGGCCGCCCACCGTGGACGTCGGCCGCGCCCGTGCGCTCGCGTCGTCGCTGCGGTCCGCCGGCGCCGTCCTCACCCCGGCCACCGTCCGGGCCGCCTACCAGCTCGGAGCCGATGACACCGAGGTGCTGCTCAACGCGGTGGCCTGGCTGCGCCGGAACCCGGACGCGGGCGCATGGACCGCACGCCAACTCCCGGTCCCCGGCATGCACACCAAGTGGCTCGACACCCATGGCGCGCTGCTGCGCGACGCCGCCGGACGCGACGTCCGGGACGAGGTCCGGTCCCGGCCGGCCGTGCTGCACCTGACCTACGTCGACCCCGGACACGCCGCGTCGGGCCGCCGCAGACATGACGCATGGACCACCGGCGACACGCACGACATCGCCTACCGGCCACGGATCGTCCTCGTCGTCGAGAACCGCGACTCCCGGCTCTGGTTCCCCCCAGTGGGGGACACGGTCGTGGTCGAGGGCGGCGGCAAGGCGGCCGCGGCCCTGCTCGCGAACGTGCCCTGGATCCGAGCCGCGGACCACGTCGTCTACTGGGGCGACATCGACGCGGACGGATACGCGATCCTCGACCGGTTCCGCGCCGCGCTGGCCGAGCCGGCACCGGACGGCGCGCCGCCGAAACCGGTCACCTCGATCCTGATGGACGCCGCCGACCTGCACCGCTATGCCCGGCACGGGGTGAACCACGACAAGTCCGGTCGCCCCATCAAGCCGTCCGCGGCGGTCCTGCCGCACCTCACCGAAGCCGAGACGACCGCCTACGACACCATCGCGACCGCAGGCCCGACCCCGTTCCGCCGGATCGAACAGGAAGCGATTCCCCTCACCCACGCCGCAACTCGATTGCTGGACGTCCCCGCGAAATCTCATTCATCACCGGCGTAAGGACAGGCGGCCGGGGCGGCTTCAGGTTTGGCGGAGCCGGGCGAGGGTTTGTTCCAGTTCGTCATGGAGGAGGCGGGCGGCGGTGTCGGGGTCGCCGCGCTCGATGGCTTCGACGAGGGCGCTGTGGCTTGCGTCGCCGGGGTCGGGGTCGTGTTCACGCAGGGCGAGGAGGGCCACGAGATCGATCAGGCCGTCGCGCAGGGCGGGGCCGAAGTCGCCGAACAGATCGGTGAGGACGGGATTGTGCGCGGCTCGGACGATCGCCGTGTGCAGGGCGACGTCGGCGTCGACGAAGGCCGCGTCGTCTTGGCGGGCGGCGGTGCGGCGGCCGTCCAAGGCGGTGCGTAGGGCGGCGATGTCGGCCTCGGTGCGGCGCGCGGCGGCCAGCCGGGCGGCCTGGACCTCGATCAGCATGCGGACCTCGTAGAGGTCGGCGACGGCGGCCCGCCGCAGGCGGGTGGTGCGGTCTTCGGCGGGGTGAGTGGCGATGACGAAGACGCCGGCCCCCTGCCGGGGTCGCACCAGTCCGGCTCCGGCGAGGGCGCGCAGGGCCTCGCGGACGGTCGAGCGGCCCACGCCGAGCGTGCCGGCCAGGGTGGTCTCGCCGGGGAGCCTGCTGCCAACCGGCCAGTGCCCTTCGGCGATCTGGTCGCGCAGGCGATCGACGGCCTGCTCGACCAGCGGGCTGGGACGGAGCGGACCGAGCGGCATCGCAGAAGACCCTTCAGGTTGTCTGAGGAGCTGAGCTTTGGCTAGTGTACTCGGCATGTCGTGGCAGGGTCTCCTTCTCGGTCGCCGCGGCGGGGCCTGACCGGACCGGCACCCCGCCGCGGGTCGCCGTCCTGCCGGTCGCCTCCCCGAACGACCGAAGGAAACCCCATGACCACTGCCTTCTCGCGGCTGCGGACGCCCTGCGGCCCCGTGCCCGCCGATGCCCCCGCCTGGAACCGGCAGCGTCCCAGCGCCATGCCGCACCACCGGTACCGTCCCGCGCACGAGCGGGTCGAGGTGCCTTTGACCGAGCGCACCTGGCCGTTCCGCCGCGTCGATCGGGCGCCGCTGTGGGTGCCGGTCGACCTGCGCGACGGCAATCAGGCCCTGGCCGAGCCGATGGACACCCCGCGCAAGGGCCGCATGTTCGACCTGCTGGTCGCCATGGGCTTCAAGGAGATCGAGGTCGGCTACCCCTCGTCCGGCCAGGCCGATTTCGACTTCGTCCGCCACCTGGCCGAGGACGACGCCGTCCCCGGCGACGTGACCGTCGTCGTGTTCACGCCCGCCCGCCGGGAACTGATCGACCGGACCTTCGCGTCCATCGAGGGCCTGCCGCGTACCGTCGTGCACCTCTACACGGCCACCGCCCCCACCTGGCGGAACGTCGTCCTGGGCCGAGACCGTGCGGCGCTGCACGGTCTCATCCGGGAGGCCGCCGCGCATATGGCGAAGCTGGCCGGCGGGCGTCCCGGGGCCGACCTCCGCTTCCAGTTCTCCCCGGAGGTCTTCAACCTCACCGAGCCCGACTTCGTCCTGGAGGTGTGCAACGGGCTCACCGAGCTGTGGGACGCCTCCCCGGACCGGCCGGTGATCCACAATCTCCCGGCCACGGTGGAGATCGCCACCCCGAACGTGTACGCCGACCAGATCGAGTACATGCACCGCCACCTGGACCACCGCGACGCGGTCGTCCTGTCGGTCCACCCGCACAACGACCGGGGGACGGGCGTCGCCTGCGCGGAACTGGCGATGCTCGCGGGCGCGCAGCGCGTCGAGGGCTGCCTGTCCGGCAACGGCGAGCGCACCGGCAACGTCGACCTGGTCACCCTTGCCCTCAACCTGCACGCCCAGGGCGTGGACCCGGTGATCGACTTCCGCATCGGCGGGACGACACACTGGGGCGCCGGGCAGGACGCCTCCGCTCTCACCGCTTCGGTGCGCGCCGTCCTGTCCGCCGTCAACCGCAGCCGATGACCGCCTGAACGCCGGGGCCGCCTCCTCCCGGAGGACGGCGGCCTCCGGCGCACGCTCACCAGACCATGCCCGAAAAGGAGTTCCTCGCCTTGCCCACCGTCTCCGTGCCGCCACCTGCCATCGTGTTCGACGCCGAAGGGGTGGACCTCGTCCGTGCGGGCCGACTGCTGCTGGAACAGGTCTCGATGACCATACGCGCAGGTGAGCACTGGGCCGTGCTCGGCGCCAACGGCGCCGGCAAGAGCACTCTGCTGTCCATCCTCGGCGCCTACACCCATCCCAGCCGCGGCACCGCCCGCATCCTGGGGCACACGCTGGGACGGGTGGACGTCCACGTCCTGCGTTCCATGATCGGCCAGGTCAACCCGCGCCACCCGCTGGAGTCGGCGCGCACCGCCCGCCAGGTCGTCCTCACCGGCGCGACCGGTACCATCGAGCTGGTGCCCCGCTGGACGCCGACCGAAGAACAGCTCGCGCGCGCGGACGAGCTCATCGCCCTGATGGGCCTGACCCGCGTCGCCGGCGCCCGCTGGCCGGAACTGTCGCAGGGCGAGCGCGGCCGCGCCCTGATCGCCCGTGCCCTCATGCCCGACCCGCGCCTCCTCCTGCTGGACGAACCCACGACCGGCCTCGACCTCGTCGCCCGCGAACAGCTGCTGGCCCACATCGACGAACTGGGCCGGCGCCGTCCCGAGACGACGACCGTCCTGGTCACCCACCACCTGGAGGAACTGCCCGCCGGCACCGACCACGCCCTGCTGCTCCGCGACGGCAGGGTGGTCGCCGCCGGCCCGTCCGACGACGTCCTCACCACCGACCTGATCAGCGCCTGCTTCGGCCACCCCATCACCGTCACCCGCACCAACGGCCGCTGGTCCGCCACCGCCTGAGCTGCCTCCCGTTCAGCGGACACAGCGCCGAAAGGCCCGGCAACTGGAAGTGGAGAACGAGATCCTCAAGCGGGCTCTAGCCGCCGGGGCTCAGTGAGATGACCGCCTTGGAACCCTGAGTCGCCACGACTCTCAGGTTGAGGGATTGTTCGCCGTGCGGCGCGGCCCATGATCCGGAGTAGGGCGGCTCCAGAAACCGCAACTCGCCGCCTCCACCCTCGGGATAGGAGTATCGCCAGGTCGAGTCGGCGGGATCGAACGAGAATTTCTTGAAACCGAACCGCCGGTCCAGGGGGATTGTCGTCCGCTCGGTGACAAGGATCTCGCACTTCCCGTCCCGGCAGGCTTTCACGTCCTGGCCGTCCGCGGGGACCGGGAAGCCGGGCTTGGTCGCTGGGCTCTGACCTGGGGTGACGGTGCTCGCCGGAGGAGGAGTGGTGCGGCCGGCCCCATTAGTCTGAGGTTGACTCCGCGCGGGTTCCTCAGAATTCCCACAGCCCGCGCAGGCGAATGCCAGCCCGAGCACCGAGACAACGATTGTCCTATTGGTCATCTTCACGCGCGACATTGTGGCAGAGGTTGGTGGGGACCCCTCCCGAAATATGCTGGCTACGCTCCCCGGCATGGCATGGTTCAAAGGTCGTCGTTCGGCATCCGCTGGGCCGCCGCCGTCGAGCCGGTGACGATGGGCTGGAAGTGGTACCGCACGAAGGGCGAGTCGCCCTACGTCGTCATCGAACTGTACGTGCTCTTCGTCAATGGCAACGGGACGTCCATCGGCATGGGCGGAGCAGGGCAGGCCACGGTGATGACCGAGGACGTCCACCGCTACTCCCATCAGCTCAGAGCCAGGACCCTGCTCGACCCCGCCGACCCCGCGCACCGGGCGGCGATCAAGGAATGGGTCGCAGGGCCGGCGCCGACGATGCTGTTCCTCGTTGAGGAGCATTTCCGGGCCACGTCCTACATTTCTATGAACCTTGACCCGGAAGCCAAGCAAGACTTTCTAAGAGTGCTGTCTGAAGCGACCGTGGAATTCAAGGACGAAGGAGTTGCACCCGGGGGTTTTCGGGACGCATGCGCCCTCCTGGAAAGCACTATGCCACGCGTGTCCTGGTGGACGGACTAACCTCTCCGGCAGCCATCGACGACCGCTGCCACGGCTTCGCAATTTGCTCCGAGCCAGCACGGCAATGGGGCCTGGCGCCGTGACCTGATCACCGGTGCGACGCGGTGGAAGCCGTCCACCGATCGGTGGACGGCAGGTTCAGCCGATCGAGGCTGCCGCGCGTCCCGTCCCGTTGAAGAAGATGATCGGCATGACGAACTTCCTGCGAGAAGCACCTGCCGGTGACGGCGGTGCGGCCGGTGCGCCCGGTCGTGCCGACGCGGTCCGGCTGACGTCGGTGCGCAAGGTCTACGGCGGTGCGAGGAATGCCGTGGTCGCGCTCGATGACGTGAGCGTCGGGCTGCGGAAGGGCACCTTCACCGCGATCATGGGGCCTTCGGGCTCGGGTAAGAGCACGTTGCTGCAGTGCGCCGCCGGGCTGGACCGGCCGACGTCGGGTTCGGTGGTGCTGGACGGGGTGGAGCTCACCTCGCTCGGCGAGCGGGAGCGGACCCGGCTGCGCCGCCGGCGGATCGGTTTCGTGTTCCAGGCGTTCAACCTGCTTCCGGCGCTGACCGTGCACGACAACGTGGCGCTGCCGTTGCGGCTGGCGGGCCGCCGTCCCGAGCGCGGCGCGGTGGAGGAGGTGCTGGAGCGGGTCGGGCTCGGCGGCCGGCTCCGCAGCCGGCCGGCCGAGCTGTCCGGGGGCCAGCAGCAGCGGGTGGCGATCGCCCGGGCGCTGATCACCCGGCCCGCGGTGCTGTTCGGGGACGAGCCGACCGGCGCGCTGGACACCGGCACCGCCCGCGAGGTCCTCGGCCTGCTGCGCGAGGCGGTCGAGGAGGCGGGGCAGACCGTGGTGATGGTCACTCACGACCCGGTCGCCGCCGCGCACGCCGACCGGGCGCTGTTCCTGGCCGACGGGCGCCTGGCCGGTGAGCTGGACCGGCCGACCGTCGAGCGGGTCGCCGCGCGGATGACGCGCCTGGGTGCGGACGGAGCGGGCCGGTGACCGGGATCGCGCTGCGCATGCTGCGCTTCCACAAAGGCGGGTTCCTGGCGTCGTTCGCCGGGCTGTTCCTGGGCGCGCTGATCGTGGTGGGCTGCGGCGGGCTGCTGGAGACCGGCATCCGCGCCGCCGCGCCGCCGCAACGGCTGGCCGCCGCCCCGATCGTGGTCACCGGCGACCAGCGCTACCACGGCACCGTCGAAGAGCTTATCTTTCCCGAGCGGGCCCGCCTGGACGCCGCCCTGACCGCGAAGATCGGCGCGGTGCCGGGTGTCGCGGCGGCGGTGCCGGACGTCTCCTTCCCCGCCGCACTCGCCTCCCACGGCGCGGTCACCGGACACAACTGGCCCTCGGCGCGGCTCACCCCGTACCGGCTCGCGCAGGGTGCCGCGCCGTCCGGGCCCGGGCAGATCGTCCTGGGCGAGAATCTGGCAGGGCGGGCCGGGCTGCGTCTCGGCGGCCAGGTCGAGCTGTTGGTGCACGGCACCGCCGAACGATTCCGGATCGTCGGGCTGGCCGCAGGCACCGGTGACGTCTTCGTCGCCGACGCCGAAGCGGGCCGGCTGGCCGGCCGCCCCGGCGAGATCGACTCGGTGGGCGTGCTGCTCGCGCCCGGCGCCGACACCGGGCGGGTCGCCCGGGCCGTCGAGTCAGCGGTCGGGGCCACCGCCGCCGGGTCCGGCCCGGCTGTGCTGACCGGGGACGACCGGGGCCGCGCCGAGGACCCCGGCCTGATCGAGGGCACCGACGACCTGATCCCGCTCGCCGCCGCGTTCGGCAGCCTCGCGGCACTGGCCATGGTGTTCGTGGTGGCCGGCACCGTGAGCCTGTCGATCCGGCAGCGGGAGCGCCAGACCGCACTGCTGCGCGCGGTCGGCGCCACCCCCGGCCAGCTCCGCCGGATGATCCTGGCCGAAACGATGATCCTGGCGGTGGCCGCGACCGCGCTGGCCTGCTGGCCCGCCCCCTGGTTCGGCCGGTGGCTGCTGAAGGCGTTCGTGCACGGCGGCGTGGTCTCCGACTCGGTCGCGTTCCGCTCCGGCGCCTTCCCGCTGATCGCCGGCGCCGGCCTCGCCCTCACCGCCGCGCTGGGCGCCGCCTTCATGGCCGCGCACCAGGCTGCGCGCACCCGCCCGGCCGAAGCGCTCGCCGAGGCCGCGCTGCAACGCCGCTGGTTCAGCGTCGTCCGGCTCGTCCTCGGTGTGCTGTGCCTGGGCGGCGGCGCCGCGCTGGCGGTCGGCACCGCCGGATCCGACGGCCCCGACGCCGGCGGCGTCGCCACTCCCGCCGCGCTGGTCTGGACCATCGCGTTCGGGCTGCTCGGCCCCATCATGGCCCGCGCCATCAGCGCCGCCCTGACCCGGCCGGTCCGCGCGCTGTCGGGCCTGGCCGGCGAACTGGCAACCGCCAACGCCCGCGCCCGTACCGCCCGCCTCACCACCGCGGTGATGCCGGTCATGCTCGCCACCGGATTGGCCCTCAGCCTGACCTACCTGCAGACCACCCAGTCCGACGGCGCCCGCCGCGCCTTCGAACAGGCCCAGCGCGCCGACCTCGTCCTCACCTCCACCGCCGGCGGCCTGCCCTTGGACGCGGTCGACACCGTCCGCGGGATCCCCGGCGTCGCCGCCGCGACCGCCCAGATTGCCAGCCGCGGCTTCGTCGAACCCGCCACGGCCCCCGCGCCCCCAGGCGGCGGCGACGAAGAGGAATCGGCCGGGCCGCAGCCCACCGCACTCGCCCTCCAAGGCATCACTCCGCAGGGAGCCGACCGGACGACCGCCTACCGCGCCGCCACCGGCACCCTGACCGCACTGCAGGGCGACACCATCGCGCTGCCCACCCGCTACGCCACCGGACACCGCCTCGGCGACACCATCGCGATGCGGCTGGGCGACGGCACCCGCACCCGGCTCAGGCTCATCGCCACCATCGACGCGCGGCGCGGCTACGAGACCGCCCTCGTGCCGGCCGCGCTGCTGGCCCCGCACACCGGCACCGGACTCGTCCCGCGGATCCTCATCAGCGCCGACCCCGGCACCGACCGCACCGCACTGGCCACCGCACTGACCTCCATCGGCCACCCCGGCCTCCAGCTCACCGACCGCGAGGGCCTGGCCGCCGCCCAGCAGGACCAAGACCACACCCAGGCCACCATGGCCTGGCTCGTCCTCGCCGTCGTCGTCGGCTACGCGATCATCTCCCTGATCAACACCCAGGCCCTCGCGACCGCCGAACGCCGCCGCGAATTCGGGCTGATGCGCCTGGTCGGAGCCACCCGCCGGCAGATCCTGCGGATGATGGCCGTCGAAGCCTCCCTCGTCGCCGCCGCCGGCATCACCCTCGGCCTGCTGATCGCCGCCCTCACCCTGATCCCCGCGGGCCTCAGCGTGCTGGACTCCGCCCTCCCGGGCGGCCCGTCCTGGATCCTCACCGCGACCGTCGCCGCCGCCCTGGCACTCACCATCATCACCACCCTCACCGCGACCCGCATCGCCCTGCGCGGCGGCCCTGACAGCACCGGCTGAAAGAGCCCTGACCGTGGCACTTTCCGAGAGAACGCCGCCGTACGAGCGCCCACCATGGAGATGAGGCAGATGGACTTCGCCCCCGCTGCGGCGCGCTGCCGGACACGTCATCGCCGTCAGCGTCTGCCGTCGCTCACGCCGAACCGGCACCGGCACCGGCCGCCGCGGAGCCGCACTCGCTGGAAGTACGCTGACCTTCATGGATCTGAAGCCGCGGCCCGGCGACCGGGTCCGGGCGCTGCACCGGTGGTACGTCGCCGTATGGGTCCTGTTCGGCCTGTGCCCGCCGGCCATCGCCGTGCACGACCGTCCCGCCGCGACGCTGTACCCGGCGCTGGCGCTGCTGGCGGCACTCGCCCTCTTCCACGCGCTCGTCCGGGTGACCGGCCCGTACGCCTTCCTGTGCGCGCTGACGCTCGGCGTAGGAGGGATGTCCTTCCTGCTCGGAGGGGGCGCGGCGATGTTCATCGTGTCGCTCCCGCTCTTCTGGATCCACTCCAGAAGCCCGCGGCACGCGGTCGCCTTCATCGGCGTCGCCGCCGCGCTCACGCTCGCCGGGACGGTTCGCCGGGGCGGGGAGGAGCTGTCCGGCAACGCCGTCTTCACCCTCATCGGCGCCGCGGCCGGCATCCTGCTCGGCCTCTGGATGCACCGCGTCCTGGAGCAGCGCGACGAGCGGGCCCGCCGCCTGGCCGGCGAGCTCGCGAGCACCCAGCGCGAACTGGCCGAGGCGTACCAGCGCCAGGGTGCCGCCGAGGAGCGCGAGCGCCTCGCCCGCGAGATCCACGACACCCTGGCCCAGGGCTTCGCCTCCATCGTCGTCCTGGCGGAGGCGGCCCGCACCGACCCCGCCAAGCTGGTGTCGATCGAACGCACCGCGCGGGAGAACCTCGCCGAGGCCCGCGCACTGGTCGGCTCCGCCCCGTCCCAGGCCGGCGGCATGCCCCGGGCCGACCGGACGATCGCCCGCACCCTGCGCCGCACGCTCGACCGCTTCGCCGAGGACACCGGCATCGCTCTCCATGCCGAGCTGCCCGACGTCCGGTGCGACCAGCCGGCCCGCATCGCGCTCCTGCGCTGCACCCAGGAGTCGCTGGCCAACGTGCGTAAGCACGCCGCCGCGGGCACCGTCGGCGTCGTCCTCACCCGGCACCCGCACGGCATCGAGCTGGAGATCACCGACGACGGCCGCGGCTTCGCGGTCGGCGAGGCCCGCGGCTTCGGCCTGGACGGCATGCGCCGGCGGCTGGCCGAGCTCGGCGGCGAGCTCACCGTGACCAGTTCCCCCGGCGAGGGCACCCGCGTCCTCGCCCTGATCCCCGCGGACCCCGAATGACCGACTCCCCCCTGCGCGTGATCGTGGCCGACGACCATACGGTGATGCGCTCCGGCCTGGTCGCACTCCTGACCGCCGAGCCCGCCATCACCGTCGTCGGCGAGGCCGGGAACGGCCGCGAGGCGGTCGAGTTGGCCGGCCGGCTCGCCCCCGACCTCGTCCTGCTCGACCTGCGGATGCCCGTCATGGACGGCGTCGCCGCCACCGCCGAGATCGTCCCGTCCGGTACCCGGGTGCTGATCCTGACCACCTACGACACCGACGCCGAGATCGAACGGGCCGTCGAGGCCGGCGCGATGGGCTACCTGCTCAAGGACACCACCCGAGAGCAACTCGTCGCCGCCATCCACGCCGCCGCCCGCGGCGAGACCGTGCTCGCGCCCCGCGTCGCCGAACGCCTCGTCGCCCGCATGCGCCGCCCCGCCCAGATCCCGCTGACCCCCCGCGAGATCGACGTGCTGACCGCGGTCGCCGACGGCCTGTCCAACGCCGACATCGGCCGCCGCCTGGTCATCGCCGAGGCCACGGTCAAGACCCACCTCCTACGCATCTTCGCCAAGCTCGACGTCGGCGACCGCACCCGCGCGGTCGTGGTGGCACTGGAACGCGGACTCCTCCGGCGATCCTGAGCCCGGGCCGAGTGCGATCGGCTTGACCAATGCGGCCGCCACAACGGACCAGAGGCCGCGGACGGTCCGGAGACGAGCGTGCATACCGGCGCTAGGCCCGGACCAATCCGCTTCCCTGGCCTTGCGCTTGCCGAGAATCACGTCCATCCAGGTGAGAGGCCGCGAGCCGCCGACGCGCGCCGCGGGTTCCACCACCGGCTCTCCACGGCACTGGCCCGCGATAACCAAGCGGTCTAGTCGAGGACCTGTGTGTGAAGGGACTGGCGCGCACCCGGCCGGCCAGATCGGTGCACGACGCGGGCTGGTCGGCGTTCGTCGCGATGCCGGAGTACAAGACGCAGCGGCACCGGCGGGCGTTCGCGCGGGTGGACCGTGCGTTCCCGTCCTCGCAACTGTGCTCGCGGTGCGGGTCCCACGACGGCCCCAAACCCCTGCACGTCCGCGCCTGGACCTGCACCGAGCGCGGGGCCGGGCACGACCGGGACGTCAACGCCGCCCGCAACATCCTGACCGAGAGACGCCGCATCGCCCCCAGGTGATGCCTCTGGTCGCCGCCGGACGAAAACCCCTGCGTCCGGGGGAGGCGGAGACCTTAAACGCCTGTGCGGGGCAGGTAAGACCCCGGACTCCGGTCGGGGGCACAGCCCGGTGAAGCAGGAAGCCACGGAAGTGACCGCACCGGCAACGGCGCGGCAAGCCGAGTCTCCGGCATTCATGCCGGGGAACGCGTCAATGCCAGAGGTAGTCATAGCGGGCCGGTGCTTGGCCGACCAGGACCTGTCCGTCTCTGATCTGCCATTCGGTCTGGTGTCCTTCCTCGTGGAAGACGAGGAAGAGTCCACATACACGGTCGTCGTCCTCGTCGGTGGCGGGGAGGGCGGCGATCTCTCGGACCTGGTCGAGTACGTCATCGGAGTACTGGGAGCGAACGGCTCGGGCATAACACGCCGCGTCGAGCCAGCCGCCTTCTGGGAAGGCCCATCCCGCAGGGTCCCCGCGGCGGATGATCTGCTCGGCGTCGGCTTTCTGCCCATAAAACTCCAGCCAACCTCGTATGTAGACCCAGGCGCTCATGCGCCCATGATGTCCTGCGGCGGTGCGGCCCTGTTTGTGCGTTGGTTTGAGCGACGGTGGCGGGTGGCAATGGAAGGGCGATGTCAACGGGTGCGGAGTGCGTTCAGGAGCAAGGTCACCGTTCGGTGGCGGAGGTCGTCGGACCAGGCGGCGGCCAGGGCGCCGTGGGTGGTGGCGGTGAGGAGGGCCATGACCTCATCGAGGCGGACCTCCGGGCGAACGGCTCCGGCGTCTTGAGCGGCGTCTAGCAGTGACCCGAATGTCTGGGTGAGCGCCATGACCTGCTCGCCGGGCTCGATGGACGTGCCCTCCTCGGCGAGGAGGCTCACGACGGTGCCGACCTTGGCCGCGCGTTCGACGAGGAAGGTGAAGTAGTCGAAGAACGCGGTTTCCTCATCGCCGGCGGCGATGAGGGATTCCGCCTTGACGATGAGGCTCTCTCGCAGCTCTTTCATGATTGCGGCGAGGAGGTCGCGCTTGGTCGGGAAATGGCGGAAGACCGTCCCGATGGCGACGCCGGCACGGGCGGCGACCTCCTCAGTGGAGGCAGAGGCGCCGCGTTCGGCGAACACCTCCTCGGCGGCGGCGAGGATGCGGGTGCGGTTGCGCAGGGCGTCGGCGCGCATGGGCTTGCTCGGTGTCATTTCGTCCAACCGTTGACAAGATGAGTCGAGACTCATATTTTCATGAGCTGCCACTCATCTTAGTTCGTTGTGAAGGGACCGCCCATGTCCGCGCAGACCCCACGAGACCTGTTCGCCCGCTTCCAGGACAACGTCCTCGCCGGCCAGGCCGGCCTCGACGAGGAGATGCTGGCCGCTGACGTCGTAGTGGAGATGCCGTTCGCTCCCGCGGGAAGCCGCAGGGTCGCGGGCCGGGAGGAGGTCGTGGCCATGACCCGGGCGGGCCGTGAGGCCCTCCCGATCGTGTTCGAGGAGTTCCAGGAAGTGGTAATCCACGAGTCTGCCGACCCAGAGGTGATCATCGCCGAATACCAGATTGTGGCCACTATGCCGGGCAACAGCACGCAAGCGCACGCCGCATTCGTGGTGGTCCTGCGCGCCCGGGACGGACGCATCGCGCACTGGCGCGAGTACCAGGACCGCACGGCGATCGCCGAGGCCCTGGCCTAAGAGGTCATAACGAAATGCGTATGTGATGCGCGTGCTGCACACCGGGATCCGGTGGGAGTTCCTGCCCAGGAGTTGGGGTTCGGGTCGGGTATGACGTGCTGGCGCCGCTTGGCCGAGTGGCACCGGGCCGGGGTGTGGGACGGGTTGCACCGCTGCTGCTGGAGGAGTTGCACGCCGCCGGGCAGTTGGACTGGTCCAGGGCGGTGATCGACAGCTCGCATGTCCGCGCGCTCAAGGGCGGCCCAAAACCGGTCCGAGCCCGGTCGACCGCGGCCGGCCGGGCTCGAAACACCACGTGGTGACCGACGGGCACGGCACCCCGCTGGTGGTGTCGTTGACCGGCGGAAACCGCTCTGCGGCACAGCCGTTCTGAACCACCAGGCCACATCGTCCACCTGCCCAGCGACCGGTCGGCGACAGCCGAGCGAACATGGGGACGAGCCGGGACAGAATTGTGGATCTTGGCAGTGGTAAGACTGCTGGTGGGGGTGGCGCGCCCGGCAGGATTCGAACCCGCGACCGTCGGATTAGAAGTCCGATGCTCTGTCCAGCTGAGCTACGGGCGCTCGGCGCCCGGCGGGACGCCGGGACACAGTGTAAGGGTGAGGGTCCTCAGGCTCCACATCTATAACGGCCTTACCGGGCGGAAGTGGGCGGGTGGGTCTTATCTTGGGGTGCTGTGGCGGTGAACTTTGAGGTGCCGCTCTCCGGCGGGGACGTTTCGGAGGGCGTGGTGCGGGTCGGGGACACGGTGCGGAGGCCGCTCGGGGCGCACAGTCCGGCCGTGCACGGGTTGCTGCGGCATCTGGAGGCGGTGGCGTTCGACGGGGCGCCGCGGGTGCTCGGGGTCGATGGGCGGGGGCGGGAGGTTCTGAGCTGGGTGCCGGGGGAGGTGCCGCGGCGGCCGCTGGCGGGGCATGTGGTCTCCGATGAGGCGTTGCGGGGTGTCGGGCGGCTGCTGCGGCGGTATCACGAGGCGGTGGCGTCCTATGAGGCGCCGGAAGGGGCGCCCTGGGACGGGGAGACGTCGAATCTGGACGGGGAGCCGGAGGTCATCGGGCATTGCGATGTGACGCCGGAGAACGTGGTCTTCCGCGGCGGGGTGCCGGTGGCATTGATCGATTTTGATCTGGCCCGGCCCACGACGCGGTTGTTCGATGTGGTGACGGCGTTGCGGCATTGGGGGCCGATCGCCGATCCGGCTGATAGGGATGCGTTGCTTTATCGGGTCGATGTTGGGCGGCGGCTGCGGATTTTCTGTGACGCGTACGGGTTGGACGCCGGGGAGCGGCGGGACGTGCTGCCGGCGGCCCGGGTGAGGTTCGAGCGGTCGTATCGGGCGATGCAGGTTCGGGCGGAAGGCGGCGGAGGTTGGGCGCGGATGTGGCGCGGTGGTGCCGGGCAGCGGATACGGCGGGCGCAGGACTGGCTGGAGCGGTACTGGGATGAGCTTGATGCGCGTCTCTGGTGAGGGTCTTGTTCTCGGGGTGGCGTTGGACGCGCTTTTCGGGGATCCGAAGAAGTGGCATCCGGTGGCGGGATTCGGGCGCGTCGCGTCGGTGGCGGAGCGGTTCTCGTACGGGGATTCGCGGTGGCGGGGGATTGTTCACACCGGGGTTCTCGTGGGGGGTGCGGGGGTGCTGGGGGTTGGGCTTCAGGCGGTTGCCCGGGGACGGGTCGCGCATGCCCTTATGACCGCTGGGGTGACTTGGGTTGTGCTCGGGGGGACGTCGCTGGGGCGTGAGGGGCTTGTCATGGCCCGGGTCTTGGAGCGAGGGGATTTGGAAGCGGCGAGGGGGCGGCTTTCTCATTTGTGTGCGCGGGATCCGAGTGGTCTCGATGCGGAGGGGCTGGCGCGGGCCGTTGTGGAGTCGGTGGCGGAGAACACTTCGGACGCGTCGGTCGCTCCACTGGTGTGGGGGGCCGTGGGCGGTGTTCCCGGGCTTCTGATGTATCGGGCCGTCAACACGCTCGATGCGATGGTCGGATATCGGAATCCGAGGTATGAGCGGTTCGGGTGGGCGGCGGCGAGGCTGGATGACGTCGCCAATTGGGTTCCGGCCCGGGTGACGGGTGTTCTGGTCGCGGCTCTTTCCGGGCGTGCTGCGTGGCGGGTGCTGCTCAGGGACGGGGGGAAGCATCCGAGTCCCAATGCGGGACGCTGTGAGGCCGCGTTCGCCGGGGCGCTCGGGGTGCGGCTCGGGGGCGTCAACGAGTACGGGGGACGGGTTGAGCGGCGTCCCGAAATGGGGGACGGCAGGGCCCCGGAAGTGCGGGACATCGGGAGGGCCGTGCGGCTTTCGGCGGCGGTGACGTTCGCGGCGGCGGCCGTGGTCTGGGGTTTGCGGTGAGCGGGCTCCTGGTCGCGGGGACGACGTCGGACGCGGGGAAGAGCGTGGTCACGGCGGGGTTGTGCCGGTGGCTGGCGAGAAAGGGCGTGAAGGTCGCGCCGTTCAAGGCCCAGAACATGTCGCTGAATTCGATGGTGACGGGTGACGGGGCGGAGATCGGGCGGGCGCAGTACATGCAGGCGCAGGCGGCGGGAGTGGAGCCGAGGGCCGTGATGAATCCGGTACTGCTCAAGCCGGGGAGCGATCGGCGCAGTCAGGTCGTGGTTCTCGGACGGCCAGTGGCGGAGGTCGACGCGCTGCAGTACGGGGAGCACAAGGAGTGGCTCAAGGGCGTCGTGCGGGAAAGTCTCGAGGAACTCCGGGACGAGTACGACGTGGTGATCTGTGAGGGGGCGGGGAGTCCCGCCGAGATCAATCTGAGGGCCGGCGACATCGTGAACATGGGGCTCGCGAGGGCCGCGGATTTGCCGGTCGTCGTGGTGGGGGACATTGACCGGGGCGGTGTCTTCGCGTCCTTGTACGGGACGGTGGCGCTGCTGGAGCCCGCGGATCAGGCGCTGATCGCGGGGTTCGTCATCAACAAGTTCCGGGGCGCCAGGGAATTGCTGGAGCCGGGGCTTGAGCAGCTGGAGACGCTCACCGGGCGGCCGACGCTGGGTGTGCTGCCGTGGAAGCTCGGGCTGTATCTGGATTCCGAGGACACTCTCGCGTTGGAAGCGCCGCGGCCCGACGCGAAGGGGCCGGTCGGGAACGAGACCTTGAGGGTCGTCGTGGTGCGCTTTCCCCGGATCTCGAATTTCACGGATCTGGACGCCCTGGCCTGCGAACCGGGGGTCGTCGTCCGCTATGCGGCGAGCGCCGGGGATCTGGCCGAGGCCGATCTGGTCGTGCTGCCGGGGACCCGGGCGACGGTGAGTGATCTGGCGTGGCTGCGTGAGCGGGGAATGGCGGACGAGATCTGCGCGCGTGCCCGAGCCGGGCGGCCGGTGCTCGGTATCTGCGGCGGCTATCAGATGCTCGCCGAAGAGATCGTCGATCACGTCGAGTCGGGGACGGGACGGGTCGAGGGCCTCGGGCTGCTGCCCGCGCGGGTCGCATTCAGGAAGGAGAAGACGCTCGGGCGGCCGCAAGGGAGCGCCTACGGCGAAGACGTTCGAGGTTATGAGATCCACCATGGCGTCGCGGTCGCAAGGGGGGAGCCTTTCCTCGACGGATGCCGGCAGGGGGCCGTCTGGGGGACGACCTGGCACGGCGCGATGGAGAACGACGGGTTCAGGCGCGCCTTTCTCCGGGACGTGGCGAGGGAGAGCGGCCGCGATTTCACGCCCGCCCCGGATGTGTCGTTCGAGGCCCTGCGGGAGGCGACTCTGGACGCGCTCGGCGACCTCGTCGAGGAGCATCTGGACACCGGCGCCGTGTGGCGGATCATCGAGAACGGGGCACCGCGGAACCTTTCCGTCGTTCCGCCGGGCGGGCCGCCGATGGGTGCGTGCCGATGAGCCGGGCACGGCCACGACGGTAGGGTGATTCCTTCGAAAGGCACTGGCCGCAACAGGCATCAGGAGGAACGTCCCGTGACCGACCCGCGGTCCAGTCTGATCGTCCCGCTGATGAAGGCGCGGGTGCCGGCCGAGGTCCAGCTGGAGTTTCCGCTGCCGCCGGACGAGGACCCGATCCGCGACCCGTTCGCCGGTGACCTGTACGTGAGCTACGCGCTGGAGATCGCCGACGAGGCCGCCCCGGCCGGCCGCCGCTACGAGCATGTGGCCCGCCGGCACTGCGCCGAGCTGGGCGTGCCGCCCGGCGAGCTGCGCCGCCGCGCGGTGATCAACCTGCGTGACCTGCGTCCCGAGCTGAGCCTCAGCTGGTATCCGGACGTGCGCGCCGTGACGGTGTCGCTGTCGGGGACGGGGACGCCGTCCCGGCGGGGGAGCCTGGAGTCGGGCCTGCTGCTGGACGAGGGGTTCCTGGAGAAGCTCGGGCAGGACGTCGAGGGCGACCTCGTCGTGGCGGCCCCGGCGCGGGACGTGTTCGTCGCGTCCGGTACCGGTCACCCGGACGGCGTCGACAAGCTGCGCTGGGCGGTCGCGCAGGTGTGGGCCGAGGACCGCGGCGACGGCGGCGGCGATCCGGCGTGGGACGTGCCGGCCGGGAGCCTGCTGACCCACAACCTGATGGTCCGCCGCGCCGGCGCCTGGGACGTCCTGACGCCCTGACCCGCCCGGCGCGCTAGGACAGCGTCTTCAGCCGTGGCCATAGTTCCGGCCACGGAGCGCGCTGCCCGCGGCAGATCCACACCGGTTTGCCCTGTTCCTGGTTGTCGAGGCCGACGCCGTTGTCGATGCGGCCGACGGCGCGCACGTCCGTCCAGAACTGTCGCAGGTAGGGCGCGCCCGCCTCGGTCTCGGGTCCGACGACGATCGCGGGGCCGCCGGTGTCCGGTGGACGTCCGAAGTACCAGTAGCCGTTGTGCCCGCTGTACGCGCGGGGCAGGCCGAGGCCGGGCCCGTACTTGTCGAGCGCGCCGGCCTCGCCGTAGTTGCTCACGATGATCGTCGCCTTGGACCGTTCGTCCGGCGGCAGGGAGCCGTAGGCCTCCGCGACGTGGGCGGCGAACCGGGGCCAGCCGACCGTCTCGGCGGAGTCGGCGTTGACGACGGGCTGCGGGGTGTCGGCCAGCCATTTCACCGGGTAGACGGGCAGGGTGAGCAGCGCGGTCGTGATGCCGGTGATCACGTAGACGGGGACGGTCGGCACCCAGCCCCAGCCGCGCGGCGCGCCGTTCCGCTCGATCTCGACGGCCCCGGCGGCGAACAGCGCCGCCCAGAGGCCGCTGAGGTAGTACGGCTTCCCGGCGGTGACGAGGAACACGACGGTCAGCAGCACGTACGCGTGGCCGAGGAACCGGTACGGCCGCAGGTCCGCCGACCGGTACGTCCGCCACAGCCCGTAGATCCACAGCCAGGACAGGACGACGCCGGTCAGCAGTATCTGGAACGGGACGAGTCCGGGCCGTCCGGCGAAGTCGCCCTCGGCGGCGATCGCGTCGGCCATGTCGAGCTGCGGCCAGTCGTGGCCGGCCTGCCACAGCAGCCCGGGGGCGACCGCGGCGGCCACGATCAGCACGGCGGCGGCGAGCGCGGGGCGCCGCAGGAACTCGCGCGGTCCCGAGATCAGCAGCCCCGCGACGAGCGCGACGAGCAGGAACGCGGCCAGGTACTTGACGTTCAGGGCCAGGGCGGACGCGGCGCCGACGGCGAGCAGCAGCCGCTGGTCGCGGGTCCGGACCCATCTGACGACGAGCCACACGATCGTCGTCGACAGCAGGAGGTCGAGCGTCGCGGTGGAGAACAGGTGGCCGGCCGCGACGACGAAGGGGCACACCGCGTACGCGCCGGCGGTGAGGAGCTGCGCCCGCCGCGCGCCGCCCATCTCCCGGGCGGTCAGCGCGGCGACGACCACGCCGGCGGCGGAGAAGAGCGCGCCGGGGACGCGCAGCGCGACGAGCGAGTCGCCGGACACCGCGGTGATCGCGCGGGCGATCAGCGGCAGCAGGGGCGGCTGGTCCGGGTACCCCCACATCAGGTGCCGTCCGGCGACGCGGAAGTACAGTTCGTCGCGGTGGTAGCCGTACCGGGCGCTGACGGCGAGCAGCACGACGGCGAGCGCGCCGGCGATCAGCAGGACCGGCCGCCAGGCGATGGCGGGGGAATCCGGCGTGGCGGTGGTCTCGACGGGATCGGAGGCCTCGGCGGCCGGGGCGGACATGATCGGAACCCTATGCCGCAGGTCCGGACGGAGTCACGATCTTCATCTCGTCCACAGCCGGACACGGCCCCGCGCCCGCCCGACATGGCCCCGGCACCGCCGGGCGGCCGGAAAACCGGTGGGGCGGGGGAGGTCCCGGGGCATACCGTGCGGTCATGGTGTCGATCCATCAGATGCTCGCCTTCTCCGCGATGGCGCTCGTCATCGTCGTGATCCCCGGCCCGTCCGTGCTGTTCGTCGTCGGGCGGGCGCTGGCGCACGGCCGCCGCACCGCCCTCGCGGGCGTCGTCGGCGGGGTGCTGGCCGCGCTCGTGCTGACCGTCGCCGTCGCGGTCGGCATCGGCTCGATCGTGGAACGGTCCGTGATCGTGTTCACGGCGTTGAAGACCGTCGGCGCGGTGTACATCGTCTATCTCGGGGTGCAGGCCGTCCGGCATCGCCGCTCGCTCCAGGAGGCGGTCGGACGGGACGACGGGGACCGCGGCGGCCGGGCCCTCCTGCAGGGCTTCATCGTGGGCGTCACCAACCCGAAGACGACGGTGTTCTTCGCGGCGGTCCTGCCGCAGTTCGTCGTGCGGGAACACGGTCACGTGCCCCTGCAGATGGTGGTGTTCGGGCTCATCTTCGCGATCATCGCGCTGCTGTGCGACAGCGTGTGGGGCATCGCCGCCGGGACGGCCCGCGCCTGGTTCGCCCGTTCGCCGCGCCGCCTCGCGGCGATCGGCGGCACCGGCGGGCTGATGATGATCGGCCTCGGCGTCAGCGTCGCCGCGACCGGCCGCAAGGAGTAGGCGGGGCCTAGACCGAGCAGAGGGCGAAGTTGTCGAACGTCGCCTCGGGGTGCCCGGAGACGCCCTCGGGACGGTACGCGATCAGCCCGCTCGGCCCGGGGTTCTCGGCGGGAGCCTTGGCGGTGGTGCTCGTGACGTGTTCGCCGTTGACCCACAGGCCGAGCTTCACGCTCGACCCGTCCTCCACGCAGGCGGCATGGATCCGGTCGTCGCTGCTGCGGAGTTCGGTGGCGGTGCCGGTCGCCAGGTCCGTCAGTGTGAAGCCGTCCATCTTGGCGATGCGGGCCCGCCCGTCCTCGCGCAGGAGGAACGCGAAGCCCGTGCCCTGTCCGTGGCAGTAGACGCCCGCCTCGCCGCCCCCGCCCTCCTTGTGCTCGACCTTCACTTCGATGAGCTGCGACTCGGGGACGTCGTCCACGGGGGCGTCGACGGTGGTCTGGGTCGTCGTGGGGAGGACGTGAAGCTCGTACTTGCGGTCGCGGTAGGACGCGTCCCAAGTGGGCGTGGTGGACGTCTTCCAGCCCGAGGTCTCGTCGCTGAAGTTGTCGTCGAAGACCTTGTCGTCGACTTCCGGAGGCTGCTCGCCGAGGTCGGCGGCGGCCCGGGTGGTCTCCGAGCCCTTCGGGGTCTTTCCATCGTCGGGCGTCAGGTTCAGGACGCCGAACAGGGCGGACACCCCGACGACGGCCGCGACGGCGCCCACGACCAGGCCATGGCGCCGCCATGGGTGCGTCGACCTCGGCGCCATCGGCGGCGGAGGCATCGCCGAAGGCGGCATCGACGACGACGGCACCGTGTGGGGTGGCTCCGTGTGAGGCGGTGGCGCGTGCGGCGGTATCTGCGAAGCCTGTGCGGCGGGCGGCGGTGGCGCGTCCACCGGATGCGTCGCCGGAACGGACTCGACACTCGTGGGCACCGCCGCCGCCTCCTGTGCCCCGGGCGCCTCGGGTGCCGGTTCGGGCTCGGTGGCCTCCGCCAACGTCGGCGCGGCCACCGGCAGCGCGACCGTGGGCGGCGTCGACGGCGGTTCCTCCTCGCCGGTCAGCGCCTGGATGAGCTGCTTGACCGCGGGACGCTCGGCCGGGTCCTTCGCCAGCGACCGGACGACGATGTCGCGCAGCGCCGTGTCGTCGAGCCCGTCCAGGTCGGGTTCGCCGCTCGTCACCCGGTTGATCGTCTCCGGGAGCGTGCCGCCGCCGAACGGGGCGTGTCCCGTGCCCGCGTACGCGACGACGCAGCCCCAGGCGAACACGTCCGCCGCGGGCGTGATCTCCCTGCCGTGCATCAGCTCCGGCGCCATGTAGGCGGGGGTGCCGATGAACTGGCCGGTCCGGGTCGGCCCGTCCGGGGCGTCCAGGGCACGGGCGATGCCGAAGTCGATCACTCGCGGCCCGGCCGGGGACAGCAGCACGTTGGACGGCTTCAGGTCGCGGTGCACGATCCCGGCGCGGTGGATCGCGCTCAGCGCGGTCGCGATGTTGACCGCGAGGGCCTCCAGATCACCGCCGCGCAGCGGCCCGCCCTCCTTGACGGCCGCGTCCAGCGCCGGGCCGGTGACGTACTCGGTGACGACGTATAGCGGGTCGCCGTCCAGCCGGGCGTCGAGCACCGCGGCGGTGCAGAACCGGCGGACCTGCCGCGCCGCCGTCACCTCGCTGCGGAACCGCTCGTGGAACGCGTCGTCGTCGGCCAGCTCCGCGTTGATGACCTTGACCGCGACCTGCCGGCCGGACGCGTCCTCGCCGAGGAAGACCGTGCCCATCCCGCCGCGGCCGAGCCGCCCGAGCAGCCGGTAGGGGCCGAGCTGCCGCGGGTCACGGTCGCGAAGGGGGGCCTGCATGGGGGTCTCCCGGAGCCGGAGGGTCTTGTCTCGTAGACGTCCGAACAAGGCCGGCGCGTTCCCGCGTGCGGCCGTGATCGTCCCGCCCATACGCTTAGATGCCGGTATCGACGGGCGGGTTCGGGAGGAAAGCGTGGACGTGACGGTGGACGTGCTCGGCCCCGGATACGAGGCGATCGAGCTGCCGATGGGCAGGGACGCCGAGGGCGAGGTCGTGGCCACGCTGGTGCGGAGAAAGGGCACCGTGCCTTCGGCCGGCGACCCGTCCCGCAGGGCGGTGCTGTACCTGCACGGCTTCGTCGACTACTTCTTCCAGAAGCATCTGGCCGACTTCTACGTCGACCTCGGCTTCGACTTCTACGCGCTCGACCTGCGCAAGTACGGGCGGTCGCTGCGCCCGCACCAGACCCCGAACTATGTCGAGAGCCTGTCGGACTACTTCCCCGAGATCGACGAGGCCGTCCGGATCGTCCGGGACGTCGACGGGCACGACACGCTCCTGCTGAACGGCCACTCGACCGGCGGCCTGATCGCCGCCCTCTGGGCCGACAAGGCGAGGGGCGAGGGCCTCGTCGACGCGGTGTTCCTGAACAGCCCGTTCCTCGACATCGCCGAGCCGCTCGTGATGCGCAAGGCCGGCGCCGGGCTCGCGCGGGTGCTGCGTCCCCGGTTCCCCAAGGCGAAACTGCCGGCGGGCGTGTCGGACCGGTATCCGCGGAGCATCCACCGCGACCACGAGGGCGAGTGGGACTTCGACCTGGAGTGGAAGCCGATCCTCGGGTTCCCGGTGCGGGCGGCGTGGCTGGCGGCCGTGCGCCGCGGCCAGCTCCGGCTGCACAAGGGCCTGGACGTCGACGTCCCGGTCCTGGTCATGGCGTCGACGCGCAGCATCCGTCCCACCCGCAAGGTCCTGGACGTCACCGGCGCCGACGCCGTCCTGGACGTCGAGCACATGGCGCGGTGGGCGCCCAGGATCGGGCGGCACGTGACGCTCGTCCGGATCGACGGCGGCCTGCACGACCTGGTGCTGTCGGCCGAGCCCGCCCGCACACGGGTCTTCGAGGAGCTGACCCGCTGGACGAACGCCTACCTGCCCGAGGGTCGCTAGCGGACGCGCCGGCGCCGGGGGGCGGCTAGCCGAGGATCTTCGACATGTCGAAGTCGTCGAAGTCGGCGACGATCTGGTGGGCCGCGTTGCCGCCCCGCATGATCTGCAGCGCGACCCAGCCGTTGGGGAGCGGCTGGTCGGCGTCGGTCTTGTCGATGACCTGCTCGCCGTTCACCCAGAGCCGGAGCCGGACCTGCGCGGCGTCCCCCTCCTGACCTTCACAGGCGACCTGAATCTTGTTCGGACCCTCGGTGTCGAAACCGGGGACCGAGTCCGGGTTGGCGAGGTCCTTGGTGCCGAGGTCCCCGTTGACCTTGCGGAGCACGGCGCCCTTGCCGTCGTTGCGGACGAGGAACATGTACTGCTTCTTGCCGTCTTCGTTGGCCCGGCAGAGGATGCCGAACATGCTGTCCGGGGAGGCCTGGTCGACCGCCACCGTGACGCTCGTGAGCATCGGGTCGGGGAAGTCCTCCACCTTGTCCTTGGGCACCCAGCGCGCGACCTCGGCGGTGAACTTGTCGGTCTGCATCCGGTACTTGCCCTGCTTGTAGCCGTACTTGCCGTCGTAGCTGTCGCCCCAGCCGGAGTCGGGATTGGAGAAGGCGTCGCTGAACGCGGTGGCCAGGTTGTCGGGCGGGCCGCTCGGCCGCAGGACGGTGAATCCGACGACGGCGAGCACGGCCAGTGCGGCGACGATCGCGGCACCGATGATCAGCGGGCGGCGGGGGAGCCCGCCGGCCCGGCCGGAGCCGGGGCCGCCGGGACGGGCGCCGTCGCGGCGCGTGGTGTCGGCCCCGGTCGGGGGCGCCGACTGGGTGAAGGCGGCCTGGCCGGTCCGCGCCTGCACCGTCGGGTCGGCGGCGGACGCAGGGCCGTGCCAGCCGGCCTGGACGGTCTCGGCGAGCGTCGCCGGGTCGGTCGTGCCGTTGCCGACGAGCCGCCCGAGCAGATCCTGGACGGACGGGCGGTTGCGCGGGTCCTTGTCGAGCGCGGCGGCGACGATGTCGCGCAGGCCCGGGTCCAGCCGGTCGAGCTGCGGTTCCCCGTGCGCGACCCGGTAGAAGATCTCCGGGACGGTGTTGCCCGCGAACGGCGCGCTGCCCGTCCCGGCGTAGGCGACGACGCAGCCCCACGAGAACACGTCGGACGCGGGCGTCACCTGCTCGCCGCGCAGCAGTTCGGGCGGCAGGTAGTTCGGCGTCCCGACGAACTGGCCCGTGCGGGTGGGGCCGTCGGCGGCGTCCAGGGCGCGGGCGATGCCGAAGTCGATGACGCGCGGGCCGGTGGACGACAGCAGCACGTTGGCGGGTTTGAGGTCGCGGTGCACGATGCCGGCGCCGTGGATGGCGGCGAGCGCGGTGGCGACGCCGACCGCGAGGCCCTCCAGGTCGGAGCCGGGCAGCGGGCCGCGTTCGGCGACGGCGCTCTCCAGGCTGGGGCCCTCGATGTACTCGGTGACGACGTACAGGGGGTCGGTGTCCAGCTCGGCGTCCATCACCGGCGCCGTGCAGAACCGGCGGACCTGCCGGGCGGCGGTGACCTCGCGCCGGAACCGGTCGCGGAAGGTGCCCTCCCCGGCGAGCTCCCGGTTGATCACCTTGACGGCGACGCGGCGTCCCGCCCGGTCCTCGCCCAGGTAGACCGTCCCCATGCCGCCGCGGCCGAGCCTGCCGACCAGCCGGTAGGGGCCGAGTTCCTCGGGGTCCTCGGGGCGCAGGGCCTCGCCGTTCTCTCCTGCGTGCGTGGTCATCGTGATCCTGAACTAGGAAATCGGGAGTCTTTTCCGTAGAACCCTAGCGGCCCCCCAGAAACGCGACGCGCGAAGCGTGCCGTTTGTTAGACGCGGAAGGGTGCTAGCGCGTTCGGCGGGCTCGGGGGAGGGTTCGGAAGGGCGGCAGCTTCTCGCCGGTGAGGCCGAACGCGTACGCCACGACCCGGCCGGACCAGCGCTGGCAGCCGACGACGAGCCCGTACAGCGGGCGGGGATAGCGGCCGGTGAACGGGATGACGAACCAGCTGAGCAGCATCACGCACACCAGTGCCGTGTACATGACCAGCATCACGGCCAGGTGCGGGATCACCAGCAGGCCGCGCAGGAGGGTGAGCCAGCGCCGCGGCCCCTGCCACGCCGCCGGGAAGGGCAGGTCGACCACGACGGTCTGCTCGTCCGCGCCCGGGGCGGCCTGTTCACCCCGGGGGTGCTCCGATGGAGCGGGCGGTGTTTCGGCTGGTGCGGGGTCGTTCGCCTGGGGAGCGGGTCGCGGCGGCGGGACCTCCGCGTTCGCCGCGGCCGCCGGCTGATCGCCGTCCGGCCCGGCCGCGTCCGGCCCGGCATCCGACGCTGCGTCCGACGCCGCATCCGACGCCGCATCCGACGCTGCCTCCGACGCGGCCTCCGGGGCGGGTTCCGAGGCCGGATCCGGCCGCCGCCAGGACGCCGAGATCGTCTCCGCGGCGCGCTCCGGGTCGGCCTTCTCCTGCCCGACGAGCCGGGTGAGGAGCTGCCGTGCCGTCGGCCGGCCGCGCGGGTCCTTGCCGAGCGCGGCGGCGACGATGTCGCGCAGCCGCGGGTCGATGCCGGTGAGGTCCGGCTCCTCGGTGCCGATGCGCTGGAAGGTCTCGGCGACCGTCTTGCCCTGGAACGGTGGACGTCCCGTCCCGGCGTAGGCGACGACGCAGCCCCACGCGAACACGTCCGACGCCTGCTCGACCGGTTCGCCCCGCAGCACCTCGGGCGCGATGTAGTTCGTTGAGCCGAGTGGAACTCGTCGGTTGAATGGTGGCGGGTGGGGGCTGGAGGACGGCGTTCCGACGAACTGGCCGGTGCGGGTGGGACCGCCGGGGGAGTCCAGGGCGCGGGCGATGCCGAAGTCGATGACGCGCGGGCCGGTGGACGACAGCAGCACGTTGGCGGGTTTGAGGTCGCGGTGCACGATGCCGGCGCCGTGGATGGCGGCGAGCGCGGTGGCGACGCCGACCGCGAGGCCCTCCAGGTCGGAGCCGGGCAGCGGCCCCTTGTCCCGGACGGCCTTCTCCAGGCTCGGCCCGTCGATGTACTCGGTGACGATGTAGGGCGGGTCCTGGTCGAGTTCGGCGTCCAGGACGGGCGCGGTGCAGAACCGGTGGACGCGCCGCGCCGCGGTCACCTCGCGGCGGAACCGGGCGAGGAACGCCGGCTCCCCGGCCAGCTCCCGGTTGACGACCTTCACCGCGACCCGGCGGCCGTCGGGCTCGGCGCCGAGGTAGACGGTGCCCATGCCGCCGCGGCCCAGGCGTCCGAGGAGGCGGTAGGGCCCGAGGACGCGGGGTTCGTCCTGCTCCAGCGGTCCGGCGGCGGTCGTGGTCATGGGGGGCGGCGCTCCTCGGAAGATCGTCTCTCCGGGCCCACCTTATGGGAGCGGGGGATCGCCGGTGCGCGGGTCAGGGGATCAGCAGGAGCTTGCCCGTGCTCCGCCTCGCCTCCAGGTCGGCGTGCGCCGAACCGGCCTCGGCGAGGTCGTAGCGGTGCCCGACGTGGACCCGCACGGCGCCCGATTCCACCCACCCGTAGACCGCGGCGGCGCGTTCCAGCAGCTCTTCGCGGACCTCGGTGAAATGGGCGAGCGACGGGCGCGTCAGGTACACCGATCCGGCCGCGTTGAGCCGCTGCGGGTCGAACGGCGGCACCTTCCCGCCGGCCGCCCCGTACAGCGCGAGGACGCCGCGCCGGCGCAGGCTCGCCAGGCTCCCGTCGAAGGTGGGCGCCCCGACGCCGTCGTAGACGGCCGCGACGCCCTCGCCGCCGGTCAGCTCCCGCACCTTCTCGGGGAACTTGTCGTAGCCCATCGTGACGTCGGCGCCCGCGTCCTTGGCGAGGCGCTCCTTCTCCAGCGTGGAGGCCGTCCCGATGACCGTGGCGCCGAGGGCCTTGGCCGCCTGGGTGAGCAGCAGCCCCATCCCGCCCGCCGCCGCGTGAACGAGGACGGTGTCGCCCGCCTGGACCGGATACGTCGACCGCGTCAGGTAGTGCGCGGTCATGCCCTGCAGCAGCGACGCCGCCGCGTCCTCCAACTCGACGCCGGCGGGGACGGGGACGACCTTGTCCGCCGGGACCACGGCCTTCGCCGCGTAGCCGCCCTGCACGTTGGCCCAGGCGACGCGGTCGCCCACCGCGAACTCGGTGACGCCGTCGCCGGCCGCCGCGACCGTCCCCGCCGCCTCCACACCCGGCGTGTACGGGAGGCTCTGCGGGTAGGCGCCCGTCCGGAAGTACACGTCGATGAAGTTGACGCCCGCCGCCGCCACTTCGATCAGCACCTCCCCGGGGCCCGGCCGCGGGTCGGGACGCTCCCCGGCCACCAGGACCTCGGGGCCGCCGTTCTCGGTGATGACGATCGCGCGCATGTAGTCCTCCTGCCTTCGGATGCTGATCTCAGAACCCGGCGCCATCGGCGGGCATTCCATCGCCGGGATGTTCAAATCCAGTCGCGCATCGTCCGGGCGACCAGCGCGACGGTCTCCTCCACGCGGGACGCGACCGTCCCGGCGTCCCAGATATCGTGCCGGGCGCAGTCCTCGAACGCGACCTTGACCGCCGCCAGAAAGAACGCGACGACGATCCGCGGCCGCAGGTCGTCCTCAAGATCCACGTCCTCGCGTCGCGCGATCTCGGCGGCCAGCGTCTCCGCCGACGCCGAGTGCCGCGCGATCTGCGCCGCCATCAGCGGCGGCGTCGTCTCGATCACCTGCCGGACGCGGCGGAACCGGGTGCCGTCGGCCGGGTCGCCCTCGGCGATCGTCCGCAGCATCACCCGCAGCGACTCCAGCAGCGCGGTGAACGGCCGTTCCCCCGGCGGACGCGCCGCCAGGGCCTCTTCCAGGACGTCGTCGTGCTCGGCGAGGAAGCTCGTGACGACGTCCTCCTTGGTGGCGAAGTAGCGGAAGAACGTCCGCTGTGACACGTCCACCGCCGCCACGATCTCGTCGATCGTCGTCGTCTCGTACCCCTGCGCGAGGAACAGTTCCAGCGCCGCGTCGAGGAGCGCGAACCGGGTCTGCTGTTTCTTGCGTTCACGGAGCCCGGCCAGAGCGCGCGCGGGAGCACGCTCGTCTGGGGGGCCTGACGGGTCGCCGGCGGGGACGGCGCTCATCGGCTCGCTCCTTCTATCCGCGTGACGCGGGCACTGGACACCCGGCTCACAGAGGCTTCTATCACGGACGCGCCCTCCGTATGCGCGCCGGATTCCAACATCCGGAAGCGACCGGCCCCGCGACCGGCTCGGCGATTGGCGCACGCGCGCCCGGCGCGTCGTGCGGCCGCTCGCGGGCCATCCCCCGGGGATCGTGAAAGAGTCGTCCCACTCTTCGGATTCTCCCTGCGCAGCCCCGGGTTTCGGGTCATGCTGAAGGCCGGTCACCAGTTGTCGCCGGATGACCGCCCAAGGTGGTTCCGGCGGTCGAGACCATGCTGAGGCGGCTGAAGTGTCTGTAGTCGGTGGGCGGGAGATCGCCGAGGAGCGCCGGCGTCACCTCGCGGCGCTCGCGCACGAGGTCGAGGCGCGCGGGCTCTCGTGGCGGCTCGCCGGTCCCGAGGAGTCCCTGCTGAGCGTGACGGGCCCGCGGACCCGGCGCCAGATCATGGTCGTCGCGACCCTGTCCGGCGACGGCTGGTACTACCTCTGGCCGGGCGGCGGCATTGCCGACGTGGCCGAGGCCCCCAACGTGGCCGACCGCCTGACCCGGCTGCTGGGGTAGCCCCCCGCCTTGCCCTCCCGTCCCCGGGGTCTCTAGACTCGGGTGCGAACGTTTGTTCGAATATCCGCATGTTCTTCCCCCGTGCGGTGCGCGCGAGGGGGAGGCAGATGACACGCGTGTTCGGCGACCCGGTGGACGTCTGGGTGAGCGATGGACGTCCCGTCCGGTTCGTCTGGCGTGACCGGCTCTACACCGTCCGGCGGGTGCTGGAGCACTGGGTCACGACCCGTGACTGGTGGCGGGAGCAGCAGCCCGACGGCGAGGCCACCGGCGAGCGGGAGTTCTGGCGGGTCGAGGCGACCCCGGACAGGGAGATCGGCGTCTACGAGCTGCGTTTCGACGTGGCGGCTGACAGCTGGCTGCTCTCCCGGGTATGGGACTGACGTGCACATTCACGTCGCATCGGGGTATTCGCTGCGGTACGGGGTCGCCTCGCCCGCGGCGCTGGCCGAGCGCGCGGCGGGCCTCGGCATGGAGACGCTCGCGCTGACCGACCGGGACGGACTGTACGGCGCGGTCCGTCACGTTCGGTCATGCGCCGACGCGGGCATCGGGGCCGTCGTCGGCGCCGACCTCAAGGTCGCGTCCACGGGTGAGGAACGGATCGTGGTGCTCGCCGAGGGCAGGGCCGGATGGCGGTCGCTCTGCCGGCTGGTGACGGCGGCGCACGCCGCGGGCGGACGCGGCAACCCGCTGGTGACACGGCAGATGGTCGGCGCGCACGCCGAGGGGCTCATCGTGCTGCTCGGGCCCCGGTCGGACGTGGGCCGGGCCGTCACCGGGCGGCGGCCCGACGTGGCGGCACGGCTGCTCGACGCGTGGCGCGCCACCGCCGAGACCGTCATCGAGATCGTCGACCATCACGACCGGGGCGACGGGCCCCGGGCGGCCCGGATGCTCGCGCTCGCCCGCGAGGCCGGGGTCCCCGCCGTGCTGGGCAACGCCGTCCGGTACCTGGAGCCGGCCGACCACCCCGTCGCGCAGGTGCTGGACGTGACGCGCCGCCTCGTCCCGCTGGACCGGCGGCACCTCGACGACCGGACCGGGCACGCCTACCTGAAGTCGATCCCCGAGATGCGCCGTGTCGCGGAGCTGAGCTGCGGCCCGGACGAGGCGGACGCGCTGCTGGGCGCCACCCGCCGGCTGTCCGAACGCTGCGTCCTGGACCCGGCCGGCGACCTCGGCATGAACGACGTCCACCTCCCGGCCGTGGCGGGCGACCCGTACGCGCGGCTCGTCGCCCGCTGCGCCGCCGGGATGACCCGGCGCGGGCTCGGCGGATCGCGGCGGGCCGCCGCCCGGCTCGACGACGAACTCGGCGTCATCGCCCGCAAGGGGCTGGCCTCCTACTTCCTCACGGTCGCCGACGCGGCCGCGCTGATCAGGGAGCGCGGCATCCGCTGCGCGATCCGCGGCTCCGGCGCCGGCAGCCTGGTCAACCACCTGCTCGGGATCGGCGACCTCGATCCGCTGCGGCACGGCCTGGTCATGGAGCGGTTCCTCGCCGACAGCCGCGAGGGCCTGCCCGACATCGACCTGGACGTGGAGTCCGCCCGGCGGCTGGAGGCCTACGAGGCGCTGTTCGACCGGTTCGGGGCGGAGAGCACGGCGTGCGTGTCGATGATGGAGACCTACCGGGCGCGCAGCGCGATCCGCGACGTCGGCAACGCCGTCGGGCTCCCGCCGCTGGAGATCGACGCGATCGCCAAGGCGTTCCCGCAGATCAGGGCGAACCAGATCCGCGCGGCGCTGGACGACCTGCCCGAGCTGCGGCAGAGCAACCTGGCGGCCGGCCGCCTGCAGGTGCTGTTCCGGATCGCCGAACGCCTGGACGGGCTGCCCCGCCACATCGCCATGCATCCGTGCGGCGTCCTGCTGTCGAACCCGACGCTGCGGGACCGCACGCCGGTCGAGCAGGCCGCCGCGGGCTTCCCGATGAGCCAGTTCGACAAGGACGACGTCGAGACGATGGGCCTGCTCAAGCTCGACGTCATCGGCGTCCGGATGCAGTCGGCGATGGCGCACGCGGTGGCAGAAGTAGCACGGGCGTCGGGGGAGCGGATCGCGCTGGAGGACGTCCCGCGCGACGATCCCGCGACGTATGAGATGGTCCGCACGTCCCGGACGCTCGGCTGCTTCCAGATCGAGTCGCCCGGCCAGCGGGAGCTGATCGGCAAGCTCCAGCCGCGCGACCTGGACGACCTGGTCATCGACATCTCGCTGTTCCGTCCGGGCCCGGTCAACTCCGACATGGTGTCGCCGTTCCTGGAGTCGCGCGCCGGGACCAGGGAGCCCGCCTACCCGCATCCCGATCTCGAGCCGGTGCTGCGGGAGAGCCTCGGCGTAATCGTCTTCCACGAGCAGGTCCTGCGCGTGTTCGACGTGATGACCGGCTGCGGCCTGTCGAAGGCGGAGGCGGCGCGGCGGAGCCTGAACCACGAGCGGGGGCAGGCCGTGGTCGGCGCATGGTTCCGTGAACGCGCCCTCGCCCGGGGCTATGACGAGCCGGCCGTCGAACGGGTCTGGCGGCTGCTGACCGCGTTCGGCGCGTTCGGGTTCTGCAAGGCCCACGCCGCGTCGTTCGCGCTGCCCACCTACCAGTCCGCCTGGCTGAAACGGCACCACACCGCCGCGTTCTACGCGGGCGTCCTCACCCACGACCCCGGCATGTATCCCAAGCGGGTCATCCTGGACGACGCACGGCACTTCGGCGTCCCGATCCTCCCCCTGGACGTCAACCACTCGGACGCGGACTGGCATGTCGAGCCCGTCTCCGAGGGCGGCCCGGCGGGGATCCGCGTCGCGTTGAGCGAGGTCAGGGGCATCAACGACGGAGAGATCACCGCGATCGTCACCGAACGCCCCTACGCGTCCCTGACCGACTTCTGGCGCCGCGCCAGGGTCTCCCGCCCGACCGCCGAGCGCCTCGTCCTGGCCGGGGCGTTCGACGGCGTCTACGGCGCGAGCGACGTCCGGGGCGAGGGCGGGGTCGCGCGCCGCGACCTGCTCTGCCGCGTGGGCGCACTGGACCGCGTCGCCGCCCGCGCCCCCGTCATCGAAGGCCAGCTGCCCCTGGGCCACGAGGACGGCGACGGCGCCCTGGAACTCCGGCTCACCGAGGACGTCACGGCGGGAGGGCTGCCGCCGATGACGCCGGCCGAGGTCGTCGAGGCGGAACTGGACATCCTCGGCATGGACGTCAGCCGGCACGTCATGACCTTCTACGACGGGCTGCTCGCCGGCCTCGGCGTCGTCCGCGCCGCCGACCTTCCGGGCCGTCCCGGCGGAAGCGAGGTCCTGGTCGCCGGCGTCAAGGTCGCCACGCAGACGCCGGCGGTCAGGTCGGGGCAGCGCGTCATCTTCGCCACGCTGGACGACGCGACCGGCCCCATCGACCTCACGTTCTTCGAGTCGGTGCAGGACAGCTGCGCCGCCACCGTCTTCGGCTCCTGGCTCCTGGTCGCCCGCGGCCGTGTCCGCCGCGCCGGAGCACGCGCCGTCTCGATCACCGCCGTCGCCTGCTGGGACCTGAACACCCTGCACGAGGCGTGGCGCCGGGGAGGCCCGGACGCCGCCCGCGCCGCCATGGCGGCCCCGGCGGCGCGGGGCCGGCCGGTCGGCGACCGGGTCGTCCACCCCACCGGGTTCGCGATGTCCCCGTACTCGGACATCGGCCATGCCGGCCCGGCCATCAAGCGTCCCCCGAGGGCCGCCCTCTGGCACACCAGCCAGGGCAGCTCAGGCCCAGCCCCGGGCTAGCTCTCCCGGGGCGACCTGGAGCCTGGTGATCTGGAAGACGGTGGCCATGGAGAGGGCGGCGGCGAGGGCCTGGAGGGCGGCTGCGGCGACGCCGACGTGGACGTCGAAGCGGGCGTCGGCCAGGGTGTCGACGCTGCCGTGGGCGAACGCGTAGGCGAGCACGATGCCGAGGAGGGTGCAGGCCCACCAGCCGGCGACGACGAGCCCGGCGGCCTGGCGCTCGGCCGTCCGGTACCGGCCACTGTTCACCCAGACCTCGTAGACCATCCGCGGGGGGAGCCACAGGTTGACGATGGGGCAGAACCAGCCGAAGAGGACCCAGGCCCGGTGGTACTGGTGCGGGCCCGGTGACTGCCGGTAGGCGCGCCACAGCCAGGTGAGGTACAGCACTCCGGTGACGGCCGCCATGATGGCGCTGATCGTGAACACGTCGGCGTAGGGGGCGAGGGCCTTGCCGGTGACCTCCGCGTCATAGGTGCCGTGAGTGGCGGTGCGGAGCGGGTCGGAGAAGCGCAGCAGGCTGATTCCGGAGCCGAGGGCGACGAACGCGTTGAAACCGAGGAGCATGAAGACGGCGACGCCGACGGCGCGGAAGTCGCGGCGCCGCGCCCACGCGCCGCACGCCGGGCACCGGTCGACCTCGGTCGGGATGATGTCGCCGCACAACGCACACGGCATGATTCACCTCCGACGGGTTTTGCCGTTCGCTGTATTGGATACTACGTAGGTTTGACTTACGCGGCCCATCGCGGGTTCGGGTCCGCGGACCGGATCTTCAGATGTGGAAGACGAGCCGGGCGGCGGCGAGCGTCGCGGCGGCGGTGACGGCGGCCCACGCGGCGAGGCGGCCGAGGCCGCCGGTCGACAGCAGCCGTTCGGGGCGGAAGCCGGTCACGAGCAGCAGCGCCCACCATTCGGCGGTCAGCGCGAGCGTCCCGTACAGCGCCCCGAAGCCGATCAGCGAGAACGTCAGGACGACGCCCGCGGGCGTCGCGACGTGCGCGAACAGCGTCGGGCCGCGGGCCGGTCCGTGGATGCTCCTGCGCAGGCCCGCGAGGACGATGCCCCACCCGGCGGCGCACAGCACCCAGAGGGCCACGACCGTCACGGGCAGCCCGCTCAACGACTCCGGTGCCAGTGCCTCGTCCTTCCCCCCGCGTGTCCGTCGTCCCGGTCGCCGGCGATCAGGACGCGGATGACCACAAATCGAATTCTGTCAGCATTGCGTCCCGGACCGGGCGGGTCGAATACAGGTTCGAGACTGTCAGAGGTGCTCCGTACTGTTGACCTTGTGATTCGGGCGACACCTGGGAACAGGAGTCGAACCGAGTGGCTTGTAATGACGTACCTAGGGGTATGTGACAGTCGGTGGCTTCCGCACAGGCGCGGCCCACCGGGCTAAGGAAGGGGTGTTGGCAGTGAGTGCAGCGACCGGCACGTTCCATCTCTCCCACCCGCGGCTTGACGGGCCCGCCGAGCGGACCGTCGTGGAGCCGTGGCTCACCGAGCTTCCGCACGCGACGCTGAACGCCTACGCCGAGACCTCGCCCGCGCTGGCCCCGGTCGAGGCACTGCCCATGCGGCGGACGCCGTCCACCCGGCCGGCACCCGCCCGCATCGCCGTGGCGGCCTGACCGACGACGAAAAGGGGACCGAGCGGCCTCGGTCCCCTTTTTCATGCGCTGCTGTCTCATATATTGATACATAGTTCCCAGAATATGAGAAGCGGTCGTAGGGTGAGGGCACCGGACAGAGAGGTGATCCCGATGGCCCCGACCTACACCCATGGCCACCACGCGAGCGTGCTGAGCTCACACCGGTGGCGCACGGCCGAGAACTCCGCCGCCTACCTGATCGGGCACCTGCGCCCCGGGAACTCGGTGCTGGACGTGGGCTGCGGCCCGGGCACGATCACCGCCGGCCTGGCCGGACGCGTCGCCCCCGGCCGGGTCGTCGCCGCCGACGCCGCCGAGAACGTCGTGGACGAGGCCCGCGAGAACACCGCCGGCCTGGACAACGTCGAATTCGCCGTCGCCGACGTCCACGCCCTGGACTACGCCGACGGAACGTTCGACGTCGTCCACGCGCACCAGGTCCTGCAGCACGTCGCCGACCCCGTCCAGGCCCTCCGCGAGATGCGCCGCGTCACCAGGCCCGGCGGCATCGTCGCCGCGCGCGACGCCGACTTCGGCGCCATGATCTGGTACCCGGACCCGCCCGGCATGGACGCCTGGCTGCCGATCTACTACCGGGTCGCCCGCGGCAACGGAGGCGAGCCCGACGCCGGCCGCCGCCTGGTCTCCTGGGCCCGCGCCGCCGGCTTCACCGACGTCACAGCCTCCTCCTCGGCCTGGTGCTACTCCACGCCCGAGGAACGCGAGTGGTGGAGCGAGTCATGGGGCGGCCGCATGATCCGGTCGTCGGTCGCCGACCACGCCGTCGCCGGCAGCCACGCCACCCGCGACGAACTCCAGCGCGTCTACGAGGGCTGGAAGGCATGGGCCGCCGCCGAAGACGGCTGGTACTCGGTGACCCACGGCGAGATCCTCTGCCGCGCCTGACCCGCCGCCGTCCGTCATCGCGGGCCGGGCGGCCCCTCCGCGGCGAGCCGGGAATCGGCTTCCGGCCCGTCGTCCTCGTCGGGGGCCGCCAGCACGGACGCGACGCGGTACACGACCGCGACGAGCGGGACGGCGACGATGGCGCCCGCGATGCCCGCCGCCAGCGTCCCGGCGGCCACGGCGACGACGACCACGACCGGGTGCAGATGCAGCGTCCGGCCCATGATCAGTGGTTGCAGCAGGTGGCTCTCGGCCTGCTGGACGGCGAGGACGGCGGCCAGCACGAGCAGCGCGTCCGTCGTCCCGCCGCCGACGAACGCGATGATCACCGCGGCCGCGCCCGCGAGGATCGCCCCGATGATGGGGACGAACGCGGCGATGAACGTCAGCAGCGTCAGCGGCAGGGCGAACGGCACCCCGATCAGCACGAGCGCCAGCCCGATGCCGGCGGCGTCCGCCAGCGCGACCAGGATGATCCCGTGCACGTACTGCCCGAGCGCCCGCCACCCCGCGCGCCCGGCGACGTCGACCTTCGGGCGGCGCCGCTCGGGCGCGAGCCGCAGGACCCACTCCCACATGCTCCTGCCGTCCTTCAGCATGAAGAACAGCAGGAACAGGGCGATCAGCACGGCGGCGCCCACCCGCGTCACCATGCTCGCACTCGCGACCGGGTCGGGCGACGACCGCCGGAGAGTGCGCACGGCGCCGTCGATCAGGGTGTCGAGCTGCTGCTCGCTGATCGGCAGCGCGCCCACGATCTGGCTCTGGGCCTCCTGCAGCCCTTCGGTCAGGCTCCGGCGCATCTCCTCCCACTGGCCGGCGATCCGGTTGCCGACCAGCGCGACCGACCCACCGATGGCGATGAGCACGGTGAACAGGCCGGAGAGCGCGGCGACCCAGGCGGGGGCGCGCAGCCGCCGCACCTGGCGCGCGACCGGCGACACGAGCGCGGTCAGCAGCAGCGCGGCGATCACCGCCATCACCAGGGACGCGACCTTCGTGAACAGGTAGACCAGCACGCCGACGGCCGCCACGATGACCAGGAAGCACGCGGCCACCGCCGCCGTGTTGCGCAACGTGGACGGGACGGCGTCGAATCCCTTGCCGGACGTCACCCGCCGCCCGTACCCGGCCACCCGCCCGGCAACCGCTCCCTACCTTGCGCCCGCCGGAGCGGCCGGGTTCACCTAGTCCTCCGGAGGATGCCCCGGCCTTCAGGCCGGAGAGGAATCCGGACTCCGTCAGGAGCGGCCCGGCGCAGGCGGGCGGTCCGGGAACCGAACCCTTTGGCAACCGAGAGTCCTCGCGCGTGCACAATCGGTGTGTAAAGTTGCGGTCATGCGGACGGCGTACAAGTGCCGGGCCTACCCCGACCCCGAACAAGCGGCCACCTTCAGCCGCACCTTCGGCTGCGTCCGCCTGGTCTGGAACAAGACCCTCGCCGAACGCCAACGCGCCTGGCACATCGACCGCAAGCGCACCACCTACAAACAGACCGACGCCGCGCTGACCGCCTGGAAGAAGACCCAAGAGCTGGCGTTCCTGAACGAGGTCTCCTCGGTCCCGCTGCAACAGGCCCTGCGGCACCAGCACACCGCGTTCGCCGGCTTCTTCGCCGGACGCGCCCGCTACCCGCGCTACAAGACCCGCACCTGCCGCCAGTCCGCGCACTACACCCGCTCGGCGTTCCGCATGAAGGACGGTGAGCTGAGGATGGCCAAGACCACCGCTCCGCTGGCGTTCGTGTGGTCCTTTGACGATGTGGACTTGGCTGCGCTGAACCCGACGATGGTGGTGATCTCGCGGGACCCGGACGGCCGCTGGTATGTGACCTTCGCCGTCGACACCGGCACCGGCACCGATGAGCCCGAGCCGATACCGGTCGCCGGGCACCAGATCGGCATCGACCTGGGCGTCAAGGACTTCGCAGTGACCTCCGACGGGGACCGCATCGCCAACCCACGGCATCTGGAACGCAAGCAGCGCAACCTGGCCCGGTACCAGCGGCGCATGGCCCGCTGCCGGCCCGGCTCGGCCAACCACCGCAAGGCCAAGGCCAAGGTCGCCGCCGCCCACCGCAAGGTCCGCAACGCCCGCGCCGACTTCCTGCACCGCACCAGCACCAGCCTCGTCCGCCAAGCGGACGTGATCGTGGTCGAGGACCTCGCGGTCGCCAACATGGTGCGCAACCGCAGGCTGGCCCGCGCGATCTCCGACTGCGGGTGGGGCGAGTTCCGGCGCATGCTGGAGTACAAGGCCGCACGCGCCGGACGGACTCTGGTGGTGATCGACCGGTGGTGCCCCTCGTCCAAGACCTGCTCGGCCTGCGGGCACCTGCTCGCGGAGTTGAGCTTGTCGACCCGGCACTGGACGTGCCTGGGTTGCCGCGCCCGGCACGACCGGGACATCAACGCGGCCAAGAACATTCTTGCGGCTGGTCGAGCCGTAGCCAGGGGTAGCCCCGGCGATGTCTGTGGAGCTGATGTCAGACGGCAAGGGTCCCCCCTTCCGCAGTCGGCCGCGAAGCAGAAACCCCTGCGGCGCGAGCCGTAGGAATCCCCTCCCCCTTCAGGGAGAGGAGGAAGTCAAGAAAGTGAGCAGGACAGGTGCTTGATGCCGTTGAGGAAGTTCGAGCGCAGCCGGTCCGGCTCCGCGGTGGCGTGGATGCCGGGTGCGCGGGCGAGCAGTTCCCGGAAGATGGCGGTGACTTCGCTCCGGGCCAGGTGCGCGCCCAGGCAGTGGTGCGGTCCGGGGGCGCCGAAGCCGAGGTGCGGGTTGGGTGCGCGGGTGATGTCGAACCGGTCCGGGTCGTCGAAGACCGTCTCGTCGCGGTTGGCCGACCAGTAGTACAGCAGCAGCTTGTCGCCCTGGTTGAAGCGGTGGCCGTTCAGCTCGCAGTCCCGGGTCGCGGTGCGCCTCATGTAGATGATGGGTGACGCCAGGCGGACGATCTCCTCGGTCGCGGTCGCCGCGTGCCGTTCGAAGTCGCCGGCCCACAGCCGCTTCTGGTCCGGGTGCCCGGTGAGCAGGAGCAGCCCGTGCGAGATGGCGGTGCGGGTCGTCTCGTTGCCCGCCTGCATCAGGATGCCGAAGAAGGAGCCGAGTTCCCGGGCGCTCAGTTTCTCGCCGTCGATGTTGGCGTTGACCAGCTTGGACGTCAGGTCGTCGCCGGGCGCCTCGACGCGTTCGGCGGCCAGCTCCCTGACCATGCCGGCCAGCTCGGCCGCCGCGGTGAGAATGGTGGCGGCCTGGTTCTCGTCCGGGGTGTACTCGGAGTCGCCCGCACCGAGAATGATGTTGGTGCGTTCGGCGACGAACCGGTGCCGGCTCTGCGGGACGCCCATCATCCGGCAGATGATGGTCAGCGGCAGCCGCTCGGCGACCTCGGTGACGAAGTCGCACGTCCTGCGCTCCAGCAGGTCGTCCACGATCTCGGCGGCCACCCGCCGGATCTGGCCGTCCAGCCGCTCGATCATGCTCGGGGTGAACGCCCGGGAGACGATCCGGCGCAGCCGGGCGTGCCGCGGATCGTCCATGTTGATCATCGAGTCGAAGAACTCGACCGACTCCGGCGGCCGCTCGAACACCATCACGACCTCGGCGTTGGAGAAGTCGTCCGGCCTCCGGCTGGCCTCCACCACGTCGGCGTACCGGGTCACCGCGTAGAAACCGGGGCCGGGCCTCGCCCACATGACGCGCGGTTCCGCGAAGAAGGCGAACGGCTTCTCGCGCCGCAGCACCTCGAACGCCGCCGCGCGATCGGCGTACGGTGCGGCCCAGAAGCCGCCCTTGGACAGGTCGATGTCGGCCAGAGCGGTCACACCGCCTCCTCGCGTCGTCAGAGCTTGCGGCCGACGCCCGCGTACGCGGGGATCCGGCCGCCGTAACCGGGCGCCTCCTCGGCCGTCCCGCCTCGTCCCTCACCGAGCCGCACCACCGCCGGCCCGTCCGGGACGGGGTCGTCGGGACGCCAGTCGGTCAGCCACACCAGCCCCGGATCCACCAGCTCATGGCCCTTGAAAAGATCCCCGATCTCCTCGTGGGTGCGCAGGTGGACAGGGGTGGCGGTGCGGCGGTAGATCTCCTTGGCCCGCTCGGTCTCCTCCGGCCGGGCCTTCGCCATCAGGTCCCCGGTCAGATGGGAGACGACCAGGTGACTTCCCGGCGCGGTGGCGTCCCGGTACCGCCCCACGATGCCCTGCGGGTCATCGGAGCCGGAGACGAAGTGCAGGATCGACACCATCATCACCGCGATCGGCCGGTCGAAGTCCAGCAGCGCCCGGGTCGTCTCATGCCGCAGGATCGCATCCGCGTCCCGCAGGTCCGCCTCGATCACGCCGACGCTGTCCGGGGTCCGCAGCAGCGCGCGGCTGTGCGAGCAGACCACCGGGTCCCAGTCCACATAGACCACTCGGGCGTCCGGGTTCAGCGACAGCGCCACCTCGTGCACGTTGTTCTGGGTGGGCAGCCCCGCGCCGAGATCGAGGAACTGCGTGATGCCCGCCTCCGCGACGAGATGGCGGACCGCCCGCATCAGGAACGCCCGGTTCGCCCGCGCCCCCTCCTGCGAAGCCGGCATCACCTCGATGACCTTCTCCGCGGCCGCACGGTCGGCGACGTAGTTGTCCTTTCCGCCCAGGTAGTAGTCGTACATCCTGGCGACCTTGGGCCCGAGTTGATCAAGCGGGGCTTTTATGCCGTGGAGGGTGGAAGGGACGGTGCCAGGCCGTCCCTCCGGTTCTAGAAGGGGTCGGTCAGGTCGCCCAGCTTGTCCGTCAGCCGGAGGTTGTGGGAGTAGTCGACGGGGACGGTGATGACCGAGACCGTGTCGTCGTCCAGGGCCTTGCGGAGGGTGGGGAGCAGCTCGCCGGCGGTCTCCACGCGGTAGCCGCGGGCGCCGAAGCTCTCCGCGTACCGGACGAAGTCGGGGTTGCCGAACTTGATGTTGGAGCTTTCGCCGAGGTCGAGGTCCATCTTCCACTCGATCAGGCCGTAGGCGGAGTCGTCCCAGATCAGGACCGTGATCGGGATGTTCTCGCGGACGGCGGTCTCCAGTTCCTGCGAGTTCATCAGGAACGCGCCGTCGCCGGTGGCGGCGAGGACCCGGCGGTCGGGGTGGGCGAGCTTCGCGGCGATCGCGCCCGGCACGGAGAAGCCCATGGACGACAGGCCGTTGGAGACCAGCAGGGTGTTCGGCTCGTAGGTCGGGTACATGCGCGCCATCCACATCTTCACCGCGCCCGTGTCGGCGAGGACGATGTCGCTGCGGCCCATGGCGGCGCGGACGTCGGCGACGATCCTGCGAGGGGAGAGCGGATGGCCGTCCTCGGCGGCGCCCTCCGCCAGTTCGTCGCGGAGCATCTGGCGGATCTTCCGGCCGGTGCCGTTGACGTCGAAGCGGCGGTGCACGCTGCCGGCCAGGGCGTGGAGCGACCGGGAGATGTCGCCCTGGACGCCGACCTCGACGGGGTAGTGGTCGTCGACCTCGGCGGGGAACTGGTGAATGTGGATGATCTTCTTGTCGGCGTTCGGGTTGATCTTGACGGGGTCGAACTCCTGGAGCTCGTAGCCCACCGTGATGAGGACGTCCGCCTCGTCGAAGCCGAAGTTGACGTAGTCGTGGCGCATGAAACCGACCGCGCCGAGGGCGTTGCGGTGGTCGTCCGGGAAGACGCCCTTGCCGTTGAAGGTCGTCGCGACCGGCAGGCCGAGATGCTCGGAGAAGTGCCGCAGCGCGGCGCTCGCGCCGGCGCGGGTCGCGCCGTGGCCGGCGAGGACGATCGGGCGCCGGGCGACGGCGAGGACGTCGGCGGCGCGGGCGATCTGCGACGGCGACGGCTCCTGGGTGCGGACGACGTTGACCGGTAGCGGCTTCAGATCGGCGGAGACCTTGGCGGCCTCGACGTCCTCGGGGATCGCCAGGTAGACGGCGCCGGGACGTTCGGTCTGTGCGGTCTTGAACGCCTTGCGCACCATTTCCGGCAGGGCCTCGGCCCGGGGGGCCAGCTCCGACCACTTGGTGATCGGGCGGAAGAGGGAGACCAGGTCGACGATCTGGTGCGATTCCTTGTAGATGCGGTCAAGGCCGACCTGTGCGGAGATCGCGACGACGGGCGTGCTGTTGGTGGTGGCGTCCGCCACGCCGAGCTGCATGTTGATCGCGCCGGGGCCGAGCGTCGCCGAGGCCACCCCCGCCTTGCCGGTGAGGCGCCCGTAGATCTCCGCCATGAACGAGGCGGCCTGCTCGTGCCGGACGAGGACGTAGCGGATCGGGGAGTCGTTCAGTGCGTGGACGAAGTGGATGTTCTCCTCGCCCGGGATGCCGAAGACGTATTCGACGCCCTCCGCCTCAAGGGTCCTGACGAGCAGGCGGGCGGCGTCTTCCTGCGTGGACATGTTGCGTCCATCTCCAGTCTGCGTATCGCTGGGTGCTGTCTCGTGCAGCACCCGGACCCCTGCCTCCATTCCGCCCGTCGATGTGCGATCGATCTCGTCAGGAGTCGGCCAGGTCCTTGATCGCGCGCAGCGTGGGCTCGTCCCGCACCCCGGCGATCAGCACGGTGGTGACGGGGCTGCCGCGCCAGAGCTGGAGCCGCTCCTTGATCCGCCCGATGGGGCCGAGGAGGGAGATCGAGTCGGCCAGCTCGTCCGGCACGGCCTTGACCGCCTCGTCGCGCCGGCCGTCGAGGAAGAGCTCCTGGACGCGCGCGGCCTGCTCCGCGTAGCCGAGCCGGCCGATCAGGTCGAGGTGGAAGTTGCGGTCCCGGGCGCCCATCCCGCCGATGTAGAACGCGAGCGGGATCTTGGCGAACTGCAGCGCGGACTCCAGGTCGTCGGTGACGATCGTGGTGACGGTCGCGGCGATCTCGAAGCCGTCCGGGCGGTTCGCGAGGGACGCGCCGAACACCGGTTCGATCTGCTGCGGGTCGACGAACAGCGGCAGCCAGCCCTGCGCGATCTCGGTGGACATCGCGACGTTCTTCGGGCCCTCGGCGCCGAGGTAGACGGGGATCTCCGGGCGGACCGGGTGGACGATCGACTTCAGCGGCTTGCCGAGGCCCGCGCCGCCGGGCAGCGGCAGCGGGTAGTGCGGGCCCTCGCTGGTCACCGGCGCGTCGCGGCGCCACACCTGCCGGACGATGTCGAGGTACTCGCGGGTGCGGGCGAGCGGCTTGGGGAACGGCTGCCCGTACCAGCCCTCGACGACCTGCGGGCCGGACGCGCCGAGCCCGAGGATCATCCGCCCGCCCGAGAGCGCGTCGAGGGTGAGCGCGTGCATCGCGGTCGCGGCGGGCGTGCGCGCGGAGAGCTGGACGACGGCGGTGCCCAGTTTGATCCGGGACGTGCGGGCGGCGTACCAGGCCAGCGGGGTGAACGCGTCCGAGCCGTAGGCCTCGGCGGTGAACACCGAGTCGTAGCCGCACCGTTCGGCGGCCAGGACCGTCTCGGTCTGGTCGTCGACGTCGCGCTGCCAGTAGCCGACGTTGATGCCGAGCTTGAGTTCCGCGGTCACGTTGCACCCCTCCGGTTGCCGACGCAGGCGATACTAGAACACGTTCTAGTTCGGTGGAAGGGCCGGGGGCCGCGGCGCCCCCGCCGCGGCCCCCGGATCGGACCGTCGCTAGACCTCCTTGATCGCGCCCACCAGGCCCCGCCAGGCGGACGGCGTCAGCACCAGCGCCGGTCCGGAGGGGTCCTTGGAGTCGCGTACCGCGCGAAGGTCGCTGGACAGTGGCGCCACCTCGACGCACTGGTCGCCGCTCCCGCTGTGGGACGACTTGCGCCAGGGGGCGCCGGTGAGTTCGCACTGCAGGTTGGTCACGGGCTACTCCTTGCTGCCTCGGCGATGAGGTGCGCGGATTCCTCGGTGGACAGTGCGGCCGCCTCGATGCGATCGAAGCGATCCCTATGTTTTGCTATTGCCTCCGCACTCTCAAGGTAAACGTCACCCATGGTGCCCTCTACATAGGCGATATCTGGGTCGGCGGGGTCTGGATACGACAATATGGTGAATCGTCCGTCTAGGCCCGCATGCTCCTTGGCTGTATACGGAAGTACCTGAATCGACACGGTTGGGCGGGTCGCAGCGGCGGTGGCGAGAGCGTCCAGCTGCGCGCGCATCACCTCGTCGCCGCCGATCGGACGGTGCAGGACCCCCTCGTCGAACACGACCTGCAGACGCGGCGCGTCCGCCCGGTCGAGCAGGGCCTGGCGGATCTTGCGGGCGGCGATGCGGCGCTCGATGTCCTCCTGGGCGGGCAGCAGCCGGCCCGCCGTGATCACGGCGCGGGAGTACGGCTCGGTCTGCAGCAGCCCGTGCACGAGCTGGGGATCCCAGGTGCGGATGTGCGACGCCTCGTCCTCCAGCGCGACATAGCTGCCGGCGAACACGTCCTGGTAGGCGGTCCACCAGCCGCGCTGGCCGGCCTGCCGGGCGAGGGTGATGAGGGCGTCGCGGTCCGGGCTCGGCACCCCGTACAGATCGAGGATGTCGGCGATGTCACCGGGTTTGGGGCGGGTCTGGCTGGTTTCGAGGCGGGAGACGGTGGCTCGCGACCAGTCGAGCCGATCCGCCACCTCCTGCAGGGTCAGGCCCTGCTCCTCCCGCAGCTTGCGGAGCTCCCGCGCCAGGCGGCGGCCACGAACGGTGGGGCGGTAGGTCATGGGAGTGGAGTCTTACCACTCTTGACGCGCGCCACAACGCGATTGACGAACCCGGCAGGAAGGGTGGAGCAATTCTGTGAAGACAGTTGCGATCGTGAGAATCTCACGACACGCTGGGTTCCGTGACCGGTCGGAAACCTACAGTGACGGACCGGCCGGCCGCGCCCGGGCACGTAGACCGGCGGAGGAACCCGTGAAGACCACGCCAGCCGACCTGACGGCGCAGACCATGGCCGACGCCATGGCCGACGCCACCGACAACGCCCGTGCACCGGCGGGCACCAGGCCCGGGTGGGTCTGGGCCCTCCCGGGCGGGCCCGGATGCGCGGGCCACGCCCGCGGCGTCCTGCGCGACGCCCTCGCCTCGCTGGGCGTCCCGCGCGACGTGATCGCCGACGCGCAGCTCATGGTCAGCGAGCTCGCGACGAACGCGCACCAGCACGCCGGCGAGCACGGCCCCCACGAGCTGTGGCTCTACGTGGCCGGAGGCGAGGCCGGTGACAGCGAGACCTGTGACAGCGAGAGCGGCGATGGCGGGGCCTGCGCGAGCGGGGCCGGTGACGGCGCGGCCCGTGAGGCCGGCGAGGTACGGTGCGCCGTCTTCGACGCGCTCCCCGACGCCGCCCTGCCCGGCTACTCGTGGACGTCCGGCGACTGCGGGCGCGGGCTCAGCATCGTCCGCGAGCTGTCCGGGGAACGCTGGGGCATGCTGCGGACGCTGTCGCGGCTCGGCCCGCCCGTCCGCGGCAAGGCCGTCTGGTTCACCGTGCCCGGCGCGACCGCCGCCCCCGCCTAGCGGGCCCCGCCGTGTTCCTAGTGCCTCTCCAGAGCGGGACCTATGTCGCTGACCAGGGTGAGCAGTGACCGCGCGAGCAGCGTGTGCACCTGGTCGCGGTCGAGCGTCTTCTCCTGGAGCCACTGCCGCGTCGCCGCGTCCGCCAGCCCCGAGTAGATGCGCAGGACGGCGCGCAGGGTCTCGGTGGGCTCCGGCACCCGCAGGACGGCGAGCATGTGCTCGACGGCCTCGTCACGGAACCGGTTGACGATGCGCAGCAGTTCCGGGTCCTGCCCGAACCCCTCGGCGTCCAGCGCCGCGAACCACGTCGTCGCGTTCCGCTCCGCCGTGTCGAGGAACAGGTTCACGCACAGTTCGACCGCCTCGGGCAGCGTCATCCGCTCGTCCACCGGCGGCACCTGGAGCGCCGCCGACGCCGTCAACCCCTGGACGACCTTGAGGAACAGCTCTCGCTTCGTCCCGAAGTAGTAGTGGATCAGACCGCGCTGGACTCCGGTCTCGCGCGCGATCGCGGCGGTGGACACCTCGGCGTAGGGCAGCTCGGTGAACATCCGCCGCGCGACGTCCAGAATCTGGGCACGCCGTTCGTCCGGGGACAGGCGCTGGTAGCTCACCGCGACAGCCTATGCTGTGCAGACGTGGCCAGTGTCCCTCGGCTCGTCGTAGCCGCGCCTTCCACGGGAAGCGGCAAGACGACCGTCGCGACGGGCCTGATGGCCGCTTTCGCCGGTCGTGGCCTGAACGTCTCTCCGCACAAGGTCGGGCCCGACTACATCGACCCTGGCTTCCACGCGCTCGCCACAGGGCGGCCTGGCCGGAACCTGGATCCGTGGCTGACGTCTGAGGAACTCATCGTCCCGTTGCTCCTGCACGGTGCCGCCGGGGCGGACATCGCCGTCGTGGAGGGCGTCATGGGCCTCTACGACGGCGCCGCAGGGCTCGGACTGTCTGCTTCGGCCGGTGGCGGTGACTACGCGTCCACCGCGCACGTCGCGACACTTCTGGACGCACCCGTCGTCCTGGTCGTGGACGCTTCGGCGGCGGCGGGACGGTCCGTGGCCGCCCTCGTCCACGGGTTCCGCTCGTTCGGGACGGTCAGGGTCGGCGGCGTGATCCTCAACCGTCTCGGCTCTGACGGCCATGAGCGCATGTGCCGGGAGGCCGTCGAGGAGCTGGGCCTGCCGGTCCTGGGCGCGCTCCGCCACCACGACGAGGCGACGGCCCCGTCCAGGCATCTCGGTCTCGTTCCGGCGGCCGAACGGCGAGCGGACGCGGTCGGGACGGTCCGGCGGCTGGGCGACCTCGTCGCCGCCTCCTGCGACCTCGACGCGGTGCTCGCCCTGGCCCGCGCCGCCTCCCCCTTGAACGCGGAGCCGTGGGACCCGTCCGAGGCCGCCGTCCGGGTGGAGGCGGCGGAACGCCCGCGGATCGCGGTCGCCGGGGGACCGGCGTTCACGTTCGGCTATGCGGAGAACGAGGAGCTGCTCACGGCGGCGGGCGCCGAAGTCGTCCGGTTCGACCCCCTGCGGGACGAGAGGCTCCCCGAACGGACGAGGGGTGTCGTCATCGGCGGAGGTTTCCCCGAGATGCACGCGGCGGAGCTTTCGGCCAATCAGCCCTTGCGCGAAGAGATGGCGGCCTTCGGCAAGGCGTCCCGCCCCGTGTACGCCGAATGTGCGGGCCTTCTCTACCTCGCGCATGAGCTGGACGGCGCGCCCATGTGCGGTGTCTTGGACGGTGTCCAGGCGGCCATGTCCTCGCGGCTGACCCTGGGTTATCGTGCCGCGGTGGCCGTGGCCGACTCGGTCGTCGCCCGTGCGGGCGAACGGGTGCGCGGGCACGAGTTCCACAGCACGGTCACCGAACCCGTCCATGGGGACACGGCCGCTTGGCAGTGGACCGCATCCGGCCCCGTGGGCTTCGTGCAAGGCGACTGTGTAGCGTCCTACCTTCATCTGCATTGGGCCGGGTCGCCCTGGTTCGCGAGCAGGATGGTCAACGCTTGCAGCAAGGCCTGTAGAGGGGAGCGCGCGTGAACGCCTTCGAGGGAAGTGTCCGCCTTGAGGGCGAACGGCTCGTGCTGCGCCCGTTCGGCATCGACGACGCGGCCGGGCTGATCGAGGTGATCCGCGCGGGTGAGGACTTCCTGCCGCCCAATTTCCCGGGTGTCCTGGAGGCCGAGCCCATCGCGTGGTTCCTGCGGGAGGGCGTCCACAAGGTGCAGCGTTTCGGGCTGGGCATCCACCTGGCGGCGACCGACCGCGATACCGGCGACCTGCTCGGGACCATCGGGCTGTTCAAGGTGAACTGGGATCACCTGACCAGCGAGGTCGGCTACGGGATGCGGCCGGGCGTGCGCGGACGCGGCCACGCCACGGAGGCCCTGTCCCTGGTGTCCGACTGGGCGCTGCGCGGCTGCGGGCTCTTCCGCGTCGAACTGCGCGCCATGGTCACCAACCACGCGTCCATCCGCGTCGCCGAGAAGGCCGGCTATGTGCGCGAGGGCGTCGCGCGGGGCGCGGAACGCGACGCCGGCGGCGTCAGCCGGGACATGATCGTGTTCAGCCGCATCGCGACCGACCCGCGGCCCGAATCGCCGCCCGACGGCGTGCCACGCCAGCGCTCCGGCCGCTCCTCCGGGAGGCTCGTCGCCCAGGACGAGGAGGGACGGCCCAGTGACCGCTGAGGACAAGACGCTCGTGATGTACGGCGACGGCGTACGCGACACGGCCCGCCGGATGCTGCCGAAGCTGCCGGACGCGTGTTTCGTCCCGGCGGGCGCCGGCGAGCTGCGTGCGGCGGTCAAGGAGGGGATCGCGCAGGTCGTCCTGGTCGCCGGCATGGACGAGCAGCTCGCCCTCCTGGACGACGACGGGGTCCTGGAATCGATCACCTTCTACATGGACGCGGGCGCGGCGCTGACCGCCGAGGTGGCCGCGGCCCCGACGGCCCGGCACGTCTACGAGCTGTGGGAGGCCGCCGGAAAGCTCGGTCCGTGCGGCCGGGAGCTGTGTCGGCGGACCGCCGGTGAGCTGGAGCGTCTCGCCGCCGAGGCGGCGGGCTCGGCGGCCAGTCCGGTCGCCGCGCAGGTGGTGCTGGTCGATGCCGCCGGTGAGCGGATGGTCGGCATGTTCGGGCGGATGGCCCGGTAGGCGACGGCGGGTTCAGGCGATGTTGACGGTTGTGGGCCGCGACGGCTCGCCGCTTTCCGAAGCGGCCCGGGCGGCTTTGGAAAGCGCTGCGCTGGTGCTGGGTGAAGCCCGTCACCTGGACGGCCTCCCATTGGCGCCTGGCACCCGCAAGGTCGTCACCGAGGACATCGCAGGTGCGCTGGAAGGCGTCGACGTGTCGGACCAGGACGTCGTGCTCGTCGTGGACGGCGATCCCGGCCACTTCGGGATTCTCCGTGTGCTGCTCGAACAAGGGCATGCACCGGACGCCCTGCCTGCCGCGCCCCTGGTGGCGCGGGCTTTCGCCCAGGCGGGACTGCCCTGGGATGACGCGCTGGTCGTCTCGGCCCGGGACGGACACCTGCGGCAGGCCGTGAACGCCTGCCGAGCCCACCCCAAGGTCGCGGTACTGACCGGGCCTGGCGCGGGACCGGCGGAACTGGCGCGCGCGCTGTTTCCCGTGACGCCGCGTTCGTTCGTTGTCTGCGAGGACTTGGACGGGCCCAGGGAGCGCGTCGTCTACGTCCGTCCGGCTGAGGCCACCACTCGTCCCTGGAACGACCCGGCTGTGGTGCTCGTCCTGGACAACCGTCACGCACTGGGTGAAACGAGCTGGGTGTCGGGGCCGCCTGCTCCGGACCCCGCCGGGTGGGCGCTGCCCGCGGACGCCTTCGGCGACGGGCCGGGACTGCCGCCGGAAGTCCGGGCCTTCGTCCTGGCCAGGCTCGGCCCGAGAATCGGCGACATGGTGTGGGACGTGGAGTCCGGCGACGGCTCCGTGGGCATCGAGTGCGCGCGCTTCGGCGCGGCCGTGGGGGGGGGGGGGGGGGGGCCCCCCCCCGGGGGGGGGGGGGGGGGGGGCCGGGGGGGCCCCCCCCCCCCCCGCGGGGGTGGGGGGCGGGGGGCGGGGGGGGCCCCCCCGGGGCCCGGCCCGGCCCCGCCCGC